>NZ_JBQHCV010000004.1:0-508866 GCF_052068215.1 Nonomuraea sp. H19 | reverse complement strand
CAATAATGACGGGGTTCATACATGTAAAAACATGCACTGGCTTTTAACACACTGTTGAGTTCTCAAGAAACGGACGCGTACAACCTTACTTGAAACCGTCTGGCTTCTCGCTCGTGGCGTTCATCTCGTTGTGTCTTAATTCTTTCAGCCGTTCAAGTTCCTGTCAAATTGACCGGACTTGCTCGATCTGTGGGAATTAATCCGCGCCCCGTTTCCGGGACAACCCCTCTAACTTACCAGCCAATCCGAGTGGACGCGCACGTCCGCCGCGGTGGAGGTGTCAGGAAGTTTGTCCCCGGAGTGAGTCCGGCGATCAACGCCGTCCTCGTGGGACTGGTGAACTCTATGTACGCCTCCTGGAACCGTCAAATCGACGGTCTCGCCGCACGTCCGGGGTAGGTACCGGGGCGTGCGAGATCAACCCGTGCCCAGGGCACTCATCATTCTGGTCGGCATCGCCGGCGCGGTGATCGCCCTGTTCGGCCTGCGGGAGATCGCCGCGATCGCCGGTCCCGTGATCCTTTCCCTGGTGCTGGTCATCGCCGTCGCTCCGGTGCGCGGCTGGCTCGACGCCAGGAGAGCGCCCGTGTGGGTCCAGGTCGCGGTGCCGTTTCTCATCGTCGTGCTGGTGCTGCTCGGCATGGCCGGCATCCTCACCATCTCGATCTCCCAGCTCGCCTCGCTCCTGCCCACGTACGCCGGCCAGTTCGAGCAGCTCCTGGTCGACGGCCAGCGGTGGGCCGCGGCGCACGGCCTTGGCACCGACGTGTTCAACAGGGCGCTGCGGACGTTCGATCCCGGCAGGCTGCTCGGGCTGGCGCAGGCCCTGCTGGGCAGTTTGATCGGTGTTCTTTCCAGTCTCTTCCTCATCGTCGTGTCGTTGCTGGCGATGTGCCTGGACGCGCCGGTGACCGCGAAAATCCTCGCCGCCGGTGAAGGAAGCAGGCCGCAACTGGTAACCGCTCTTGCCACGTTCGCGCACAAGACGCGGCGCTATCTCATCGTGTCCACCGTCTTCGGACTGTTGAACGCGATACTGAACGTCATCGCGCTGTCCTTGCTGGACGTGCCGTTGCCGCTGCTCTGGGGAGTCCTGGCGCTCATCGCCAACTACGTCCCGAACATCGGTTTCGTCATCGCGTTGGTGCCGCCGGCGCTGCTGGCGTTGCTGGACGAGGGCGTGCGCACAATGGCGCTCGTCATCGTCGCGTATGTCGTCATCAACGTCATCATCCAATCGTTCATCCTGCCCAAATTCCTGGGTGACGCCGTGGAACTGTCGACGACGATGACGTTCATCTCGTTGATCGTCTGGGCCTTCGTGCTGGGTCCGCTGGGCGCGATTCTCGCCGTCCCGCTGAGCCTGCTCGCCCGGGCGGTGCTGATCGACAGCGATCCGAGCGCCACCTGGGCACGGGACCTCGTGTCAGGCCGGCTTCCGAACAGGCGAGACCAGGCGGCGCATTGACACCCCGCTCAGCCGCTTGACGTCGTGTGACAGGTGCGCCTGGTCGGTGTAGCCCGCCGTGACGGCCACGTCCGCGAGCGGGACGCCGGCGCGCGCCAGCCGCAGCGCACGTTGGAAGCGGACGATGCGCTGCAGGGTCTTGGGCGCGTAGCCGAAGGCCGTCATGCTGCGGCGATGCAGCTGGCGCTCGCTGAAGCCGAGGTCCCAGGCCACCTCGGTCACCGTGCGGCCGGCACGGAGCGCCCTGGCGATGGCGGGCGCGGCGGGATCGGCGCCATCGGACTGGGCCAGGCGGCTCCTGACGGCCGAGCGCATGGCTTCCAGGCGCCATCCGAGCTGCGGGCCGCACTCGGCGATCGGCAGCTCGGGAAGGTCGGACAGAGGGACACGCTGGTCGCATAGCTCATGGAGCGGAACGCCGAAGAGGTCGCCCACCGCACCCGGCTTGAAGCGGATGCCCACGAACGTGTCGCCGGCCGTCATGCTCGCAGGCATGGGGCCCGTGTCGGGTCCGGCCACGACCAGGCCCCTCGGGCCCCAGATGAGGTCGACGCAGGCGTCGGGCACCACGAGCTGGGTGGCCTCCGTCTCGCTGACGCGGTGCCACACGCACGCGACGCGTCCGGCGAGGTCCGGGTCTGGAGGCCGTTCCGCGTACATGCTCCCAACGTACGCCGCCCCACCGACAGAACGAACTCAGCCCGGCAGCCGCCCGTACGCGCGTAGCGTCTTGAGCCTCTGCAGGACCAGGTACCCACCCCATTCGTGCTCCACGACCGGCGTCCAGATCAGCCAGTTGGCGCTCCACCCCGCGTCGTCGAACTGCGTGTCCATGAGCGCGTCGAGATGGGTGTCCAGGACGTCCTGCGTGAAGAGCGGCAGCCGCAGCGGCTCCGAGGCGAAGTCCAGCGGGAAATGGACGTGCCCGGTCTCGTTCAGGTCGAAGGCGACCGTGGACAAGATGTCCTCGCGCAATCGGGCGAATTCGGCATCTGCCCGCTCCCGGTCGGGGATCAGGTTCAGGAAGGTCACGATCGCGCGGGCGTCGTACGGGCCGATCTCCTTGAGCTCGGCGATTCGCGACCAGCAGAAGTCCGTGGCCGTGGCCAGCCAGGGGTGCGTGATGCCGTGCTTGTGCAGGAGCCCGGCGATCGAGGCCGTGGGGACGAGGTTGCCCGGCGGGTCGTCGTCCGTCTGCCACCACGGTGCGCGCAACGTGTCCCTGACGGAGGGCAGGACGAACGGCACGCCCCCGTCGGGCGCGGTGACGCCGGCCAGGTAGTCGCAGGCGGCCGCCACCATCGGCGAGTCGAAGGCGTCCAGCTCGTCCAGGATCCAGAAAGCCACTTCGACCGGCTCCGGCTGGCTGCTCGCACCGCGTAGGTCGGGCTCCAGAGCGTGGCCGAAGCCGCCGTCGGGGTTCTGGTAGCAGCGCAGCGCGTCCAGCACGCGCTCACGTGAGCCGCCCCGGAACAGCGCCTCGAAGCACAGTCTGTCGATCAGCCTCCCGTGCAGGTGGAGGTAGTTTTCGGCGCGGTCGAGTATGTCCATGGCGACAGTTCTAGCGTGGTGCCGTCCCGGGGTTCTTGTAAGAATCGGACGCATGGAGCAGCGGCGCTGGGACATCGACGAGCGATTCACCGGAGTGGGTGACGCGGCGGCGATGCTGCCCGCCGTGCACCGGCTCGAGGAGATGATGCGCGGTGACGGGTGGGTTGCCGAGGAGCCCGAGGCTCATCTCCTGCCGCATCTGCGGCGCGTCCCCGGGTGGGAGATCCTCGGCGAGCGGCTGCTCGACGACGGGTTCTACGAGGTGCGGGCACGGCCGGAGAAGCGGCTGGAGGGCATCCACGAGCAGCGGGCCGTGATCAGGTTCCTGTCCGTGATCGCCGAGCCCGCCTTCCTGGTACGCCAGACCGGCGGCAACGTGTACGAGTGCGTGACCGGAGTGATGCCCGGCGACTCGCCCGGGTACAAGTCACACGGGCACCTCGTCCGCGTCATCGTCACGGACTAGCGTCCGTCTGCGAAAGCGCTCATTTCACGAAGAAGACCGGGCCGCGTGGCCGGAACGGCAGGGGGGCGCCCTGCGGCACCAGGAACGCGTGCTCCCTGCGGATGCGCAGCACGTCGCACTGGCCGTCGGTGATCACCAGGATGGGCCCGTCCGGCGGGAAGTCGTCGGCCCGTTCCAGCAGCTTCACGCCCGGCTGGAGGATCGTGCCGCCGCGGCCGCGCACCCTGACCCGGCCCGCGATCGCCTCCACCGGCAGGTATCCGGCGTCGTAGGCGGTCGCGTCGCAGAAGACCACGCGGGCACGGGGCACGTCGCGGGCCGAGGCGTAGGAGGCGATCGCGCCGAGCGCCTTACCGAGGAGCTTCACGTCCATGGAGCCCGAGGTGTCCAGCACGACCCCGAACGTGGGCCGGCGCACGACCTCCTCGGGGCGCACCCAGCCGGGCCGGGGGATGTCCGGGCTCGACGCCTGCCTGCGGGAGGCGCGGGCGTAGGAGCGCCGCCGCTCCTCGGGCTGGAAGTGCTCGTCGAACCAGCGTGCGAGCTGTGCGTCCCAGGGCAGCGGCGGCTGGTCGAGGGCGCGGATCTCCTCCTCGAGCCCGGCGGGCAGGAGGCCGCGGCCGCTCGTCTGGTGGTAGGCCAGGCCGGTGCAGAGCGCGTTGCGGTAGTAGTCGTCGAGGTCGACGTACCCGCCGATGCGGCGCGGCGGCCGGTCGAGCACGTCGCCGAGCCCGCGCCCGCGCAGGGTGGCCAGCTTGCGCAGGCGCCGCAGATCGGTGGCGATCCGGTCGTAGACGGCTTCGGCGGACAGACCGCTCAGCGACTGGTCGAACAGCAGCCCTTCCGGCATCTCCCCGACGCCCATCTCGACCAGCCACCCGTTGATGACGTAGTCGCAGGCGACGTTCCACAGGTACGGGTCGCGCAGGCCGGTCCGCTCGCCGTGCCGCAACGCGGCGTGCAGCATCTCGTGGGCCAGCACGAAACGCCATTCCTGCGCCGAGTGCCGGGCGAGCGGGTTGACGTAGATCTCCCCCGCCTCGGCGCTGACCGCGGCGATCGAGATGTCCCAGCCCCTGGCCAGCTCGGCGTCCGAGACGATCTTCATCCCCGCCGCGAGCGCGCCGAGCAGTGGGTAGGACGACATGAACCAGCGCAGCGCTGTGTCCCATGGGCCCTTGACGTGTCCTTCGACGGAGGTGCGCGGCTCCCCTGCCCGGTCGAGCGCGGACGTGGCCGCCTCGGCGATGCCGATCGCGAACGTCCGCTGGAAGTCCAGGTCGTCGGCGAGCTCGGCCGAGCCGATGCGGAAGTCGGGCTCGCCGAGAGGCTTGAAGCGCGGCGGGAGGCCGAGCCTGCGCCACTGCTCGGACAGCGTCACCTCGTCCTGCTCGGGCAGCTCATCGGGCAGCGGCGCGGGGCAGCGGCCGATCTTCAGCGTGCGCAGGAACCGGTCCACGACCAGGCAGCAGGCGGCGTGGTAGGCGGGCTCGGGGCGGTCTTCGTCGATGTCCTTGGGCGCGCAGACGCGCGGGTCGGCATGGCCGAAGCCGAGGTGGAGCAGCAGGTGGGCGAAGACCCACGACCATTCCTCGGCCGGGGCGCGGTGCTTGGGGTGGAAGTGCACCTCGCCGTAAGCGGTGACGATCGCCCAGGTGTCCTTCGTCAGCTCGCCGTCGTCGGCCGCCTCAAGATGGCGGCGGAAGACGCTGAACAGGGGATGACTGACGACGGCGTGCCAGCCCTTCATGACCTCCGCGCGCCATGGATCCTTCTTCTCCTTGCGCCCGCTCATGATCGGGCCGCCATCAGCCGCGGCACGTCCCTGCCGACCTCGACGAGGAACCAGGTGGGCAGCGCGGGCGCGCCGTCGGCGTTGTTGGCGATGACGAGCTGGGCGCATTCGAGGGAGATCTCGGCCAGCTCGACCAGCAGTGTCTTCGCGCGGAAGCCCAGGTCGCGGCCGCGGCCGGAGGCGCCGCGCTTGTCGGCGGGCAGCTCCTTGATCAGGCGGGCGCGGAAGGCCTCGGCCAGGAAGTAGAGCAGGTCGCGTTCCTCGGGCTGCCGGGGCCACGGGGCCTCGCCCTTCAGCACTGCCTCCAGGTCGTAGGCGTGGCGCACGGTCTTGACGTAGGCGCGGAAGGCGGAGGCGTGCGTGCCGGTGAGCGTGCCGAACGCGAGCATGGCGAGCGTGTCGTCGGCGACGTCGTCGCCGTAGGAGACGAGCACGTCCGACAGCATGTGCCAGGCGCGCGGCGAGGAGAACGGCTCCTCGGTCTTCGGCGGCGGGCTCCACAGGTGGTCGGGGCGCTGCACCAGGTAGTCGACGATCCATGGGTGGATGCCGTTGCCGGCCGCCCACTTCAGCCAGTCGTCGGCCGAGGCCCGCAGGTGAACGTGGACCAGCCGGTTGATCAGCGCGGAGGCCATCGGGCGGGCGAGCGCGTTGTCGGTGGCCCGGTTGCCCGCGCCGATCACCACGGAACCGGCGGGCAGCTCGTACGTGCCGATCCTGCGGTCGAGGATCAGCGAGTAGAACGCCTTCTGCACCTCGGGCGAGGAGGCGTTGAGCTCGTCCAGGAACAGGCAGTACGGCTCCGCCCTGGCGATCGACTCCGGCGGCGCGAAGCGGCTGCGCCCGTTCACCAGCTCGGGCACGCCGATCAGGTCCTCGGGGGCGAGCTGGGTGCCGAGCAGCGTCACGCATTCCAGGCCGAGCGAGTCGGCGAACTCGCGTACCAGCGAGCTCTTGCCGATGCCGGGCGCGCCCCACAGGAACACCGGCCGGACCACGGCGACGTGCAACAGCAGCTCGGGAAGCCGTGCCGGGGTGACCGTGACCGTTGCCTGCATGCCGTCCAGGGTGACCAATCAGGTGTTCGACGCGCATCAGGTTTATTGCTTTGCCCCGGTGACCGGCCACCTCCTACAGTGGCGCGCATGTCATCCATGTTCACCTGCCAGGTCTTCATTCGCATCCGCCGCAGCCGGGCTCTGGCCCGCTAGCGGACGCGATCATCCGAGGCTGAGCGTCCGCACGCGCGCCCAGGGCCCTTCGAGACCCGTTGACTCTCGAGGACCCGAAAGGGCAGTGCTGTGGCGCAGAATTTCGCGCACGGAAACTATTCACACACCCAGAAGAAGGCCAGGAACGGCGGCGGCGGCCGCACGCCCATAGATCGGGCGCGGCGGACACTCTCGCAGAATTTCCTGGTCGACAGGCATGCCGTCGAACTGATGCTGAAGGCCGCCGCTCCCGAAGGGCTCGTGCTGGAGCCCGGCCCGGGAGACGGGGTGCTCACCGTGGCGCTGGCCGAGGCGGGCGCGCGGGTCGTCGGTTACGAGATCGATCCGCGGCTGGCCGGGCGGCTGGCTTCGCGCACGCGTAGCGATCCCAGGATCGACGTGGTCAGGGGCGACTTCACGCTCGCGCGGGCCCCGCGCGAGCCGTTCGCGGTCGTGGGCAACATCCCCTACTCGGTCACGTCGAAGATCGTGGACTGGTGCCTGCGGGCGCCGGCCCTGACCTCGGCGACGCTGCTCACGCAGCTGGAGTACGCCCGCAAGCGCACGGGCGACTACGGCCGCTGGAGCCTGGTCACCGTGGAGTCGTGGCCGTGGTTCAGCTGGCGGCTCGGCGACACGATCGGCCGCGAGTGCTTCCGCCCCGTGCCGTCGGTCGACTCGGCGATCCTGCGTATCCAGCGCAGGACCGAGCCGCTCGTGTCCGGCCGCCGCTCGTATCAGGAACTGGTGGAGCTGGGGTTCGGCGGCGTGGGCGGGTCAGTGCGCGCCTCGCTCAAGACCCGCTACCAGGGGGTCGACGCCGCGCTGGCGGCGGCGGGCGTGGCTCGCGACGCCGTCGTGGGTTACGTGCACCCCGACCAGTGGATCACCCTGTGGGAGCGCCTATGCGGGTGAGGTGATCTTGGCTCCCGCCGTGGACCCCACGGCGGGGGCCAGGCCCGAGGCCGTCGCGTCGCGACGCTCCCAGGGCATGGCCAGCGCCAGGATCGGCAGCAACACGATCGATGCCCGCGACCACAACGAGTGGAGGTGCCACCATTCGTTGACGTCGAACTGGGTCATGTAGAGGTAGCCGTATCCCGACCAGAGCGAGACGGCGATGATCGCCGGCCAGGCGAACCTGGTGGGCCGGGCGATCAGGAACGGCATGAACCACAGCAGGTATTGGGCGCCCAGCCGGGGCGTCACCACCATGAAGACCAGCAGGATGGCCGTGGTCATGTCGATCGGGTCGGCCCGCCGCCAGATGAGGATCGCCGCGACGACGCAGAGGTAGATCAGGTTCGTGCCGAACGAGGCCAGGTCCGGCCGCAGCGCCCAGTCGCCGTTGGTGAACCATGGGGTCCAGCCGTATTCGCCGACGATCGGCCGGATGTCCCGGATGGTGTTGATGACCGCCGGGATCTGGTTGAGCGACGTGCCCGCGAAGATGGGCAGCGTGGCCAGGAAGAACAGCGGCACCAGCCCGGTGGTGAACATGGCGGCGACCCGGGAGCGCAGGTTGGGCAGGAGCAGCAGCATGCCGGGGATCAGCCAGATCGGCCAGCTCTTGGCACACAGCGCCAGGCCCATCAGCAGCCCGGCCAGCGCGCCCCGCTTCAGCACGGCCAGGTCGCCGGGGCCGGGCAGCAGGGCGCGGTGCAGCATGCCGCCGCGGCCGATGACGCGCGGGATCGAGGCGCGCACGCCGTAGACCGCCACGCCCCTGCGGACCTTGGCGGCCACGTCGGTGACCATGCCGGCACGCTCCGGCGCGCCGGGACCACGGGCGACGACGAACGCGGCCACGCCGAACACCAGCGCGACCGGCTCGACCTGGCCGTGCACGGCGGCGATGAGCACAGCGAGCGGGCTGAGCGCGTACTGCAGGGCGCGCAGCGACGCCTTGGGACCGCCGGCGAGCTTGGCCACCAGCGGGATGAGCGCGATGTCGGCGACCACGGTGACCAGGCGTCCGGCGTATTCCCACGGGATGCCGAACCACAGCAGGATGCCGTACACGTAGGGGATGGTCGGCAGGAAGTGCCAGCCGCCCTCGCTGGCCAGCACGGGGTCCTGGCCCCTCAGCACGGCCTCGCCCGCGGGCTTGAAGCTCTCCATGAAGTCGACGGGCTGCCATGAATCGATCGCCGATGTGTACATGATCAGCACTCGCACGACCACGCCCACGAGGACGGCGACGATGAGCGGAGGCCGCCAATCACGCCATTGGGCGACGAGGGCGAGTATGACACCGGCGACGAGGACTATCCCCGTGAGAACTGCGTAATCCATGGCGGCCTCTAGCCTGCCGTAACAAGCTGAGTGCCGCCACCTGGGCTTCCCATTCTTATCCCCGACATGCCGACACGTATACCGAAAGGGCACCACCGTCTGTGTTGAACTTTTTCCATGGGGGGATCGCAGGTCAACCAGGCACTGGTCAGGCTCTACTTCGAGGTGAGAGATGGGCTGCGCGACCCGGTCGCGGCCTGGGCGAAACTCACAGGGAACTCACAGCAATACACCCGGGCCAGAGGCGAGCGGAGGGTGCCGCTCGACGACGGGACCGCGGCCGAGCTCGCGGCCGCGGCCATCGTGCACACGGCGGCGCAGCATGGCGCCGAGCGGGTGGCGGCGCTGGCGTCTTCGCCGCTGGCGCGGGTCGTCGGCGGGCTCGGCGGCGCGGTGCTGACCGAGCATCCGTGCGCGCCCGAGCAGGTGCTGGGACGGCGGTTCGCCGGGCCGCGGGCCGAGGAGTGGGCGCGGGCGGCGTACGTGCTGCTGTGGGGTGAGAACAACCGGCTCGTACGGACGGCGGACACGCCGTGGGTGATCGCCGGGCGTTACAAAGGGCAGAAGGTGGTCGCGATCGGCACGCACCCGACGCGGCTGTCGGACGAGACGCTGGTGGTGCGCCCTGGCACGGACGGGGCGCTGGCCATGGCCATGGGGCACGTGCTGCTCAGGGAGTTCTTCCTGGACAGGACCCCGTTCGCGGAGCACGCCATGGAGCACACGGACCTGCCGTTCCTGGTGCGGCTGCGGGCCAGGGCCGACGCGTTCGTGCCCGGCGGGGTGGTGCCGGGGCGGATCTGCGACCGGCTCAGCGTGTACGGAGGCGAGGCGGTCGAGGTGTTGCTGCCGCGCTTCGATGACGGTACGGGGGTGCTGCGGCGCGGCGTGCCGGTGGTGCGGGACGGCGACGACCTGCTGACGACCGTGTTCGACCTGCTGCTTGCCGTTTACGGGGTGGCGCGTCCCGGGCTGCCGGGAGTCTGGCCGAGCGGGTACGACGACCGCCGCGAGCCGTACACGCCGGCCTGGCAGGAGGCGTGCACCGGCGTCGCCGCGTCGCGCACGTTGAAGATCGCGCGTGAGCTGGGCGTGACGGCCGAGAAGACCGGCGGGCAGTGCGTGATCGTGCCCGGCCGGTTGGAGACCCCGCACGCCGACACCGCCTACCGGTCGATGCTGGCGCTGCTGGTGCTGACCGGGTGCGGAAGCGGGTGGGCGCAGGTGGGCAGGGCGGGCATCCCGCTGGTGCCGTACCTGTGTCTGCACGCCTGCGGCGAGGACCGGTCGGATGTGGGCGCGTTGAGCTGGGCGCTGGCGGAAGGACTGTTCGTGCGGCGCACATCGCGGTCGGTGCTGCTGGAGGCGGTGCGCGACGGGTGGCCGATGGCTCCGTCGCCGCGCGTGCTCGCCCTGCCGCGGCCGATCTATCCGCTGCCGCCCGGCGTGGACCTGCTCATCGGGCCCGACGAGCACTGCGACCTGTCGCCGCCGGACGCGGAGCTGGTGGCCGACGCGGTGGCGAAGCTGGCCGGGCGGGCGGCCGAGGCCCCGCCGGGAGGGCAGGCCGCGGCCGGGCGGATGCGGCTGTTGGTGGACCACGCCTGGATGCACGAGTACGGCGAGGCCCTGCCCACCTACCGCCCGCCCGGCCTGGGCGTGCCGCTCAAGCCGACGCAGCTCGTCCGGTTCGGGGAAGGCGGTTGAGGGTCAGAAGCCGGCGGTGATCCTGGTGAACTCCCAGTCGGACTGGGAGATGCCGCTGCAGTTCGACACCACGCCGCCGCCCGGGCAGGGGCGGTCGCGGTTGACGGACCAGTACGCGAACCTGGTCAGGCCCTTCGATCTGGCCCAGTCACGGATCTGCGTCCAGGTGGCGGGGGTGGTGAGCTCCTGCTGGTCGGACAGGCCGTTCATGCCGGAGATGCCCATGTGCGCGTACGCCTGCGCGTCGGTCCAGCCGAAGGCGTTCTTGAGTGCGTTCTTCAGGCCCTCGGAGGCGTTGACCGTGTCCTGGTAGATGTTGGAGCTGCCGAAGTCGAACGGCATGATCGTGTAGTTGTCGATCGGCACGCCCAGCGCCCTGGACTGGTTGATCAGCCGGACGCCGTGGGCGTTCGGGCCGGTCCGCGTGGTGCCGAAGGTGACGACGACCTTGACGTTCGGGTTGTTCTGCTTGACGATCTTGAGGCCGTTCAGGATGCGGTCCTGGACGGTGTAGTTCTCGAACTCGTCGGTGTTCTCGATGTCGAAGTCCACGACGGCGGGGCCGACGGCGTTGATGACCTGCTGCACCGCGTTCGCGAACGCCTGCGGCGTCGAGCAGTTCGGGCCGAGCTTGTTGCCCGACCAGCCGCCGAAGGAGATCTGGACGCTGCCGCCCTTGGACTTGATCGTGTTGATCGCCTGCTGGTCGGCGCCGCCGGTCAGCGGGCGGTTGCCGTCCCAGGCCGGGGTGCAGCCGCCGCTGGACAGGATGAACGCCATCGTGAACGACCTGACGCCGGTCGCGTCCATGACGGTGCCCGGGTTGGGCGGGTTGCCCCAGCCCATGTACAGGTAGGGAGCGCCGGCCATCTTGGTGGTGTTGCCGCATCCCGACGTGGTGGCGGTGGCGTCGCGGCCGTCCGACTCGCCCGCCGAGTTGTACGCCCGCACGGTGTAGGTGTGCGTGGTGCACGCGCCGAGGCCGGAGATCGTCGCGCTGGTGCCGGTGACCTGGGCCCGCTGGGCGCCGCCCTCGTACACGCGGTAGCCGGTCACCGTGCCCGTCGAGGCTCCCCAGCTGAGCGAGATGCTGGAGCTGGTGACGGAGGTGCTGATCGTGCCCGGCCGGCCGGGGGCGCCGGTGCCGCCGGAGGTGGTGGCGGTGACGGAGTTGCTGACGGCGGAGAGGTTTCCGGCGGCGTCGCGGGCCCGGACTGTGTAGGTGTAGCTGGTGTTGGCCGCGCGGCCGGTGTCGGTGTAGGTCGTGCCGGTCACGGTCGTGACGAGGGTGCCGCCGCGGTAGACGTTGTAGCCGGTGACGCCCACGTTGTCGGTGGAGGCGTTCCAGGCCAGCGAGACGCTGCTGGAGGTGACGCCGGTGGAGCGGAGGCTGCCGGGCACGGAGGGCGCCGTGGCGTCGCCGCCGCTCCCGGAGCCGGGCTTCCAGAGCGCGGGCACGTTCGGCGGCTCCCAGCCCGGCTGGGAGGTGTGGGCCTGGAGGCAGACGTAGTCGACGCCGTTGTGGGTGACGACCGCGCCGACGGCGTACGCGGTCCACGGGGCCCAGGCGGCGGCCATCTGCTGCACCGCGCCGTGGGCGGCCGGGATGCCGGAGGTCAGCCCGGCGCCGGTCAGGGCGAGGACCGTGCCGGCGAGTAATGCGGTGAGTTTGCTGCGAAATTTCATGGCATTCCCTGGGGGGCGGCTTATGGCGTTCCTTTACTTTTAGGAAAGTTTCCTAAGAGTTTGGCGCGATCGTAACCTTGACATCCCGTCTTTACAAGACCCAAACACGGCTCCGCCGTACAAGTCCGAGGATCTTGTACGGCGGAGGGCAGGAGCGGTTTACGGCTGCTGGGTGATCCTGACGTCGTCGACGCCCGCCTCGACCAGGGAGGCCCCTGAGGCGTCGGCCGCGTCGACGAGGATGCGGACCGTCTGGCCCGCGAAGGCGTTCAGGCTCGCCGAAGCGGTCGCCCAGGCGCCGTTGCGGTTCGTGGCCGCGCCGGTCTGGTTCAGCACCGTGGTCGTGGTGTTGCCGACCACGCGGACTCGGAGGTAGTCGGCGCTGGAGGAGTTGGAGCCGTGCGCCAGATACCACGACAACGACAGGTTGAGCGCGCCCGTGGACGGGAGCGTGATCGGCGGCGACTGGATCGAGGTGACGCCGCCGTCGATGTCGTACGCGCCCGCCGACGAACCCGCCAACCGGCCCGTCACCAGGTCGTTCGTGCCGCTCACCGCGGTGCCGAGCTGCTTGGCGCCCGACGACGTGGTGGCCTCGGGGTCACCGCGCTCCCACTGCCCCAGGGTGGCGGTGTCGGTCGCTGACGGGTTCGCGGTCCAGCCCGTGGCCGTCTCGAACGTGTCGGAGTAGACGGTCACCGGCGGGTTGCCGGTGCCGCAGTACTGGGCCTCCTTGCCGATGATCCGATAGACGCAGTCGGAGTACTCGAGGAAACGGAGCACGGCCTCCCTGTTGCGGGTGGTCTGCGGGCCGATCTGCTCGTCCGGCGGATAGAAGCCGGGACTGGCGCCGGTCGGGTACATCTCGAACGTGAAGCTGAAGATCTTGTAGACGCCCCACATCCAGTCGTCGATGGTGCCGTCGGTGATGTAGAGGTCGCTGGCCTGCTCGGGCGTGTAGTTGTTGGTGGAGGCCATGTTCTGGCCGAGCGTGGCGTGCGCGTCGCGGTCGTCCTGGGTCAGGCCGGGCGCGGTGTCGTTGAAGGTGTAGCCGTAGGGCCACAGGATCAGCTCGCTGTAGGTGTGCCAGTCGATGTGCGCCTTGAGCTGCTGGACGCCGCCGACGACGCGGCTGCGTACCCAGTTGGCCGCCGCCCTGACCTCGGGCGCCGACTCCGCGCTCGTGCCGCGGTAGGTTTCGCTGGACGCCGAGCCCGACGAGCCGCCGCAGCAGCCCCAGTTGTAGGCCCAGTTGCGGTTCATGTCGGTGCCGACGGCCGAGGAGCCGGAGTTCGGCTGCCGGTTCTTGCGCCAGGAGCGGTAGGAGCCGGTGGCGATGTCGTACTCGCCGCCGTCCGGGTTCATGTCCGGCATGATCCAGATTTCCCTGGTGTTGACCAGGTTGGTGATCCTGGAGTCGCTGCCGTAGTTGTCGGCGAGCAGGTGCATGATGTACAGCGCCATCTCGACCGTCAGGTGCTCGCGGGCGTGCTGGTGCGCGGTGAAGAGGACCTCGGGCTCGGCCTCGTCGGTGCCCACGTTGTCGCTGATCTTGATCAGCCGCAGCGCCCTGCCCTCGTACGACGTGCCGTACGTCGTCTGGCTGACGATGTTCGGATGGGCCGCCACCAGGGCGTTGATGTTCGCGGTCATCTCCGCGAAGTTGTGGTAGCCGGAGTCCGCCGGCGGGAAGTCAAGCGCGCCGGCGGACGGGGGTGTCGGGCGCGGGACCTCCGCGACCCGGTAGCCGAGTCGCTGGATGGCGGCGACCTCGGCTTCCGTGGCCGTGACCAGGACCGAGTCCGTGGCCACCTCCTCGATGGCCGCGCCGGTCGCGGCGACGGCGCTGCGCTGCCGGGCATCCGCCGGACCCTGGACGCGATACTGCTTGTTCGGCGGCGGCTCCGCGGTGGCCCCTGCCCCGGTCATGCCGGTCAGGCTGATCAGGCTGAGGGCTGCCAGCAGGATGACTAATCGGCGTTTCAACCTCGTCCTCCTCAGGCGCTCGGGATGGGGTGTTGACGGGCGCCTGAACTGAGAGTGAAGACCTTGACTCGCCTAGGAAAGACCCAAATTTACGGACATGCACCATCCTCCTGACAGCTCGCTGCCCCGAACGGCGCGATCCGCCGGCGCGGCCACGGGCTCGCAGCCGGCGACCAGCCAGGGCCGGTGGCGGGCCCTGGCTGGAGCGGGGCGTCAGAAGTCGTCAGGGGTGCGGATGCGGTCGCGGACCCAGACGCCGGCCGGCTTGAGGCGGGAGGTGCCGGCGAAGGGGCCGTTGGGGCAGGTGCCCTGGGTGAAGACGGCGCCCGATCGCATGTCGTCGGAGTAGTTCCAGTTCACCCAGCTGATCTTCTTCTGCGCCATCAGGTCGATGTACTGCTGCGACCTGGTGAAGTTGTTCGACCCGTCGCCGGAGGCCGTCTGGGTGCCGAACTCGGTGACGAACATCGGGATGCGGTCGGCGGCCCTGGACAGCGTGTTGAGGTATTCGGTGCCGTGGGAGGCCGCGTAGAAGTGGAAGGTGTACATGATGTTGGTCGCGTTGACCGGGTTGTTGATGACCTCGGTCTCACTCGCGCCGTCGGAGACGCCCAGCGACGACCAGGCGCGGGTGCCGACCAGGATGGGGGTCTCGGGGTCGTACTGCCTGATCACCGGGATGAGCTGGTGGGCGTAGTTCCTGACGGTGGACCAGGAGACGCCGTTGGGCTCGTTGGCGATCTCGTAGAGCAGGTTGTTCTTGCCGTTGTGCCGCTGGGCGATCTCGGTGAAGAAGGTCTTGGCCCGCGACAGGTTGTAGTTGGGGTCGCCCGGGGTCAGCATGTGCCAGTCGACGATGGCGTACATGCCTCTTGAGGTGGCCTGCTCGATCAGGTTGTGGACGCGGTCGGTGAACAGCCGCGGGTTGGTCTCGTAGCCGTCTTCCTGGATGTACATGGAGATGCGCAGGACGTCGGCCTTCCAGTCATTGGCCAGCGCGTCCAGGGAGGCGGTGTTCAGGCACTGGTGGTACCACTGGAGGCCGTGCGAGCTCATGCCGCGTAGCTGGATCTGCTTGCCCTGCTCGTTGCACAGCTTCACGCCGCAGACTCTGAGCTGGCCGTTGGCCTGCACGGGGGTGGTGGCCGTCGAGCCGGTCGTGACGGTGAGCCGGTCGAGGTTGGGGCCGCCGCCGGATGTGGTGGCGGTGGCGCGCACGGTGTTGGCGCCGGCGTTCAGGGTGGCGGTGAGCGCGGTCTCCTGCCAGGTGGTCCAGGCGCCGGTGGCGGGGAAGTCCCTGGTGGTCGTGGTGCCGTTCACGGCGAGGGCCATGGGGCGGTTGGCCGTGGTGCCGTTGGCGTACCTGAAGGTGAGGGTGGCGGGGCCGGCGGTGTCGGCGGTGACGGAGAACTCGACGTACGAGCCGGTCACGTTGACGTAGTTGACGAATCCGGTGCCGCTGTATCCGGTGTGGTTGGATTCGGCGGCGCCCTGGGAGATCGTGGCGTTCTCGGCCTCGTACGTCGTGGTGGCGGCCTGGGCGGGCGCGGCGTGTAAGGAGGCGGCCACGATCGCGGCCAGGGCGGCGAGCCGCATGAATCGATGCATGGGGGGCGCTCTTCCTTGATTCATTAGGAAACTTTACTAACGAGCAAGGTAGATCGAAGGCCTGTCAGAGGACAAGACCCAAATCTGACCCGGGACGTCAAGGCGCGGACAGGCCCTCGTGGACGCGACGTACCGGACGCTCGGCTATCGGCAGGCTGATGGGGGATCGGGTACCCCCGGGGGATTAATCGCGCGATATCGTGATATCCGTGTTCTTCGGTATCACGGATTTCTGGGCCTACATGATCGGCGCCTTCCTGATCGTCCTCCTGCCCGGCCCGAACTCGCTGTACGTCCTGAGCTTCGCCGCCCGGCACGGCGTCCGCCAGGGCTACCGGGCGGCGGCCGGCGTCTTCGCGGGCGACACCGTGCTGATGGTCCTGACCGCCGCCGGCGCCGCCTCCCTGCTGCGCGCGTACCCGCCGCTCTTCATGCTCCTCAAGTACGCGGGCGCCGGCTACCTGGCATGGATCGGCTTCCAGATGATCAGGAGCGCCTGGAAGCGCGGCAAGGACCCCGCCGCGCCCCAGGAGGTGGAGGAGCAGCCCCGCCCGTTCCGCAAGGCCCTGACGATCAGCCTGCTGAACCCGAAGGCGATCCTGTTCTTCCTGTCGTTCTTCGTCCAGTTCGTGGATCCCGCCTATGAGGCCCCGGCGCTGTCGTTCCTGATCCTCGGCGCGGTCATCCAGGTCTTCAGTTTTCTCTATCTGACGGCCCTGATCTTCGGCGGCACTTTCCTGGCCGGCCAGTTCCGCCGGCACCGGCGGCTGAGTGCCGGTCTGACCTCGGGCGTCGGCGCCCTCTTCCTGGGCTTCGGCGCCAAGTTGGCCACGACTTCACTCGGCTGAAAGCCAGGTTCAAGGCTCTGCTGATTTGGTAGACAACAGATGGAACGTGTCAAAAGAGGCAGTCGCACCTTCGAGCCTCGGGTACGGTAGGCCACCGGCGTGCTTCCCGGGACGCAGGGGTTGCCGCTCTGGTTAGTGCGAGCGGTCCATCTGGAAAGCCTGGTCCCTCGAAGCCCGGGTAGTCGCTGATCGTCGGCCTATCTGCGGAGCAGCCTTGAACCATCCTCCGGTCACCCTCCCACGTCTCACCGCGCTCGCCCGGCAGGCGGCCCCCAAGTTGCTCGAGGGCGTTGTCGCACCGTTGGCGGTCTTCTATTTGGCCATGGTCATCCTCGGATTTCAGTGGGCGCTCGTCGCGACCGTCGCCTGGGTCTATCTGGGAGTGGCATGGCGGCTGGTCAGACGGGTCAAGGTGCCCGCGACGATGTGGCTGGCGTCGTTCGCGATCACGATCCGCGCCCTGGTGTCGTTCTGGACGGGCACGTGGATGTGGTTCTTCATCCAGCCGGAGATGGGCACGATCTGCATCAGCATGGCCTTCCTCGCCTCCGTGCGGCTGAACAAGCCGATCGTGCAGAAGCTCACGCTCGACTACATCCATCTGCCGTCGGCGGTGCTCAAGCACGAGCGGATCCGCAGGTTCTTCGCCAGGATCACGCTGCTGTGGGCGTTCGTGCTGCTGATGAACTCGACGTTGAGCATCGCCCTGGCCGTCTACGAGAATCTCTTCGGGTCGCTGACCGGCTACATGGTGCTGCGGACCTCAGCGGTGGCCGTGATCAGCGGTGGCGCGATCGCGTTCTCGATCTTCGCCTTCAAGCGGGTGCTGCACCGGCTGCACGTCGCCCACGCCTGACCGCTCGGCCAGCAGGAACGCCCCGCACATCCCCATGACGAGCCCGGTGAGCATGCCGAACAGCTCGACGAGGCCGTCGGCTCCCCAGGCCGCGCCGTCCCCGAACGGCCCGCCCGCCGATCTGACGATCATGGCGTAGAGGCCCCAGCCGAACAGGGAACCGGAGCCGAGCCAGGCCGCCACGAGCGGCCGCCGGAACGGGCCGCGCCCGCTCCGCCGTACGATCGCGACGAGCGCGGCGGCCCCGGCGATCGCGAGCAGGCCCTTGAAGCCGTTCTGCACGGCCTGCACGGGGTCCCCGCCCACCGCCCAGACCAGCCGGGTCCCGCCGGTCAACGCGGCGACCAGCAGCGACCCCCAGGCCACGACCTGCTGGAACGGCCTGGTCGGGCTGGCGAAGGTGTGGCCGATGCCCGTGGTGAAGACGGCCGGCCAGCGGTCGCGGGCGTAGAGGGCGAAGGCCGTCATGAGGCCGATGCCCTGCCCCATGAACCCGGCGTAGACCATCACGTAGACCCACGGCTGGATGGGGCCGCCGCTGAACGCCTCCAGCCCGCTCGCCACCACGACGAGCGGCGCCGAGACGACCACCACCGACAACAGCCCGGTGCCCACCCACAGCGGCGGCAGCACGAGCCAGGCCGGCAGCCGCAGTCCCCACCGCATGGTGAACGCCAGCGCCAGCACGAGCCCCACGGCGTCCATGCCGAACGTCATCGCGTTGAGCCCGACCATGGCCGGGTCGCGCATGAACTCCGGGTCGGCCACCCCGATGGAGCTGCCGGTCAGCCAGAGGACCTTCAACGTCAGGTAGGGCAGCATGGCGGCGATCGCGACGATCGCGGCCGTGACGCGGCCTATCCCTGCTCTGTGTCGTGTCATGCCCCCGAGGATCGCGCGTCTGACTGCCGGTGCCTTCCCGAGCCACGGGGATGCTCCTCCCCCGTACGGGGGATTTCGACGGCCAGCTCGAAGCCTCCGTCCGCGGGCCCTGCGGTGAGGGTGCCGCCGGCGAGCCGTACGCGCTCCCGCAGCCCCGCCAGCCCCAGGCCGCCGGGCCGCGCGGTGGGGCGGGAGCGCGCGGGCTCGTTGCGTACGGCCACGCGGTGCGGCGCGACGGAGACCCGCACGGCGGCCCCCGGCGCGTGCTTGGCGGCGTTGGTGAGCCCTTCCTGGACCACGGCGCGGGCCAGCGCGGGCGGCGGCCCGGGGGCCACCTCCAGGCTGATCGACATGCCCGAGTCCTCGGCCCGCCGCACCAGCTCGGCCACGTCCTCGTCCACCGGGGCCAGCGGCGACGCGTCCGAATCGTCGCGCAGCAGCCCGATGATCTGGCGCAGCCGCTCCGTGGCGTCCGCCGCCGCCACCCGCAACTCCCCCGCCGCCTTGGCCCGCGCCGGATCGAGCCCGGGAGCCAGCTCGAGACCGGCCGCCCGGACCGCGATCAGCGCCAGGTCGTGGCCGAGCGAGTCGTGCATGTCCCGTGCGATCCTGGCCCGCTCGCGCAGCCGCGCCTGCGCCTCCGCCGACAGCCTGGCCTGCCGCCGCTGCTGCAGCAGCCGCCGGCGCAGCAGCCCCAGCAGGTACGGCACCAGGTAGGTGCCGACGAGCCCGGTGACCATGGACACCCACAGGGCCAGATCGCCGCCCTTGGCCAGCACCACGCCCACCCCGACGACGGCGATCAGGCAGAACGCCGCCGCCGCCGGCCACATCCTGACCATGCGCCGCCCGGTGAGGTAGGCGTACCACATGATGTACGGCGAGGTAGCCAGGAGGGGGAAGATCTTCACGTCGCGCCGGGGCAGCAGCCAGGTCAGGTCCACGGTGGCGAACCCGTCGGTGAACCGCCACGGACCGAGCGGCAGCAGCAGCGTCAGCGCGGCGAGCGGCCAGCGGCGGCCGACCAGCACCGCCACCGCGGCGAGGGCGATCCTGGGCGCGGTCACCACGCCGAACGCGGCCGGGTCCACAACGGGATCGGGCCCCATGGCCGCGACGAAGACGCTGAGCAAGACCCAGAGCAGCAGGTCGTAGACCACCTGGCGGCGGTTCTCCCGGCGCGGCAAGGACAGACGCTTCACGGCATCGACGTTACCGACCGCGCGGCAGCCGGGGACTCATCCATAGGCAGGAGCCTCGACACAGGTGGGGTGGAACCGACCGGCACGGTGGGGCTAGCCCTACCGCGAAAGCGCCTACCTCCACTCCTGCGCCGGCCTGCCGGAACCGGTTTGATCGATGGTGTCACCGGAAGGTCGCATCCCGAACCCCCGACGAAAGTCGGGGGTACTGGATGCCGATCGTCCGATGTGCCGTGACCTGCGGAGTTTCTACCTTCATGGGGTACCGGCCCCTGCTCCGTATCGGGGAAGGGTCCGCGTTCGACCCGGGGCATCCCCGATGTCCCCGGCCGACTCGCACCGAGACGCTGTGTGAGTGCCCTAACGATCGGAGTACACGCTCATGTCGCACGCCATCCTCGACCTCGTCCAGCAGGCGATGTCGTCGCCGTGGTTATACCTGGCGCTCTTCGCGCTGGCACTGCTCGATGGGTTCTTCCCGATCGTGCCGGCCGAGACGTCGGTGATCACGGCGGGGGTGTTCGCCGCGTCCGGCGAGACGAACCTGGCGTTGGTGATGGTGGTCGCGGCACTCGGCGCGTTCACGGGTGACCACATCTCCTATCTGATCGGCAACAAGTCCGGAGGCAGGCTCCGCGGCAAGAAGGCGTTCGTCTGGGCCCGCAACGCCCTGGCCGAACGGGGCGGCCTCGTCCTGGTCGTGGCCAGGTACATCCCCGGCGGCCGCACCGCGACCACGCTGACCATGGGCGCCGTAGGGCACCCGCTGCGCTCGTTCACGTTCTTCGACGCGATCGCGGCGAGCTCGTGGGCCATCTACTCAGGGCTGATCGGGTTCTTCGGCGGGATGGCCTTCGAGAACGACCCGATCAAGGGCCTGCTGCTCGGCCTGGGCATCGCGCTCTCCATCACCGGAGTCGTGGAGCTCGTGAGATGGCTCAGGAAGCGACGCGCCATCCAGGCTTCCCCAGAACGACTTCCTGCGGACACGTCCGTTTGACCCCACCAGGCAACCATCCGTCTGAAAGGAGTGCGCATGACTGTGCTGGCCGCGGCGATCGCGCTGGTCGGTTCGCTGTTCTTCGCGCTCGGAGCCGCCCTGCAGCAGTTCGAGGCCGCCGGCACGGACAAGGCGGGGCTCCTCGTCCTGCTGCGGAAACCGCGCTGGCTGATCGGCGGCGCGTCCATTCTAGCGGGTGGTGGCCTGCACATCGTCGCGCTCGGGCTCGGCCCGCTGACCATCGTCCAGCCGATGGGCGTGGCCAGTCTGCTGTTCGCCCTCCCCATCGCCGCCACCCTGCACGGGCGCAAGCCCGCACGCAAGGAGCTGGGCGCGGCGGCGGTGGTGGCGGCCGGGCTGATCGTCCTGGTGCTGTTCGTCCCCGAGTCCACGGGCCCCACCTACCTCAGCCCGGACGGCGTGCTCACGCTGCTGGGCGTGGCCGGGGTCGCCGCCGTGCTGCTGTGGGCCGGCTCGAAGGCGGCCACGCCGGCGGGCCGGGCGGCGCTGCTGGCCACCAGCTCCGGCGTCCTGTACGGCGCCACGGCCACACTCATGCGGGTGCTGGTGGACGGCGCCTGGAACTGGTGGTACCTGCTGGCGCTGCCGGTGCCCGCGCTGCTGGCGCTGATGATGCTGCAGCGCGCGTACGCCGTGGGGCACTTCGGCGTCTCGTTCGCCTCGCTGCAGATCGCCGACCCGCTGACCGCGGTGGCGTTCGGCGCGCTGCTGCTCGGCGAGCCGCTGCCCACCGGGATCGCCCCCATCGCCGCGGCGGCACTGACCGCCGTCGGCACCGTCGCCCTGGCGCGCACCAGCCCGCTGGAGGCCCGCAACGAGCCCGCCTGATCCCCCTCCTCCGTTCCCCGTCCGTCCTCCGGCCCTCCCCAGCCGGGTCCCCCTCATGAACCTGGAGTCACCGTCATGGCCATGCCCCTGCAGACCGTCACCGACCGCGCCGACCTCGCCCCCGCCCTGGAGCGTCCGCGCCGGGTGCTGATCTCGACCGATACCTACCCCCCTGATGTGAACGGCGCCGCCTACTTCACCCACCGCCTGGCCGCCGGCCTGGCCGCGCGCGGCAACGAGGTGCACGTGGTCTGCCAGTCGGAGGCGGGGCCGGCCAGCGCCGAGGTGGTGGACGGAGTGATCGTGCACCGGCTGCGCTCCGCGCCGATCCTGGTCCACCCCACCATGCGCGTCACCGTGCCCACCAGGCTCGACCGGCTGGTCGCCGGCATCAAACCCGACGTGCTGCACACCCAGGGCCACTTCGTGGTCGGCAGAGCCGCCATCGCCGCCGCCCGCCGCGCGGGCGTGCCCATCGTGGCCACCAACCATTTCATGCCGGACAACCTCTTCCAGTTCGCCCATATCCCAAGCCGGCTGCGGGCGAAGGCGGGCCGGCTGGCCTGGCGTGACTTCAGCCGGATCTTCGACCGCGCCGACCACATCACCACGCCGACGCCGCTGGCCGCCAAGCTCCTGTCCGAGCAGGGGTTCCACCGCGACGTGGAGCCGGTGTCCTGCGGGATCGACCTGACCAGGTTCCACCCGCACGCCGAGCCCAAGGCGTGGGCGCGCAAGATGTTCGACCTGCCCGACCGGCCCACGGCCCTGTTCGTCGGCCGTCTGGACGAGGAGAAGCGCCTGGACGAGCTGGTACGCGCGCTGCCCATGGTGCTCAACGACACCGACGCGCAGGTGGCGTTCGTCGGCAAGGGAAACCAGCGGGCCGAGCTGGAGCGGCTGGCCAGGCGCATCGGGGTGGCCGAGCGGGTGTTCTTCCTCGGTTTCGTGCCCGACGAGCGCATGCCCCAGGCCTACGCCGCCGCCGACGTGTTCGCCATGCCGGGCGTCGCCGAGCTGCAGAGCATCGCCACGCTGGAGGCCATGGCCACGGGGCTGCCCGTGGTGGCCGCCGACGCGATGGCGCTGCCGCACCTGGTGAACGGCAACGGGTACCTGTTCCAGCCCGGCGACATCACCACGCTGGCCAAGCGCCTGACCGGCATTCTCACCGACGACGACCTGCGCGCCAGGCTCGGCAAGGCCAGCAGGGAGCTCGCGCTCACCCACGACGACCAGTCGTCCCTTGCCCGGTTCGAGCGAATCTACGATGAGGTGGCCAAATGACCCTGAGGCGGAGCGTCTGGGGCGCCGTCAGCGGCACGGTGGTGGCCGCGTGCGCGCTGGCGTACGCGCAGGTCGCACTGCCCGAGCAGCCCCTGCTCAGCGACTACGCCCTGGTCTCCGGCGGGCTCGTGCCCGTGCTGATCGGAATGCTGGCGCTGGCGGGGGCGTGCCTGTCGCTGGCCTACGGGCTGGCCGCGAGCGACCCGGCGCGTACCGCGGCCACCAGGGTGCTGCTGCTGGCCGGGGCCGCCGGGCTGATGATGAGCGCGATCTTCCCGACCGATCCCGGCACGGCGCAGGTGGGCACGCTCTCCGGCGAGGTCCACCGCTGGGCGGCCGCGGTCGTCTTCACCTCGCTGCCGGTCGCCGGCTGGGCCCTGGCCAGGGGCCGTGCCGCGGCGCCCCGGTGGAACGCGGTCAAGGCCATGAGCGTGGCCTCCGCAGTGACACTGATGGCGTATCTGGCGGCGCACCCGGCCTCCATCACCTCGCCGCTGATCAACGGCGGGGCGTACTACGGACTGCTGGAGCGGGCCGTGGTGCTCGCCGAGATGGTGCTCATCACGGTGATGGCGCTGGCCTCCGGCCATGGCCGGATCGACACGAAGACCGCGGCGACCCCGGCCCGGCCCGCCGCCGAGCCCGAGCAGCCGGGACGGCCGGAACAACTCGCCGCCTGACCTCCCTGCCCGTATCGGACTCGCCGCCGACGCGGCCGCGCGCCCGATACGACCATGCTTCGACCGGCGCCGAAAGGAGCGCGTCTTAGCGTGGGCCCATGCTCATCAGACGCCATGCCGAAGCCCGGGCCGTGCTCGCCGACCCCCGATATGTGCCGCCTCCCGTACGTCAGGACGGCCGGGAGGGGACGCTGGCCTGGCTCCGCGCTCAGGTGTCGCGGTTCAGCACCGGCGACGTGCACGCCGAGCGGCGCCGCCGGGTCGTCGACCGGCTGCTCGCTCTGGACCCCGCCGAGCTGAGGACCGCGGCCAGGACAATGACGCTGGAGCGGGACGGGGACTGGCGGGGCGTGCCCACGGCCGTGCTCGGGGCCGCGCTCGGTGTGCGGGACACGGCGGCCGTGCCTGCCGCCGCGAGCGGCTACCTGTCGGGCGAGGAGAGCCCGCAGGCCGACGCCGCCGTCGCGGAGTTGCTCGCCCTGACCGACCTCCCGGCCGTCACTCTGCTGCTGCAGGCGCACGCCGCCACGGAGGGACTGATCGAGAACGCGCTCGCGCACGCCGCCACGAAGGGCGACGTCGAGGGCGCCGTGCCGGGTGACGCTCCCCAGGCCGGGCCCGGCGTTGACGTCGATGCGCTGTTGCACGAGACGCTCAGGTGGAATCCGCCGCTCAAGGCCACCCGCAGGCTCGACACGCGGACCGGCGACGAGGTGACGATCGACCTGGTGGCGGCCAACCGCGACCCGGACGGCTTCGATTCCGCAAGCGGCCGGACCCCGCACCTGACGTTCGGATACGGCGTGCGCCCCTGCCCCGCCCCCGGCCACGCGCTCGCCCTCGCCGCCGGCGTGCTGGAGGGGGTGTTCATGGCCTCACTCCGTTCGGCGGCTCGTTCGCCCAATGCCGCCGCCTTCCCCCGCTCTGGTCGCTCCGCTCCCGCCGCTCCTCCAGGCGACGGCACTCACTCGCGGTTCATGGCCTCACCTCGCGAGGCGGCGCGTTCGCCGTACGCCGCTGCTATGAGCTTTCGCGACCTGCACCGTCCCGGCGACCCGCTGCTGCTGCCGAACGCGTGGGACTACGGCTCTGCCGCGATCCTGGCCGCGCACGGCTTCCCGGCGATCGGCACGACGAGCCTCGGCGTGGCCGCCGTGTACGGCAAGCCGGACGCGGCCGGTGCCACCAGGGCCGAGACGATCGAGCTGGTGGAGTCGATCAAGGACCTCGGTGTCATGGTCACCGTGGACGTCGAGGGCGGCTTCAGCGACGACCCCGCCGAGGTGTCCGACCTGGTGGCGAGTCTGGCCGCGCTGGGCGTGGCGGGCGTCAACCTGGAGGACGGGCGTCCCGACGGCACGCTGCGCCCGATCGAGCTGCACCAGCGGATCATCGAGGCGGCCACGGGCCACGGCGTGTTCGTCAACGCCCGCACGGACACGTGCTGGCTGCGGACCGGGAACACGCTGGAACGGGTGGCGGCCTACAGCCATGCCGACGGCGTCTTCGTACCGGGTCTGAGCGACCTGGACGAGATCGCGGAGGTGGCGGCCGCCACGCCGCTGCCGCTCAACGTGCTCTACCAGCCGAACGGTCCCACGCTCGGCCGGCTCGCCGCGGCCGGTGTGGCCAGGGTGAGCACCGGGTCGCTGCTCTACCGCGCCGCGCTCCAGGGAGCACTGGCGACGGTGCTCGGCGTCCAGGGCGGCTCCACACCCCAGATGCCAACATATGCGGAGATCGCGGCACTCCTCGGGAAATGACCGCGCAATGCGCGAACCACCGCAGCCCGCGATAATCGACGCATGCGCTTCCAGATCCTCGGGCCCGCCACCGTGCTGGGTGAGGACGGCGAACCGGTCGCGCTCGGCGGGCCCCGGGTGCGTGCCCTGCTCACGCTGCTCGCTCTGCACGCGGGCCGGATCGTCGGCGCGGAGCAGCTCGTGGCCGGCATGTACGGCGCCCGGCCACCGGAGGGCGTGGCCAACGCACTGCAGTCGCAGGTGTCCAGGCTGCGCAGGGCGCTGGGCAAGGACCTGGTGGAGTTCCACGCGGCCGGATACCGGCTGGTGGCCGACCCGCGGGACGTGGACGCGCGCAGGTTCGAGCAGCTCGCCCAGGAGGGCCGGCAGGCGCTGGCCGGCGGCGATCCGGCCGAGCTCCGGCGGGCGGCCACGCTGCTGCGCGAGGCGCTGGAGCTGTGGCCCGGCGCCGGAGCTCGGCCGCTGGCCGACGCCCCGCACGCCGAGGCCCCCGCGGCGGCGCTGCAGGAGCTGCGGCTGGCCGCCACGGAGGACCGCGTGCAGGCGGACCTGGACCTCGGCAGGCATCGGGAGCTGGTCGCCGAGCTGCGCCAGCTCATCGCCGCCCACCCACTGCGCGAGCGGCTGCGGGCCCAGCTCATGCGCGCCCTCTACGGCAGCGGCCGCCAGGCCGAGGCGCTGACCGTCTACGACGAGGCCAGGAAGATCCTGGACGAGGAGCTCGGCGTCGAGCCGGGAGCCGAGCTGGCCGCCGCGCACCTGGCCGTGCTGCGGGCCGATCCGGCGCTCGGCGCCTCCGCACCCTCGGCGGCCAGGCAGCGGCAGGGGCTGCGGGCCCAGCTCACCAGCTTCGTCGGCCGCGCCGAGGAGCTGGCGCAGTTAGGGGCCAGGCTGCGCGAGAGCAGGCTGGTCACGCTGATCGGCCCAGGCGGCGCGGGCAAGACCCGGCTCGCGACCGAGGCGGCCGAGCAGGCGCCGGGCGACGTCTGCTTCGTGCCGCTCGCGCCGGTCTCCGACGACGCCGACGTGCCCAAAGCCGTGCTGGCCGGGCTCGACATCCGCGACACCGTGCTGCACGCCGCCGACAGGCCCGCCGTGGACCCGCTGACCCGGCTGGTCACCGCGCTGGCCGAGCGCCGGCTGCTGCTGGTCCTGGACAACTGCGAGCATCTCATCGCGGCCACGGCCGAGCTGACCGACCTGCTGCTGGCCTCCTGCCCCGGAGTGCAGGTGCTGGCCACCGGGCGGGAGGCGCTCGGCATCACGGGCGAGTCGATCCTGCCCGTGGCGCCGCTGCGGCTGCCGCCGCCCGAGACGGACGACCCTCTCGGCTACCCGGCGGTCCGGCTGTTCGCCGACCGCGCCGCCGCCGTGCAGCCGGGCTTCGCCGTCCACGCGGGCAACGCCGGGCAGGTCGTGCGGATCTGCCGGGCGCTCGACGGGCTGCCGCTGGCCATCGAGCTGGCCGCGGCGCGGCTGCGTACGCTGTCGGTGTCCGACGTGGCGGCGCGGCTGGACGACCGGTTCAGGTTGCTGGCGCGCGGCAGCCGTACGGCGCTGCCCCGGCACCAGACGCTGCGCGCGGTCGTCGCGTGGAGCTGGGACCTGCTGGACGAGAGCGAGCAGCGGCTGGCCAGGCGGCTGAGCGTGTTCGTGGGCGGGGCGCGGCCCGAGGCGGCCGAGCGGGTGTGCGGGCTGCCGGAGGAGGTGTTGTTCTCGCTTGCGGAGAAGTCTCTGGTGGAGTTCGTGGACGGCCGCTACCGGATGCTGGAGACGATCCGGGCGTTCTGCGCGGAGCGGCTGGCCGAGTCCGGCGAGGTGGAGCCGATGCGCGACGCGCACGCGGCGTACTACCTGGACCTGGTCGTCGCGGCCGACGCGCGGCTGCGCACCTGTGATCAGTTGGACTGGCTGTCCCGCCTGGACGAGGAGAGCGACGATCTCAACGCCGCCGTGCGGTGGGCGACCGAGTCGGGGCGGCTGGAGATGGCACTTCGGATGCTGGCCCACGGCGCCTGCTACTGGTGGATGCGCGGCCACCGCGCCACCAGCGCCGGCCTCGCCTCCGGGCTGCTGGCCGCGCTCGGCTCCATCCGGCCCGCGGGCATGGAGGAGGAGTACGTCATGTGCGTGCTCATCACCGCCTGGACCGGAGAGATCAACGACGAGCTGCGTGCGCGGCTGGCGGAGGGCCGGCAGCTGTTGCCGCCGACCTATCTGCCGCAGGAGGTCGAGTTCCTGATGATGCTGCGGTCGATGTTCACGGGGCCGCCGGGCGACTTCACGGCGGCCTACGAGCTGGTCATGCAGCACTCCACCGTCCTCCCGCCCTGGCAGCAGGCGATGGCCTTCGCCGGTGCGGGCTTCGTACTGGACGCGCTCGGCCGGACCGAGGAGGCGCTGGCCCTTTTCGGGCGGAGCCTGGCGGCGTTCAAGACGATCGGCGAGCGTTGGGGAACCGTCCTGGTGCTGTCCGGGCTCGGCCACCTCCACCAGATGCAGCGCGACTACCCGACCGCGTACGCGCTGGCCGACGAGGCCCTGGCCACCGCTCGCGAGCTGGGCGCCAAGACCGAGATCGCCGAAGCCCTGTGCCAGCGCGGCGACGCGCTGCTCGGCCTGGCCGACGCGGAGGGCGCGCGGGCCGACTACACGCTGGCCGCGGAGGTGTCGCGCAGGAACGGCTCCGTGGAGACCATGGCCTGGGCTCACCTCGGCCTGGGCGAGGTGGCGCTGTCGCGCGGGGAGCTCGATGCGGCACGTGCCCTCCTGATCCAGGCCCGTGACGAATGCCCCGGCGACTGGTACAGCGCCGAGGACACCCGCGAGCGCATCGACGCCGGCCTGGCCGAGGTCAGCCGGATGGTCAGCGAGCGGTAGGCCCGTGGTCAGGCGCCCTGTCGATAGTGGGCGCCATGAAGAACAAATGGTCCTGTCTGGCCATCGCCTGCCTGGCCACCCTGCTGCTCTCACTCGACCTGACCGTCCTGCACCTGGCCCTGCCCCAGCTGGTGACCGACCTCGGCGCGAGCGCCACGCAATTTCTGTGGATCGGCGACATATACGGCTTCGCGCTGGCCGGTCTGCTCATCACCATGGGCAATCTCGGGGACCGTATCGGCCGCAAGCGCCTGCTGCTGATCGGCGCGGTCGCGTTCGGCGCCGCCTCGGCCGTGACGGCGTACGCGCCCAACGCCGAGCTGCTGATCGCGGCCAGGGCGCTGCTGGGCGTGGCGGGCGCCACGATCATGCCGTCCACTCTGTCGATCATCCGGAACGTCTTCACCGAGCCCGGCGAGCGGACCGCGGCCGTCGGCATCTGGAGCGGCATGAGCGCCGCCGGATACGCCGTCGGGCCCGTCGTCGGCGGCCTGCTGCTCGACCACTTCTGGTGGGGCTCCGTCTTCCTGATCAACGTGCCGATCATGCTGCTGGTGCTGATAGGCGGCGTCCTCGTGCTGCCCGAGTCGCGCAACCCGCACGCGGGCCGGCCCGACCTGGCCAGCGTCGCCCTGTCGTTCGCCGGGGTGGTGACGGTCGTCTACGCGATCAAGGAGGCCGCACACCAGGGCGTCGAGCACGCCGACGTGCTGGTCGCGGGCGTGGCCGGAGTGGCGCTGCTGGGCCTGTTCGGGTGGCGGCAGACACGGCTCGCGGAGCCGCTGATCGACGTGCGGCTCTTCCGGCGCCGCGCGTTCAGCGCGTCCGTCCTGACGAACCTGCTGGCGATCTTCGCGATGTCCGCCATGATGCTGATGTTCGCCTGGTATCTGCAGCTCGTGCTCGGCTGGTCGCCGCTCCAGGCGGGGCTCGCGCAGCTGCCCGGCGGCCTGAGCGGCGCGATCGGCGGGATCCTGGCCGCCAAGCTGATCCATTACATCGGCAGGAACGGCGTGGTGGCGCTTGGCCTGGCCATGAACGCCGGGGCGTTCCTCTACTACACCACGCTCGGGTTCGAGCTGAACTACCTCACTCTGCTGCCCGCCATGGTGATCGGCGGCATCGGCATCGGGTTCACCTTCACCGTCAACAACGACAACGTGCTGGCCACGGCGCCCCGCGAGCGCGCGGGGGCGGCGGCCGCGGTGTCGGAGACGGCGTTCGAGCTCGGCGGTGCGCTCGGCATCGCGATCCTGGGCACCGTGCTGAACAGTGCCTACCGCGCCAACCTGGTGCTGCCGGCCGGGGTGCCCGGTGACGCCGCCGCGGAGTCGATCGCCGGGGCGGTGGGCGTCGCCTCGGCGCTGCCCGCCGAGCAGGCCGGGCCGCTCCTACGGGCGGCGCAGGCGGCCTTCATCGAGGGCATCCACGCCACCTCGTACGTGACAGCGGCACTGCTGGCGCTGATCGCGCTGCTCGCACTGGCCGGACTGCGCGGCGTGCCGAAGGAGATCCCGGAGGAGGTCCTGGTCCGGTGACCGCAACGCCCACGCACACCCGATGCGTCCCACGCCGGCGTGGGCGGGTGGTCAGATGCTGGGATTGGTGGGGCAGCGGCGGGTGGCGGTCCCGGTGAGGGCGTGGAGGCGGGTGCCGATCAGGCGGGCGACGCCTTCGATGGACGTGATGCCCGTTCCCTCACTCGGCTGCCGGTCGGTCTGGACCGACAGCAGCAGATCACGACCGGGACCGGCGATACGCCCATAGCTGGTCACCGCCCACGTGTTGTGGATGAACGGCCGTGGCGTCCAGCCGTTCTTGAGCGCCACCCGGTCCCCCGGGCGGGCGGCGGCACTGACGCCCCACGCCTGATCCCGCATCACCTGCCCCATCAGTCCGAGCACCAGCCGCCGATCGCCCGGACTCAGTCCCTTCCCACCGCGGACCAGCACCTTCAGCAGGCGGATGCGGTCGGCGGGGCTGGTGATGGTGCCGCCCCAGTAGATGCCCGGCCCCGGCGTGGTCTCCTTCATCCCCATCCGCCGGTAGAAGTCGCTCATGGCGCCGCCCCCGCCGACCCGCGACCACAGCGCGTCCGCGGCGCGGTTGTCGCTCTCCTTGATCATGCGGGCGGCCAGATGGCGGTCACCCGCGTCCAGCCCGCCGGTACGGCGGAGCAGCAGCGCCGCGAGGATGTCCACCTTGGCACCGCTGGCGGTGATCATGTCGTGCTGATGCTCGCCCTGCCCCAGCACAACCCCGCTGACCAGGTCCAGCGCCCCGTAGACGAGCCGCCCGGGGCGTCGGCTCACGTATTGAGAGAGGTCGCGTTGTAGGCGGGCCCGGGCGGCGACCCCAGCCCGCTTGTCACGAAATTTCAGGACACATCGCGCCACCTTGGGAGGGGCCTCCACCGCGGCGGGCAGGACCGGCGCCCGCTCGGTCCCGCACCCCGCCGCGAGCGCCAGCCCGATCCATGCCGCCGGCCATCTCGCACGCACGCGTCAACCCCCGTGGTCTCGTCGGGGGTTTCCAGGATCATGCCCAGCCCGGCGGTCCTGCCCATCGCACCAGGCGCAATCCTGGTCAGAGCTTCAGCCCCGCCTTGCCCTGCGTCAGGAGCCGAAGCCCGGTCTCGCCGTGGCGTCAGGAGTCGAAGCCCAGCCCCATCCGGTCGAGCGCGCGCAGCCACAGGTTGCGCTTGCCCTGGTGCTGGTCGGCCTGGGCGATCGACCAGCGGGTGAGCTGGATGACCCCCGACCGCACCGGCTCGGGCGGGAACGGGAGCGGCTTCTCCTGCACCATCCGCAGCTCGGTCCGCTCCGTCCGCTCGCCCGACAGCAGATCCAGCATGACGTTCGCGCCGAATCGGGTGGCCCCCACGCCCATGCCGGTGTAGCCGAGGGCGTAGACCAGCCGCCCGCCGTGCGCCTGCCCGTAGAAGGCGCTGAACCGGCTGCAGGTGTCGATCACGCCGCCCCACTGATGCGTGAAGCGCACCTCGGCGAGCTGCGGGAACGTGTCGTAGAAGTGCCGCGCGAGCGTGCCGAACGTCTCGTCGCGCTGGTCGTACTCCGGCTTGACCAGGCCCCCGTTGTAGTAGACGGCGTCGTAGCCGCCCCACAGGATCCGGTTGTCGTCGGTCAGCCGGTAGTAGTGGAAGCGGTTGGCGGAGTCGCCGACGCCCTGCCGGTTGCGCCAGCCCACCTCGGCGAGCTGCGCGCCGGTCAGCGGCTCGGTCATGAGCACGTAGTCGTACACCGGGACCACGAAGTGCTTGAGCCTGCGCAGCAGCGGCGGGAACACCCCGGTGCCCAGCGCCACGTGGCGGGCGGCGACGGCGCCGTGCGGCGTCCGCAGCTCGATCCGGGTGCCGTCGTCGCTCAGCGAGCGGACCGGGCTGCGCTCGTGGAGGCGTACGCCGAGCCCCAGGCACGCCTCCCGCAGCCCCCACGCCAGCCGCGCCGGGTCGAGCATGGCGCAGCCGCTGCGCTCCCAGAGCCCGCCCAGGTAGGTCGGTGAGTCGATCTCGGCGCGTACCTGCTCCCGGTCGAGGGGCAGGTAGTCGAGCCCCAGCTCGGAGATCAGGTCCAGGTGCTCGTGGAGCCCGTCGAGCTGCCACGGCTCGGTGGCCACGTGCAGCTCTCCGGTGCGCTCGAACGAGCAGTCGATGCCGTAGCGCTCCAGCGTGCGCTCGATCTCGTCGAGGTTCTCCACGCCCATGTGTTCCAGCCGGTCGATCTCGGCCGGCCACCGCTCCAGCCCGTTGGCCAGGCCGTGGGTGAGGGTCGCCATGCAGAACCCGCCGTTGCGGCCGGTGGCCGCCCAGCCGATCCTGCGCCCTTCGAGCAGGACCACGTCCAGCGAGGGGTCGCGTTCCTTGGCCATCAGGGCGGTCCACAGCCCCGAGAAGCCCCCGCCGACGACGACCAGGTCGGCGGAGGTGTTTCCGATGAGCCGCGGTCGCGGCTCGGGACTGGCCGGGCTGTCCAGCCAGTACGGCTTGCGCTCCGCATCAGCAAGAGCCTTCAGCGGATCCACAAATCCCACTTCCCTACAAGAGTCAGGTACGGCGCCGCGCCGCGACCGCGTTTCCGATCGCGATCAGCACCCCAATGCCGAAGATCAGCGTACCCATGACGTTGACCTGCGGCGGGATTCCCGTCTTCACCGCACCGACGATCCACAGCGGGAAGGTGATGGTCGAACCGTTGACGAAGCTCGTGACCACGTAGTCGTCGATGGACAGCGCGAACGACAGCATCGCCCCGGCCAGCACGCCGGGCATGATCGACGGCAGCGTGACCTGCCGGAACGTCCCCCAGGCCGAGGCGCCGAGGTCCCTGGCCGCCTCCTCCAGCGACGGGTCGAGCGTGACCACCCGCGCCCGCACCGTGACGACCACGAAGGACAGGGAGAACAGCACGTGCGAGACGATGATCGTGTTCGCGTCGCGCGGCACGTTCCCGGAGACGAACAGCGACAGCAGCGACGCGCCCATGACCAGCTCGGGCGTCGAGATCGCGGCGAAGACCAGGAAGTTCGTGACCCCCTTCCCGCGGAAGCGGTGCCGGCCGAGCGCCAGCCCCAGCATGGTGCCGATCACGACCGTGATGAGCGTGCTGACCGCGGCGATGACCAGCGAGTTGCGCAGCGCCACGGTCAGGTCGGAGATGTCGAAGAGCTCGGCGTACCACCTGAGGGTGAAGCCCTGCCAGCTGGTGTTGGACTTGCTCTTCTTGTCGTTGAACCCGAACAGGATCATCACGGCGATCGGCGACGACAGCCAGACGATGATCAGCCAGGTGTAGACGTGGAGCAGCCGGTCCCCGAGCCTGGTCCCCCGCGGGCCCCTTGGTCGCTCACCGCTCCTCATCGGGCCGCCGCCTCGAGGACGTTCTCGGTGCCGAGCGCCCTGGCGTAGATGAAGATCCCCACGAGCAGCACCGCCATCAGCGTGAACGACAGCGCGGAGGCGATCGGGTAGTTGAGGTTCGTCAGGTATTCGGTCTGGATGATGTTGCCGATCATCGTGTTGGAGGTGCCGCCGAGGATGGCTGCGTTGATCGGGTCCGCCGTGGCGGGCACGAACGTCATCAGCACCCCGGCGAACACCCCGGGCAGCGACAGCGGCAGCACGACCCGGCGGAAGGCCCCCGCACGGGTGGCGTACAGGTCCTGCGCCGCCTCCACCACCCGCGGGTCCACCCGCTCCAGCGCCACGTAGATCGGCAGGATCATGAACGGCAGGAAGTTGTAGGTCAGCCCGCCCACCACGGCGACCGTCGTGGCCAGCACGTGGAAGTCCTCGGGCAGCAGCCCCCAGCCCTTCAGCGTGCCGAACAGGATGCCGTTGTCCGACAGCAGGAAGTTCCACGAGATCGTCCGCAGCACGAACGACACGAAGAACGGCAGCAGCAGCAGGAACAGGTACATCGACTTGCGCCGGCCGCCCTTGAAGGCGATCCAGTACGCCACCGGGTACCCGATCACCAGCATGGCCGCGGTCGCCAGCCCGCCGTAGAGCAGCGAGCGGAGCAACTGGGTGCTGTATCTGCCGATCGCGTCGCCGTAGTTGGAGACGCTGAACGTCATGGCGAAGCCGTCGATCGCGTTGCCGGTCTGCAGCGACACCGACGCCATCGCCACCAGGGGCACGACCAGGAAGATCGCCAGCCACATCCAGCTCGGCAGCGCCAGCAGGTAGGGGGTGAGCCGCCGCATCGGTTACGCCTGGGTGATGGACTGGAAGATCGGGTTGAAGACCTGCTCCTGCTGGGTGGTCAGCTTGGTGTAGCTGCGCAGCTTGGCGTAGTCGGCCTCGGCCGGGAACATGAGCGGGCTGCCGACCATGTCCTCCAGAGCCTTCTTGTCCTCTCCCTTGGCCGTCTTGGCCTTCTCCCTGAGCAGGTCCTGCACGGCCGGGACCGGGGTGACGTACTGGATGAACTCGTCCAGTTCGGCGGCCACGGCGGGCTGGTAGAGGTAGTCCATGAGCATGAGCGCGTCCAGCGGGTTGGCCGCGCCCTTGGGGATGAGCATGTTGTCGGTCCAGATCGTGCCGCCCTCCTCGGGCACCACGAACTTGACGGGCTCGCCGGCGAGCTGGCGCTGGAAGACGTCGCCGGACCAGGCCATGGTCAGCCAGACGTCGCCCTTGGACACGGCATCGATATAGCTCTGGTCGTAATATTTCCGGACGATTCCGGCGTCGCGCTGCGCCTTCAGCTTCTCCCCGGCCTTGCGCCAGTCCGCCTCGGTCGACTTCTCCGGGTCGATGCCCAGCGCGAACATGCCGAAGTTGCCGATCTCCTGGGCGTCGGACATCATGCCGACCCGCCCCTTGTACTTGGGATCGAACAGCGACTCGATGCTGGTGATGTCTTCCTTGACGTACTTGGTGTTGTACGCGATGCCGGTCACGCCCGAGGTGTACGGAACGGTGTACTGGCTGCCCGGGTCGTAGGCGCGTTCCTTGTACTTCTGGCCGGCGTTGGCCTGGAAGTTCGGCAGCTTGGAGTGGTCGAGCGGCACGCAGTAGCCCAGCTCGATCATGTGCTGGAGCTGGATGCCGTTGGTCATGACCACGATGTCGTAGCCCAGCGGCTGCCCGGCGCGAAGCACGGGGTCGACCTTGCCGAAGAACTCGGCGTTCTCCTGGATGACCTCTTTGTACTCGTACGAGATGCCGGTGGCCTGCTTGAACTTCTCCAGCGGAGCCTTGTCCTCGGGCATGTACTCGGGCCAGTTGGCGAAGACGACCTTGCCGTGCTTGGTCTGCTTGGACCAGAAGTCCTGAACGGCGTCAGCCTTGGGCGGCGCGGCCTTCTGGCCCTGTACGCCACAGGCGGCCAGGGCGAGTCCGGTGGCCGAGAGCCCGGTGATCCTGAAGAAGTCACGACGAGTGCGCGGGAGGTGCAGGCGGGGGTCCATGAGGTGCTATCAACTTCCAATCACGTACGAGTGCTGCGCCTGCCAGGACAGCCATACGGAGTCGCCCCGCTCCGCCGTGGCCGTCGCGTCATGCGCGTTTTGCTGAAACACCGTGATCTCGGCCCCGTCAGCGAGACTCACGGCATAGCTGTTGTAAGTGCCGAGGTAGACCACCTCGGCGACGGTGCCGCGGACGGCGCTCAGCCCAGGCTCGGGCTCGTCCGTGCCGATCGTGATCTTCTCCGGCCGGACGGTGACCGTCACGTCGCCGTCCTGGTCCGGCACCATCACCCGCCCCCCGCTGACCTTCAGCGTGCCGCCGGTCGCGGTGCCCGTGAGCAGGTTGGAGGTGCCGATGAAACCCGCCACGAAGGCGGTCGCGGGCCGCTCGTAGATCTCGCGCGGCCCGGCGAGCTGTTCGACCAGACCGTCGTTCATCACGGCGATCCGGTCGCTCATGGTCAGCGCCTCGTTCTGGTCGTGCGTGACGTACACGAACGTGATGCCGACCTCGCGCTGGATGCGCTTGAGCTCGATCTGCATGGCCTGGCGCAGCTTGAGGTCGAGCGCGCCGAGCGGCTCGTCGAGCAGCAGCGCCCGCGGCCGGTTGACCAGGGCCCTGGCCAGCGCGACGCGCTGCTGCTGGCCGCCGGACATCTCCCGCGGCCGGCGCTTCTCCCTGCCGGTGAGGTCGACGATCTCCAGCATCTCGCCGACCCGCCGCCTGATCTCGTCCTGTGGCGTCTTGCGCTGCTTCAGCCCGAACGCCACGTTGTCCCAGACGCTCATGTGCGGGAAGAGCGCGTAGGACTGGAAGACCATGTTGACGTCGCGCTTGTTCGGCGGGACGTTCGTGACGTCTTGACCGTGCAGCTTCACCAGGCCCTTCGACGGGGCCTCGAAGCCGGCGATCATCCGCATGGTCGTGGTCTTGCCGCAGCCGGACGGGCCGAGGAGGGAGAAGAACTCCCCCTCGGCGATGTCCAGCGAGACTCCCTTGACGGCCTGGACGACCTCGCCGTGCGAAAGGTATTCCTTGGCGACGTCCTCAAGCTCGATGGCACTGGTCATCGCGTGCTATTCACCGATGTAGTGCATGACGTGCTTGACGCGGGTGTAGTCGTGCAGGCCGAACACCGACAGGTCCTTGCCGTACCCGGAGTGCTTGAAGCCGCCGTGCGGCATCTCCGACACGAACGGGATATGGGTGTTGACCCAGACCACGCCGAAGTCGAGCCGGTTGGACATGCGCATCGCGCGGCCGTGGTCGGAGGTCCAGACCGAGCCGCTCAGGCCGTATCGGACGTCGTTGGCCTTGGCCAGCGCGTCGGCCTCGTCGGTGAACGTCTGGACGGTGATCACGGGGCCGAAGACCTCGTTCTGCACCATCTCGTCGTCCTGCCTGAGCCCGTCCACCACCGTCGGCGCGAAGAAGTAACCCTTGTCGCCGACCCGCTGCCCGCCGGTGAGGACCTTCGCGTGCGCGGGGACCCGGTCGATGAAGCCCTGCACCCTGGCGAGCTGGTTCTCGTTGTTGAGCGGCCCGTACAGCGCGTCCTCGTTGTCCAGGCCGCCGGTCACGGTGCCGGCGGCGGCCTCGGTCAGCGCGGCCACGAACTCGTCGTGGACGCTCTCCTGGACCAGCACCCGGCAGGCGGCGGTGCAGTCCTGGCCGGCGTTGTAGAGGCCGGCGGTCGCGATGTCGGCGGCGGCCTTGCGCAGGTCCTTGACGTCCTCGAACACCACGACCGGCGCCTTGCCGCCGAGCTCCAGGTGCACCCGCTTGAGGTCGTCGGCGGCGCTCTTGGCGACCGACATGCCGGCGCCGACCGAGCCGGTGATCGCGACCATGGAGGCCGTCGGGTGGCCCACCACGAGGGCGCCGGTCTCACGGTCGCCGGTGACGACGTTGAAGACGCCCGCGGGCAGCACCGAACCGATGATCTCGGCGAGCTTGAGCGTGGAGACCGGGGTGGTGTCGGACGGCTTGAGCACGACCGTGTTGCCGGCCGCCAGAGCGGGGGCGATCTTCCACACCGCCATCATCATCGGGTAGTTCCACGGCGTGACCTGCCCGATCACGCCGATCGGCTCGTGCCTGATGACGCTGGTGTGCTCGGCGAGGAACTCGCCGGCCGTCGGACCCTCCAGCGTGCGTGCGGCGCCCGCGAAGAAGCGGAAGTGGTCGGCGGCGATCGGCGTCTCGTCCTCAGCCATGCGGGCGCGCGGCTTACCGGTGTTGCGGCACTCGGCCTCGTTGATCTCATCGGCCCGCGCGTCGATCGCGTCGGCGACCTTGAGCAGCAGGCTGGCCCGCTCGCCCGGGGTGGTGCTGCCCCACGAGTCGAATGCGGCGGCCGCGGCGGCGAAGGCGGCGTCGACGTCCTCGGGGCCCGACACGGGAGCCTGTATGTAGGCTTCGCCCGTGCATGGGTCGACGATGTCGGAGAATCGACCGCTCTTGGCGTCCACGAACTCACCGTTGATGAAGTTCTGTAGAGGGGTGGTCAAGGTTGACCTCCTCGTGAGGTGGCTGAGATGCCGCGACTCTTACAGAGTGGAAGCATCCGGACAAGGGATTTCGTGGTGAAGATATCAAATTGCTACGAATTCGCTTGACAGACTGCCAAGAACTGACAACATGTCGCACCAGGACGGCAACCCGGCGGGAACGCCCCCGAAATGCCGGACCGCTAGGAGGAATCCTCTCGATGACGACGCCGCCGCGGGCACGCCGCAACAACGCCAACCATGGGGCCGCCAACCATGGGTCCTTCGTGCTCGACGATCTGTCCAAACAGATCATCGAACAGCTCCAGCACGACGGGCGCATGCCGTACGCGGCCATCGGGAAGGCGGTGGGCCTGTCCGAGGCCGCGGTGCGCCAGCGGGTGCAGCGCCTGCAGGACGCCGGCGTCATGCAGATCGTCGCGGTCACCGATCCCCTCATGCTCGGCTTCCCCCGGCAGGCGATGATCGGGGTCAACTGCGAGGGCGATCTGGACTCGGTGGCCGACCAGCTGGCGGCCATCGACGAGATCGACTACGTGGTGCTCACGGCGGGCTCGTTCGACGTGCTCGTCGAGGTGGTGTGCGAGGGCGACGGGCACTTGCTGGAGATCCTCAGCAAGATCCGTAATATTCCCTCCGTACGGACCACGGAGTCGTTCGTGTATCTGAAGCTGCGCAAGCAGACGTACTCCTGGGGCACCCGCTGACCCGTCTCACGGTCGTGATCGATCGTGGGCGTGATGACCCGGCCGGCGCTCCGCGTCACAGCCACAGCCGCACGGCGAGGACCGCGATGACGATGATGACCGACGCGCCGATGAGGAGCTTCCCGAGAGCGGAAACCGGTTTCAGCCTTCCCAGGGTGGGACCGAGTCTCTGGAAGCGCCGGCGCGTGGACGTCTTCCGGTTCCGGCCACTGCCGTCGTCCTCGGGGGCGGTCATCCGGTCGAGACCGGCCTTGATCCTGTCGGCGACGGGCCTGCCGGCCAGGCCCAATCCGCGCACCGCGCCGCCCGCCAACGTGTAGAACAGGGTCGATGCCGTTCCGGGTGCGCTCTCGGCCACGATCGCGAGCAGGAACGTCTGGGGAGGGTGGTCCAGGTCCGCGAGGATCTCTTCTATGTCGGCCGAGGTGAGCTGCCGGCGATGGCTCACCCAGAGCACATCCTGGTAGCAGCTGATGCTCTCCTCAGCGGCGCAGATGGAGCTGATCGCCTCGATGAGGTAGCGATGTCGGGTCAGCGCGTACTTGACGGCCTCCATGGCCCGCGGATCGGTGGGCACGGCACGGCGCTCCGCCTCGGATAGGACGATGTCCAGGACCTTGCGGTTGCGGGACTGGACGGCGACGCGGAGCAATTCGTCCTCCGACATGCTGTCGAGGATCCTGTGCAGTTGCTCGCCGCCCTGCAGGTTCGCGATGAGCAGCTTGCCCGAGGGAGCGCTGGTGGGCAGGATCCGGCTCATTGCCGCGAGCAGCGCCGGCGGGAGGTCGGGTTCCGGCCGGACCGATCCACGCAGATCGACCAGCATCTCCTCGACGTCGGCCGCGTGCATCGGCGACTCGTACAACAGCCGTAGCAGGATTTCGAAGAAGTCCCGCACGACGGTCGAATCGGCAAGCCGCTCGGGCAGGCGGATGGGGTTCGCTCTGATGAACACGCGGTAGGTCTTACGGTCGTGGTCCGCCACACGATCGCGAGCCCTCTGCGCCAGCTGTGCGTTGAGGAGGCCGAGCCGCTGCTCCTCGGCGTTCGCGATGCTCTCACGGCACTGGTGCAGCAGGTGCTCCACCGAGGGTTTCGGCGGGCTCACGACGGCGGCGGTGTCCTGCACGGCCGGAGCCGGGATCCCAGGATAGCTACGGCCGTGCAGAAGTCTGAACGCCGCGGCACGGTGGAAGGCGTCATCGAAGTCCCGCGGTTCGGCCAAGGTGGCGAGCCACCTCATCAGCTCGCAAAGGTCATCACCCTGATAGCGCTCCAGTTCCCTTTCGTAGAACAGCGCCTGGGGCGGGAGCGACCCCGCCGGGTCGCCGGCCTCCCAGGGCAGCTCCCACGTCCCCTGGGTGGGCGGCACCTCGGCGAAGGAGAGGCGGATCCGGTGCCGGGAGGCGCTGTTGGTCCAGGTGGAGGCCGCAAGCGTGTGGCGGAACCCGTAAGGGAGCAGCGCCGCCACGGCGTCCAGGAAGTCCAGCCGCCGGTCCAGGGAGAGATGGCCGGCCCGCACGACGCAGACGGGCCGCCCGGTGAGCAGGAGCGCCGCCGCCCGCCGTGCCGTGCTGTTCACCTCGCCGGCGAGATGGCCCTCGTCGTACGCCGCGAGGGAGAGCCGGAAGGGCGCGTCGCCGGAGAAATTGCCCTTCATCAGCGCCTCGTACAGGGCCCGGTACGACACCCTGGTCGACTCGGAGGCGGCGTCCGCCCAGCGCACGCAGACGTAGTACGTCATCGCATAGGGACGTTGGAACCCGTCCTGGGCATCCGGCTCGGTCTGCAGGGACAGCCCCAGCCAGGATTCGCCGTCGGGGCCGGCGGCGAAGTAGTTGGTCGCCACCCGGGGAAGCGCCTTCGGCTCCATGGTGCCGGAGGTGAACGCCTTGAGCCACATGCCGAACTCCGCGTTGGTGATCGCACCCTCGCTGCAGCCGATCACGCTGTAGTCGTCCAGGCTCTCCGGCGTCTTGCCGAGGATCGCCCAGTGGGCGGTCAGGCTTCCCATCGTCCGCTCCTCATCGCGCCGGGCCGGAGCATGCGGCCGAGCCAGATCACGGGCTCCATGACATTCATGGGGCGAACGGCCCCCCGGATCGTCAGCCCGCCGTTCGGGTTGTCGATGACGTTCAGGGAATCGTCGGGGTCGAAGCGGCCGAGGTCCTCATCGATGAACAGGCCCACCGCCGAGGTCACGAAATATCTGATGCGGTCCTTGTGGAAGAACGCGTCGATCAGGTCGAGGATCATCTCCGCATTGTGGTCCTGGGCATCCCGGCACAACAGCCGGAAGAAATCGCGGACCCGGTCCTCGGGTACACGGGGAATGCGCAGCTCGTCGGAAGGATCCCGCTCTGCGTACCCTGCTTCCATCGCGGCTCTCAGCACCCTCGGGTCGTCGTACTTGGTGACGCATACCGCGATGTAGTGGGGCAATTTGCCGTCCTCATACACGTCGTCGACGAGCATCCGACCGGCGACCTCGTGCAGTGCGGCGTCCAGATGCTTGAAGGCGTCGCCCACCCGGCCCTCCCGGTCCGGGTCGAACATGTAAATCAGCCCGCGGCTCTTGACCAGGCTGTCGACCAGGGCCTTTTTGTCGATATTCGACTCGGACTCGGCGTACAGGTCCCCGCGTAGGTCCAGGAAGTCGAGCTTTATCTTCGGCGCCTTCACCGTGTGCGTCTTCCACGGCCACCACCATCGTCTGCGCGGCGCCTCCGCCGGGCCGATGATCAACCAGTTGTAGTGGGTGAGGGCCTCGGTCGGAGCCGGGAACGTGCGCGCGTGCAGCAGCGTCGTGCGCAACTTCGCCAGTTCCGCCCGGGACACCGGGTTCTCCCCGATGAGTCTCCAGCCCGCGTCGCGGGCCTTGTTCAGCGCGATGCTCAGCGCCGCCAGAAAGGCGGTCTTGCCGCTGCCCGAAGCCCCCCACATCGCGATGTCGGGCTCGCGATCGCGCTCAGGATCGCCGGGGGCGGAGTCAGTGTCGACCACCGATGTCCTCATTCTGGGAGACGAAGGGAAGGCAGAGCGCGGCGGCAGCCGGTGTCACCAGGCCGAGCCGGATGACGAGTTCGTCCACGTTCACCGCGTCCACCTGGCACAGCGCGGCCGAGCCGAGCCGATGCCAGGGGGACGAGGGGGTGGCGGGCGGCCTGTCGCAGATGACCGCGCTTCTCAGGTCGTGGCGCTGTTCCATGTCACTCAGCAGCGCGAGCCAGTCGTACCGCCGAGGGCACGGGGGCACGCGGTCGAGGCCGGACCTAGGGGGATGCGGAGGCCGCGCCCCGATGATGAGCAGTGCCGTCCGCCTATCGTCCGGCTGCGGGAGCAGCCGGGTGCTCACCTCCGCGAGGACGTCTTCGAGCTGGGCGGCGTTCGGGTAGGTCGGCGCAGTGGGCTGCAAGGACTCCAAGGCGGCTCGCGCTTGGGCTGTGGAGGCGGACCATGCGGCCAAGGTCGGTTGGGTGCGGTCCGCGTGCCGGGTGCCGTACACGTGGGTGCCGTATCCCACGACGGACACCTGGAGCTGCTTGAGATCGAGGCCGCGCTCGGCGAGAAGGTCGATGAGGTAGCCGGCCCAGTGGCTGCGGGCCTCGAACTCCTTCGCGGTCCCCGCCGTCTCGATGGCGCACACCAGGTGCGCGGGCCGACGTGTGGATTGCAGCCGCGCCGGCAGCGTGGCCACCACTTCCGCCCATGGACTCGTGTCCGGCTGGAGGCCGGGGATCCCGGGGAAACGGACGAGGCCGGGCCGCTCCAACACCGCCCGCAGCACATGTCGTCCGGGTGAGAGCGGCACGTGGTCGACCGAAAGCAGCTCAGAAGGCTGGAGCGGCCCGACCCAGGCGGAGACCGCGAGCAGCATACCGCCCGCATCGGTGCACGTCACGGTCACATGGGCGTCCTCCCCGGGCTTCGCACCAGGACCGAAGAGCCGCTGTCCCACCAGTTCCAGCCTGCCGTCGTCCGCGCGCTCCCGGACCACGATCAGGTCGTACGCCTGGCGCAGGGGAGCGCCGGCGACCAGCTCACGGAGCACTTCCCCGACCTTGACCCCGGACACCTCGATGACATGGGCCGATGGGCGCCACTGCCGCAGCGCGCGCAGGGCCGCCTCCTGCTCGTGCCCTTCGGCCGAGCGCAACACCACCACCGGGTCCTCCTCATCGGCGGAGATCAGATCGCGGGCGACCCGGAGCACCACGTCGAAGACTTCTTCGCCGGAGGAGGTCAAGGTGGACCATTTGGCGGCGGCCCTGCGCATGTGGTGGGGCGTGCCGACCCCGTCGACGCGGACTTCGAAGACCCGTATTCCGGCGGCGTCGATCTCCACCACGGCCAGCCGTTCCCTGAACGAGACGATCAGATCGGCGAGTTCGCCACGCCACTCGCCCTCCGCGAAATGGTTCAAAAATCTCCCCGCCCCGTTTCTGGCTTTATTCGCTGCTAATCCTTCTTTGACACTCTTGACGGAGTATGTGACATAAGGGGGGATTCACAATATTTTGTCCGTTTCTTGGTGATTGCGAGCGCCGCTAGCCCTTGAGACAGCCGTCCGTGGCGGGGCCGCCATACGCCAGCTTCCGCGAGTTGAGATCTATCGTCTTGTTATAAATCAGGATTGCCGATTGTTTATGGTAGTCAGTGGATTACTCACTGGGTAGGGCGTACCGCGCCTTGTCCCTTGGTCCCGGAGCGGCGCGTGGTAGGTAGATGGTTGATCGTCTTGTCGGGTGCCCGTTCCGACGTGCTGGACAAGTGCAAAGGGGAGCGGGCCAGGTTTCACGGCCTGGGTGGCGCCATCCTGACCACTGCCTGCATCGCCGCCATCTCCATGACGTTCGCGCTCGCCTCGGCGCTCAAGGTGTTCCCACCGCTCGCCATCCTCATCGGCGTCGTTTGGGGTGTGGCGATTCTGAGCCTGGACCGGTGGCTCGTCACGTCTCTGCCGGTACGAGGCGGACGGCGCCTCTGGCTCGCCCTGCCCCGGGTGCTGCTCGCCTTGTTGCTGGGTGCCGTCATCTCCACCCCGCTGGTCCTGCAGATCTTCAAGCCCGAGATCGATGCCGAGATCGTTGACATCCAGCAGGAGAAGGCCGACGCGTTCACCCGCGCGCAGCAGAGCGGCGGAACCGGTCAGCGCATAGCCGATCTGGAGAAGTCCGCGGCTGCCCTGGCAGCTGTGATCGCCTCCCGCGGGGAAAGCGCGCTCGATCCTGCGGCTGACTCCCGGATCCAGGAATTGAGCAAGTCGCGCGATCGGGCTGTGAAGCAACGGGACGCGTTCTACCAGGAATGGCAGTGCCAGCTGTACGTTGGACCGCCGAAATGCGCGAAGAAGGGCTCCGGGCCTCTTGCGAAGGCGGCGGAGGAGGCGTACAAGTCCGCCCGCGATCGGGTGAACGACATCGACCGGCAGATCGAGCAACGCAGAGCAAGCCTCAGCGACACTCAGGAGGCCGGTAAAGCGAGCAGGCTGGCCCAGGCGGAGCAGGACCTGCGCGGCGTACAGACGGAGCTGGGCAAACTAACCGAGCAACAGGCGCGGCTCAGGGCCGGCTTCGCCGCCGAGATCGAGGGATCCGACGGCCTGCTGCTGCGACTGGAGGCGCTCAGCAGGGTGTCGCAGGACAACGCGACCCTCACCATGGCGAGAATCCTGCTGTTCCTGTTCATCCTGCTCATCGAGTGCCTGCCGGTCCTCGTCAAGCTGATGCAGCGACCTGGCAGTTACGACACCATCGTGGCCGCGTTGGAGAAGCGTGAGGTCAACGCGGCCATCGATCAGATCCATGAGGCGGACAGGCGACCACCGAGCACCGCTTGGCGGGACGGCGCGACCCGGCCGTACATCGCGGACGAACCGCGTACCGAAGTCTTCGGCAACACCGGTACGCCGTCCTCGCCCCCGCAGGCAGAGCACCACGAGGGCCGGAGCTTCGAAGACGAGGCACTGCGCAACCTCCGGGACAACCGCGCTTCCCGGCCGGCCGGCACAGACGGCGGCCGGCGGACCGAGTACGCCGGACTGAACGATGATTGGTGAGCACGTCGCCGGCCGGTTCGTCATCGAGGCGCGGCTGGGCAGCGGCGGCATGGGACGGGTCTGGCGCGGCCGGGACCTCAAGCTCGACCGCGTGGTGGCGCTCAAGCAGGTACGCGCGGACGTCGGTCGCCTGGCCGAGCTGAAGGCGCGGGCAGAACGGGAGGCGCAGGCGCTGGCCCGGATCGACCACCCGGGCATCGTGCGAGTCCACGACGTCCTCGACGCCCCGGACGGCCCATGGATCGTGATGGACTGCGTACAGGGCGACATGCTCGGCACGCTGATCAAGAAGGGACCGCTGTCCGAGCCCGACGTGGTGTGGATCGGCGCCCAGGCGCTCGACGCGCTCGCCGCCGCGCATGCGGTAGGGGTGCTCCACCGCGACGTGAAGCCGGACAACATTTTGATCACCGCCTCCCGCAGGGTCGTCCTGGTGGACTTCGGGATCGCCACCATCGAGGGTCACGAGCGCATCACCACGCTCGGTAACGTGATCGGCACCCCCGACTTCATGGCCCCTGAGCGGCTGCGAGGCACCCCGGTAGGCGAAGCGGCCGATCTGTGGTCGCTCGGCGCCACGCTCTACACGGCCCTGGAGGGACGTCCGCCGTTCCACAGGAGCACCGAGGACGCCACCAAGTTCGCGATCCACACCCTCCCCCCCGACCCCATGACCCGGGCGGGCAGGCTCAGATCGACGATCAACCGACTGCTGGCCAAGAGCCCGGCCAACCGGATGACGACCGATGAACTGGCGCAGCGGCTGGAGGAGTCCGCCAGGCGCGGTCCTGGGACGGAATCGCAGTGGACGCACGGCACTGCCACCGGACCGCCTCCGCCGTCCTCGGCGAACGGGGCCGGAGGCATGAGCGGCGGCACCTCCGGAAGAAGCGATGCCGGAGGAGGAAACGGTGGTGCCGCCGCCGGAAACGGCGCAGAACCGGGTGGTGGCGTGGCTGCTCAACGAGTGCGCCGGACGCTCGCCGGCGCCGGCCCCGCGGAAAGGGGCTCGCTGATCCTCACGCTGCCCGCCGCCGATGCGGCGATACTCCTCGCCGAGCAGTGGCGGCTATTCACGACCGCCGCGGTGGAGGAAATGTGCCGCCAGGCGACGAAGAGCGCGAAGATCCTGCAAATGTTGCTCCCGCGCCGCGTGGGCTGGCTGCTGGACCAGGTGCGCGACCCGAACCTGGTGGCCGGGGTGGTGCTGGCGATGGACACCCACCACCGCGGCCGCGTGCTCGGTCACATGCACGACCGGCATTCCGCGGCCGCCATCGAGGCGATGGCGGCCATCGACACCCGGCAGACCGGTCTCGCCGTCGCGGCGATGCCGGAGGACCCGGCCGGCCGGACGCTGATCCGCCTTCCGCCCGCCACAATCGCGGGGTTACTCGTGCATTGCCCGCCTTCTTGCCGCGACCGCCTGCTGCCGCTGTTGCGGTCGGCGACTCGTGAGGACGTTGAGCGGAGGCTCGCCGCAGAGGGCTAGCCACCACTCCCGGTCCTGGTCGGGACAGAACTACTCACAGCTGACGAAATTGCAGGGTCGCGATCTCCCAAGCCCTCAAAGGCAGCCGCACTTCGCCATCCCTGACCTGCACGGACTCGCCCGGACGCCCGCGCAGATCGGCATGCCGGGCTTGCACGAGGTCCCCGGAAATGACGGCTTCCGTGTCGTTCGGGGTCAGGGCCACCACACGCAGTTCCCGCCAGTCGTCACGCATCCTGAGCGAGGTCATCACCACCCCGTCGCCTGTCACCGACAGCCCGGCGGCGGGTGCCGGGAGCGGCAGCGCGCGATCGCCCGACCCCGGCACCACCAGCAGGTCGTGCCGGAAGGTCTCCGCCTGCGGCACCACCTCGCCCCAGGACGACTGGTACGGCATCAGCGCCAGGCTCACCGACCGCACCCCTCGCGACTGCGCCGCCGGGGTCGGCAGCTGGGGACCGGCCGGTTCCGGGCGGAAGGCGTTGCGATTACGTGAGAGGTAGCCGACCGACCGCAGCAGCGTCAGCGCCAGCTCGTCGTCCACCACCTCGTATTCCGTCACGTGCTCCAGCAGCGCCGCCACCCCGCCGGCCGCCACCCACGACGAGGCCGGGAAGGTGGGCAGGGGCGTCTCGCCGCAGCCGCCCTCCGCGGTGAGCCCGCGCGTGACGACCGCGAACTGACCCTCGGCGTACGACTCCGCAGCCGGGGAAGGCAGCGGCACGTGCAGGCGCACCCGGTGGTCGGTGCCCCGGTTGTCGAACTCGACGTGCAGCCGCACGTACGGCTCGCCCGCCCGCAGTTCCACCCGGGTGGTGACGACGATCTCCTCGGTACGCGGCGTCCGCGACAGCGCCGGGACCTCGGGCGCGCCGTCGAGCCCCGCGCCCGCCGCGGGCCACCGGTACGCGCGCCGCACATCCACCGCCGCCACCAGCGGCCCCGAGCAGACCAGCTCGACCTCGACGGACTCCGGCTCGGACACGAGCAGGTCGTCGAGCGGAGGCGCATGGTTGTAGGTGTCGCCGACGTCGCCGCCGTCCACGATGCGGCCCGCGCCGGTCACGGTCGTGCCGTCCTGGCCGATCAGCGTCAGCGTGCCGTCCGCGGCGATCATGACCCGCAGCAGCCCGTTGTCCAGCACCTCCTCGTCCCCGCGCACCGGCAGGGGCGCCGAGTCGGAGCCGAGCCAGCAGGCCGGATGGTGCTGGGCGCCGGGGATGGAACCCGACGGCGCGGGCGGCCAGAACACCTGGTCGCGCGGCGCGGGCCGGATGCTGGTGTGACCCAGCGGCGGGACCTCGACCATGGCCGCGACCGTGCGCCTGGGCTCGGCGACAATGCGTACCCGGGCCACACCGGCCAGCCTGCCGCGCAGCTCCGCCGGGTCGAAGAGCACCGAGGTCTCGCGGGCCACCGTGAAGGTCAGCACGCCGTCCTCGACCGACCAGCCGGTGATGTGCTGCCCGTACAGCTCGGTCCCGTGAATGAAGGTCAGCGCCGTACCGGGGTCCATCTCCTCGTCGAGCAGCAGCGTGGCCGCGTACTCGAGGGGCTGGACGGGGACCGGCGCGCCCGACGGGTCCACGAGCGGGTCGGTCCCGGCCAGGTCCACGATCACGATGCCGCTGCGTGCCTGCGGCGTGGGGTTGACGACGAGCACTCCGTCGGACGTCACGGTGGCGGCCAGGCGCGCGGTCACCATGTCGCGTACCGCCTGCCCGAGGTGCTCCGCCTCCGCGATGCGGGCGGCCACCTGCTGGGCGGTCTCGTCCACGCCGCAGCCGGTCACCGAGTCGTGCCCGCTGGCGTCCACCAGCCGCCACCACGCCATGTCCAGGAATCGCCCCGGCCACTCGGCGCCCCACAGGGTGGCCAGCGGCTCGGCGTAGCGCTCGACCATCCGCTCGGCGCGGCCCATGGCCTGCTTGACGTGGGGGCGGACGGAGATGACGCCGGGCAGGATGTTGGCCCGCGCGTGGGAGCGCAGTTCGCCGTGGACGCGCGGCAGGCCCTCGACGTCACCCGAGTACGCCCCGATATATCCGGACAAAGTGTCCATGCGGGCGCCGATCGCCGCCACCATCTCCGGCAGCCCGCGCACCGGCGCGGAGTGGTCCGTGCCGTACATCGCCAGCAGCGACCCCTCGGGCCCGTGCCACTCACGCATGGTCTCGACGAACGCGGTCGCCCGCTCCTTCAGCCCGTGAGGGTCGGAGAACAGGTGCGCCCCGTTGCCGTACCCGCCGACCGGCAGGTACTGGGTACGCAGGGCGGTCCCGTCGGGCGCGACCCAGGCGAAGGCGTCGGTCGTGACGGAGGACGGCACCCCGCGGTAGACGCAGGCGTGCAGCAGGCCCGCCTTGCGCAGGATCTGCGGCATCTGCGCCGTGTGCCCGAACATGTCGGGCAGGTAGCCCACCGGCATCGCCCCGCCGAGCTTGTCCGCCCGGTCCATGCCGAGCTCCAGGTTGCGGATGATGTTCTCACCCGAGCAGAGGAACTCGTCCAGCAGGATCTGCCACGGCCCCACCGCCAGCCGCCCGGACTCGACCAGCGCGGCGATGCGGTCGCGGTTCTCCGGCCGCACCTCGAGATAGTCGTCCACGCAGGCGAGCTGCCCGTCCAGGGTGAAGTGGTAGCCGGGCTCGCGCTCCATCGTGTCCAGCACCTCGTCCAGCAGCGCCACCAGGCGCAGCCGGAAGCGCTGGAACGGCTCGTACCACTCCCTGTCCCAGTGCGTGTGCGGTACGACGACGATCTCCGTGCTCACGCGGCCTCCCCTCCCATGGGCAGATCATGTTGTACGGCGTAGCGGGCGGCGATCCGCTGGGCCGTCACGATGTCCTCCAGTGCGCCGCCCACGTCGGTGAGCGGCGGCTTGCCATCGTTCACAAAAGCATGGAAGGCGACCAGCTGTACTTCGAATGCCTCAGTCACATCGCGCCATTCGGTCCGGCTCTCGCCATTCGCGACGACGGTGAGCGTCGTGGGGGCGTTCATCAGGTAGGGCGAGGGGAAGACCAGTTCGAGCGTGCCCTTGTCGTGGTGGATGGCCACGGTCTCGCGATAGGCGGGGTAGTCCTCCAGATAGTGCCAGCGGATGGCGAATCTGCCCTGGACGGGGAGTGACCCGGAGATCTCGATGGAGCCGGGCGGGGAGCCCCAGGCTTCCACGTACGAAATTTCAGCAGGCGACCCAGTAAAGCGTCTCAAGAGCGACAAATCATGGCATATCGAGCCCAATGCCACCGCGTACACGCCTCGAACCGCCTCCGGCGCCGACTCCCCCAGCGCCCGCGACACGAGCTCGCTCTCCGCGGCCCGCAGCGAGGCCAGCAGTCCGGCGTCCACGTCGCGGGCCTGGGTCAGGTTCGCGAACGCCAGCTGCGACTCCCCGCTCGGATGCAGCACCGTCACCTCGACCGACCTGATGACGCCCGGACCGCCCAGCTCGGCCAGCAGTTCCTCGGCCCGGCGCACGGCGGGGTCGTACTGCTTCATGTAGCCGACCATCAGCCGCCCCTCGGGCAGCGCCGCCACCTCGGCCCTGGTCAGCGCGAGCGGCTTTTCGCAGAGCACGGAGTAGCCGGCGGCGAGCGACCGGCGCACGAACTCGCCGTGGGAGCCGGAGGCCAGCACGAGGACGGCGTCGAAGCCGCCGGCGGCGAGCATGTCCTCCAGCGCGGTGTACCGCCCGGCGGCCCCCAGCCGGTCGCCTACGGCGTCGGCCAGCGTGCCCGACAGGTCGCAGACGGCGGCCACCTCGAACAGGTCGCGGCGCTTGGACAGCAGCGGCACGTACACCGCCTGCGTGACGGCGCCACACCCGACAAGAGCGATCTTCACAGTCCCAGCTCCTCCAGCATGTGGCGGTTGGCCGCCTGGTCGGCGATGTTCTGGGCGACGGTGCGGCGTCCGGGCAGGGTGTCCTGCTCGATGACGATCCAGCCCGCGTACCCGATCTCGTCGAGCGTCCGCACCACGGCGGGCAGGTCCAGCTCGCCCTCGCCGAGCGGGGCGAACCCGCCGCGGCCCATGAGCTCTCTCAGGTCGGCGCCGTCGGCCAGGACCTGGGAGAGGATCTTGGTGTCGCCGTCCTTGATGTGCACGTGCCCGACGCGGTCCGCCCACGCGCGCAGCGCCGCCACCGGGTCTCCCCCCGCCAGCAGCAGGTGCCCGGTGTCCAGGCACAGCTGCACGTCGGTCAGCTCGAGCAGGCGCTCCACGTCCTCGGAGGTCTCCACGTACGTGCCGAGATGGTGATGGAAGGCGGGCTCGAAGCCGCGCTCGCGGCACCGGTCGGCCGCTTCCTGCACGCGGGCGGCGTACCCAGGCCACTCGGCGGCCGTCAGTCCCGGAACGCTCCCGCCGGGGCGGGCGAACCGCTCCGGCGAGCCCGAGCAGCCCAGCGTGGGGCGCGGCGGAGGGGAGGCCTTCGGGACGGCGGCGAACACGTCGAGGGTGGCCTCCAGCGCGGGCAGCCCCTCCCTGAACGCCGCGGCGTCGGCGTAGCGCAGGTCGGCCCAGCCGCCGGCGAGCAGCAGGCCGCCGAGCCGTTCCACCAGGTCGGCGCCGGTGCCGAGGTAGCCGATCGGCCCCAGGTCGATGCCGTCGTAGCCGGCTTCGGCGAGCGCGCGGACCATCTCGCCGGCGCTCAGCGGCGGTGTGCCGCCGGGCTCGAATACGCCGAAGCTCACCGGAGCGTTGGCGACTTTCCTCACTGGCACAGCGCCATCACCTCGTTCTCGTGAGTTTCCAGCCGGTGGCGTCCCTCGTCCGCCGGGACCAGCACCCGATCGCCCCGGATCACCTGCCGCGCGCCGCCGGGGCGTACCAGCACCAGGCCGCCGGCGTCCAGCGCCAGCAGTTCGTCGCCCAACCGGATCAGCAGCGGCGCGTCGGGCCCGGCGGAGACGGCGGTGCGGCCGGCCCGGACGCCGTCCAGCGCCATGCTCGGATCCTCGGCCAGCACCCAGGTCGTGGGCGCGCCGGGCAGGCCGTCGGAGCCGGGGCGGTGGAAGTCGCTGCCGCCGATCGCGATCACGTCGTCGCGCCAGGCATCCGCCCAGGCCAGCGGCGCGCCCCAGCGGCGGTCCCACCAGCCGGAGCTCCAGACCTCGGCGACCCGGGGGCGGCGGTCGATCGGCAGCAGCCAGGCGCAGTCGCCGCCGAGCGGGTGGTTGATGGAGATCAGACCGCCTTCGCGGGCGGCGTGCTCGGCCCAGTCGTCGGCCGGCCGGCGGAAGTCCACCCAGCCGACGTCGCCGAACACGTTCGCGTGGCCGCGATCGGTGGTGACCTCCTGGCCGGGCAGGAGCGTGATGTCGCGGTCGATCTTGGCCAGCCGGGGGTGGTGGCTGACGGTGTTGTGGTCGGTGACGGCCAGGAAGTCCAGGCCCCGCCCGTGGGCCAGCTCGGCCAGCTCGGGGATGGTCAGGATGCCGTCGCTGTGCACGGTGTGGGCGTGGAAGTCACCGGCGAACCACCGCAAGCCGTCTACGTCGGGAATGTCCCGCCGGGGCGGGCGCTCCCCGTGCGGCGGCTCCTCCGTCAAAGGCTCTGGCGGGGCGACGGGCCTGGTGGAGATGTCCAGCGTGTAGTCCAGGCCCTGCGGCGGGATCCGGTGCAGCCGCAGCCACACGTGCCAGGTCCCGGCCTCAGGCTCGCCGGGCAGATAGCCGGGGGTGGCCCAGTCGCGGGTGATCGTGTATTCGTCGCGTGCCCCGCCCGACCAGCCCCGGAACCCGTCCGGTGCGCCGCACCCGAGGTCGATGACCCCTTGCGATCTGTCATAGGAAAGCCGCACCGTCACGGCGGCCGTGCCCGCGGGCACCTCGAACGGCACCTCGCGCTGGATCCGCTCCAGCCGATCGTCGAGACTCCAGCGTCCCCTCACACCACTTCCCCGTCCCGGTAGACCAGTGCGCGATCGCGCCGGGGCAGCGCGTGGCCGTCCGCGCCGATGGCCGGCTCGCTGCCCTCGGGCACCACGGCCTGCACGATCACGTCGTGGACGTCGAGGGTCACCAGGTGTGCGGCGCCGAGGTTCTCCACGATGGCCACCTTCCCGCTCAGCGCGCCGTCCGCGGGCTCGGCCGAGTAGGACATGTATTCGGGCCGTACGCCGTACACGATCTTCTCTCCGTCGGTCAGCCGTCCCTCGGCCGCCGCCGGGACCGCCACTTTGCACCCTGCCACGTCCAGCGTGTCACCTCGCACAGTGCCGTCGAGCAGGTTCATGGGTGTCGAGCCGATGAATCCGGCCACGAACGTGTTGGCCGGCCGCTGGAACACCTCGGCCGGAGTGCCGATCTGCCGGATCCGCCCCGACTCCATCACGGCCATCCGATCGGCCATGGCCAGCGCCTCCGCCTGGTCGTGGGTGACGAACACGGTGGTGACGCCGAGCTCGCGCTGGAGCTTCTTCAGGAACGTACGCGCCTCCAGCCGCAGCCGGGCGTCCAGGTTGGACAGCGGCTCGTCGAACAGGAACGCCTGCGCCTGCGTGGCCATCACCCGCGCCAGCGCCACCCGCTGCTGCTGCCCGCCGGACAGCTGCCCGGGCCGGCGGTCCATGAGGTGGTCGAGCCCGAGCCGCGCCCCCACCTCGGCGGCCTTGTCGCGGCGCGCGGACTTGGCGACCTTCTTGATCCGCAGCGGGTAGGCGATGTTGTCCGTGACGTCCATGTGCGGGAACAGCGCGTAGTCCTGGAAGACCATCGCCACGTCCCGGCCGCCCGGCTGCACCCTGGTCACGTCGCGTTCGCCGATCACCACGGCGCCGCCGGTGGCGGTCTCCAGCCCGGCGATCGTGCGCAGCAGCGTGGTCTTGCCGCAGCCGGAGGGGCCGAGCAGGGCGAAGAACTCACCGTCGGGGATGACCAGGTCGAGCGCGTCGAGGGCGGTCACGCCGCCGGGATAGACCTTGGTCAGCCCGCGTAGTTCGATGGCGGCCATTTAACGCTTGATCCCTCCGTGGAAGCGGAAGCCGTATTTCTTGCTGACGAACAGGTACATGAGCACCACGGGGACCGAGTAGAGCAGCCCGAACGTGGACAGCATCCGCAGGTTGGCCTGGCCGCCCTCGGTGTACAGCGTGTACGTGATCACCGCCGCCGGCTGCTTCTCGACGTCGCTCAGCAACAGGTACGGCATCAGGAAATTTCCCCACACGTTGGCCAAGGCCCAGACGCCGATCGTCGCCAGCCCGGGCCGTACCAAGGGGACGACCACGTGCCGCACGATCTGCAGCGGCGAGGCCCCGAACACCCGCGCCGACTCCTCATAGGACTTCGGCGTCGAGTCCATGAAGTCCTTCAGCATGAAGATCGCCGCCGGCAGCAGCCCGCCGGTCAGGATGAGGATCAGGCCGAGCTGCGAGTCGATGAGGTTGAGCTCCACGGCCAGCTGGAACAGCGGCACCATGGCCGCCGTCCCCGTGATGATCGACGACAGCAGCAGCAACGCGTACAGCAGGGCGTCGCGCCCCGGCAGCCGCACCCGGCTCAGCGCGTACGCGGCCAGCGCCGCCAGCAGCACCACGAGCACGGCCGTGCCCACCGACAGCACCAGCGAGTTGTAGAGGGACGGCAGCGCGTACGGGTGCTCCACGACCGCCTGGAAGTTCTCCCAGGTGAAGTCGGGCATGGCGACCTCGTACGTGGGGTCGGAGGTGAACGGCGCGGTCGCCAGCCACAGCAGCGGGATCGTGAAGAACGCCAGCAGCACCGCGATCAGCGTGGCGAAGCCGATCCGGCCCAGGACGAAGCGCGTCATTTCCTACTCCGGAGCAGCCGCAGGTAGAACACCGCCACGACCAGGTTGATCAGCAGGATGATCGTGGAGACCGCGGCGCCGTAGCCGAGTTCGCCGCTCTGCAACGCGACCTTGTACACGTGCACGGCCAGGATCTCCGACTTCCCGTCGGGACCGCCCGCCGTGAGCATGAACGGGGTGAAGTCGTTGAACGTCCACAGGCTGATCAGCAGCAGGTTGGTCAGGATGTGCCCTCTGATGTGCGGGAACACCACGTCCCTGAGCTGCTGCCAGCCGGAGGCCCCGGCCAGGCGGGCGCTCTCCAGGTGCGAGGGCGGCACATTTCCGAGCGCGGCGCCGTACAACATCATCGAGAACGCGGTGCCGCGCCAGGTGTTGAAGATGATGATCGACAACATGGGGTGGTCGAGCAGCCAGGCGGTGCCCGGGATGCCGAGCAGCGCGTTGAGGGTGCCGCCGTCGCGGTCGAGCAGCGCCACCCACAGGAACGACACCACCGCGCTCGGCAGGATCCAGGCCAGGATGACCAGGCCCTCGACCAGCCGCTTGAGCGGCCCGCGCCGGTCGCGCAGCAGCCAGGCGATGGTGAACCCGAGCCCTACCTGGCCGATGACGGCCGAGCCCAGCACGAACTGCACGGTCAGCCAGGTGGAGTTCCAGAACGCGGGGTTGGAGACCGCGCCGAGGAAGTTGTCCAGCCCGACGAACTGCGGCTCCGCCGCCGCGAGCCCGGTCAGCCGGTAGTTGGTCAGCCCCAGGTAGAGCACCCAGAGCGCGGGGAAGACGAGGAAGGCCGCGATGAGCAGCAGCGCGGGGGCCACGAAGACCCCGGCGCGGAGCCGGCCCAGGCCCGCCGCGTCGGAGCTGTAGGCGCGGCGGGCGGATGCGTCGTCCTCGACGGCCTCAGGAGGCGATATTGCCTGCGCCACCGACGATTCCTTCGAGTTTCTTCTGGTAGCCGGCCGCCGCCTGATCGGGCGCGGTGCCGCCGACGACCGCGGCGGTCGTCTCCTGCAGCGCCACCGACACCTGCGGATAGAGCGCGACCGGCGGCCGGTACGCGGTCAGCGGCAACACCTTCTCCGAGATGAACGTCAGCAGCGGCTCACCGGCGAGGATCTCCTTGTTGACGTCCGTACGCGGCGTGATGCGCACGTTGCCGTCCTTGGTCTCCTCCTTCAGCGCCTCCGGCGAGAGCGTGAAGGCCAGCAGCTCGAAGGCCTCCTTCGGGTGCTTGCTGTTGGGGTTGACCGTGCGCAGGGCACCGCCGGACATGCTGACGAAGTCCTGGCCGCGGATGCCCTTGCCGGGCTCCATGGCGGGGATCATCGCGTAGCCGACGCTCTGGTCGCGGTCGGCCATCGGGGCGACGCCGTCCTTGGGGTTGATGACGCCGCGCCAGAAGTAGTCGCCTTCCATCAGGATGCCGATCTTGCCCGCGGCGAACTGCTGGAACGACTTGTCGCGGCCCTTGGCCTCCTGCTGCAGCTTGGGGTCGCCGAGGCCGCCGCCGTAGATCTTCTGGTAGAGGCCGAGCGCGTCCTTCAGCGGCTGCGAGGCGCCGGTCCACTTGGCGTCCTTCTGCACCTCGCCGCCCGCGCCCGCGAGCAGCGGCAGCACGCCCTGCATGGAGGTGGCCTCGCCCATGGCCGTGCCGGCGTTGATCTGGATCGGCACCGGCACGCCCGCGGACTTCAGCCTGGTCCCGGCGTCGAGGATCTCCTGCCAGCTCTTCGGCTGCCAGTCGGCCGGCAGCCCCGCCTTCTGGAAGAGGGTCTTGTTGAAGTAGAGCACCCGGCCGTCGGTGCCGATCGGCAGGGCGTACTTCTTGCCGTTGAACGTGGCCAGTCCCTGCACGGACTCGGGGATCTGGGACCAGCCGTCCCAGTTGCCGGCCTCGGCGCCGACCACGTCCGCCAGCGGCTTGATGTAGCCGGCCTCGGCGAACTCCCCGGCCCAGATGCCGTCGATGTCGATCACGTCCGCGCCCTTGCCTGACTTGAGGTCGAGGGAGAGCTTGGTCTTGTACTGTTCGTCGTCGACGCCACTGGGGACGAACTTGACCGTGACGTCCTTGCCCTTCGCCTTCTGGGCCGCCTCGAACTTGGGAATCACCCAGTTGGCCACGAAGTTCGCCGCCGCGGCGTTCTTGCCGCCCGCGATGGCGTTCTGGGCGATGGTCAGCTCAATGGTGTCTCCGCCGCCGCCCGACGACTGGCCGCAGGCGGCGAGTCCTAATCCCACCGCGGTCAGGACCGTGGCGACACCTATCGACCGTTTCCGCAATGCCATGCAAACCCCTCCGACATGCCCGAAAAGGACGCTAGCCATGGGCCAATATGTCATGACATTCATATGACGTAAAGCCTTGACCGTTTTGGAGGAAGATGCCTAGATGCTGGGTTTTTGCCCAACTCTGCGCGCTGCTAACAGTCGGACAACAGGCGTTGTGAGGAGCCGGAGTTTCGATTCCGACACACCAGGTGACATAGTGGACATCCGGATGTCATGACAATATGCCATAACCTGCGAAGGTAAACTCCGTATCTGGAGGTGCGTTGTACGATCTGATCACGATCGGCCGCAGCGGCGTCGACGTCTACCCGCTGCAGACCGGCGTCGGGCTGGCCGACGTCGAGACCTTCGGTAAGTTCCTCGGCGGCAGCCCGACCAACGTCGCCGTCGCGGCGGCGCGTCACGGGCTGCGCTCCGCCGTGATCACCGGCGTGGGAGCCGATCCCTTCGGCGCGTACGTGCGGCGGGCGATCCGCGAATTCGGCGTCGACGACGCCTACGTGACCACCTTCGAGGGTCCTGCGACACCCGTCACGTTCTGCGAGATCTTCCCTCCCGACCACTTCCCGATCTACTTCTACCGCGGCGAGCACCCGCCGGACCTGCGGCTCTCCCCCTCCATGCTGGACCTGGAAGCGATCGCGGACGCGCGCCTGTTCTGGTTCTCGCTGACCGGCCTCAGCCAGGAGCCCAGCGCCGCCGCGCACGCCGCCGCCCTGTCGGCGCGCAGGACCGGCTGGACGGTGTTCGACCTGGACTACCGGCCCACGTTGTGGGAGTCGCGCGAGGCGGCTCACGAGGCGGCACGGCGATCGCTGCCGTCCGCTGAGGTCGCGGTCGGGAACCTGGACGAGGTCGAGACCGCCGTCGGCGTGCGCGACCCGGCGGCCGCCGCGCAGGCGCTGCTGGATGCCGGGGTGAAAGTCGCGATCGTCAAAATGGGCCCTGAGGGTGTTTTCGCGCGTACCTCTGAGGAGAGCTGCTTGGTCAAGCCGGTGGAGGTCGAAGTGGTCAACGGGATCGGCGCGGGGGACGCGTTCGGTGGCGCCATCTGCCTGGGGCTGCTGAGCGGGTGGCCGCTGGAGCGCACGATCCGCTTCGCCAACGCGGCGGGCGCGTTCGTGGCCGCCCGCCTGGCCTGCGCCGACGCGATGCCCACGACTGCGGAGGTGGAAGCCCTGCTGAGCGGTCCCGAGAACGACGGGGTGCTTTCTTGAGCGACGTCACGCTGCCCACGAGCACCGGCTACGAGCGGCTCACCCACATCCGTGCCACCCGGCCCTGGGAGATCACCGAGGCCGCGGGCAGGCGGCGGCGGCGCGGCATGCCTGCCGAGGGCGAGCGACTGCTGATCATCGCCGCCGACCACCCGGCCCGCGGCGCCCTGGCCGTACGCGACCGGCCGCTGGCCATGGCCAGCCGCACCGACCTGCTCGACCGCCTCCGGACGGCGCTGTCCAGGCCCGGCGTGGACGGCATCCTGGCCTCCCCCGACGTGCTGGAGGACCTGCTCCTCCTCGGGGCGCTGGAGGGCAAGCTGGCCTTCGGCTCCATGAACCGGGGCGGCCTGCTGGGGTCGGTGTTCGAGCTGGACGACCGTTTCACCGGCTTCGACGCGACCTCGATCGACGAGATGCGCCTGGACGGCGGCAAGATGCTGTGCCGCATCGACCCGGGCGACCACGCGACCGTGGCCACCCTGGAGTCCTGCGCCCGCGCCGTCACGGACCTGGCCCGGCGGCGGCTGGTGGCCATGGTGGAGCCGTTCTGGTCGCTGCGTTCGGAGTCGGGGGTCCTGCGCAACGACCTGTCGCCCGAGGCCGTGATCCGCGCGATCAGCGTCGCCCAGGCGCTCGGTGTGACCTCGGCCTACACCTGGCTCAAGATCCCCGCCGTGGCGGAGATGGAGCGCGTGATGGCCGCCACCACGCTGCCCGCCCTGCTGCTCGGAGGCGACCCGCCGGACATCGACGCCGCCTACGCCGACTGGCACCGCGCGCTGAGCCTGCCCGGGGTGCGTGGTCTCGTCGTCGGGCGTGCCCTGCTCTACCCCCCGGACGACGACGTGGCGACCGCGGTGGACGGCGCCGCGGCCCTGGTACGAGAGGCCCGCGCATGACATACCTTCCGTACGGCAAGACCGCCAGCGGACCCTGGTCGGTCGAGATCACCCCGTCTCTGGCCGGATGGACCTACTCCGGCCTGCGGATCGTCGACTTGACGGACGCCCCGGTGTCGTTCGGCACCGGGGAGGAGGAAATGCTCGTCCTGCCGCTGGCAGGCTCCTGCACGGTCACGACCCCGGGCGAGACGTTCGAGCTGGCGGGTCGCGCCTCGGTGTTCGACGGGCCCTCCGATTTCGCATATATCCCGATCTCTACGCACGTGACCCTGAAGGGCGCCGGCCGGATCGCCTTGCCCTCGGCCCGCGTGACGCGCGCCCTGAGCCCCAGATACGTCGCCGCCGCCGAGGTCCCCGTCGAGATCCGCGGCGCCGGCCAGGCCAGCCGCCAGGTGAACAACTTCTGCGCCCCGGACGTCTTCGACTGCCACAAGCTCATGGCCGTGGAGGTCCTCACCCCGGCCGGCAACTGGTCCTCGTACCCGCCTCACAAGCACGACACCCCCAACCCGGGCGAGGCCGTCCTGGAGGAGATCTACTACTTCGAGGTCGCCGACCAGGGCCTCGGTTACCAGCGCGTCTACTCCTCCGAGCGCGGCCACATCGACACCCTGGCCGAGGTCTCCTCTGGCGATGTCGTCCTGGTCCCGTACGGCTACCACGGCCCCTCCATGGCCGCGCCCGGCTACGACCTCTACTACTTGAACGTCCTGGCAGGCCCCGCGGAGCAGCGCACGATGGCGTTCTGCGACGATCCCCGCCACGCCTGGATCCGCTCCTCCTGGGACGACCAGCTCATAGACCCGCGACTGCCGTTCGGGAGGACGCCATGACCCGGTTGACCGTCGCGCAGGCCGTCGTGCGCTTCCTGGCCTGCCAGTGGAGCGAACGCGACGGCGTGGAGCACAGGTTCTTCGGCGGCTGCACGGGCATCTTCGGCCACGGCAACGTCGCCGGCCTCGGCCAGGCGCTGGCCACCTCCGACGAGGACCTGCCCTACCACCTGAGCCGCAACGAGCAGGCCATGGTCCACACGGCCGCCGCCTACGCCCGGGCGAGCAACCGCCTGTCCACCCTGGCCTGCACCACCTCGATCGGCCCCGGCGCCACCAACATGATCACTGGCGCCGCGGGCGCGACCATCAACCGGCTGCCCGTGCTGCTGCTGCCCGGCGACATCTTCTCCACCCGCGTCGCGGGCCCGGTGCTGCAGGAGCTGGAGGACCAGCGCTCCTACGACATCTCGGTCAACGACTGCTTCAAGCCGGTCTCCCGCTACTGGGACCGGATCAACCGCCCGGAACAACTGCCGTCCGCGCTGCTGGCCGCCATGCGGGTGCTCACCGACCCGGCCGAGACCGGCGCGGTGACGCTGGCGCTGCCGCAGGACGTGCAGGCGGAGGCGTACGACTGGCCGGAGGAGCTGTTCGGCCGCCGCGTGTGGCACGTCCCCAGGCCGCGCCCCGAGCATTCGGCCCTGCGGCGGGCGGCCGGCCAGATCGGGACCGCGCGCCGCCCGCTGATCGTCGCCGGCGGCGGGGCGATCTACAGCGAGGCCACGGAGCAGCTGCGGATCTTCGCGGAGACGTACGGCGTCCCGGTGGCCGAGACGCAGGCCGGCAAGGGCGTGCTCCCCTACGGGCACCCGCTCGCGCTGGGCGCGATCGGCGCCACCGGCACCACGGCGGCCAACGCGCTGGCCCGCGAGGCCGACCTGGTCATCGGCATCGGCACCCGCTACAGCGACTTCACCACGGCATCAAGGACGATCTTCGCGCCCGACGCCGCGTTCGTGAACCTCAACATCACCGGCTTCGACGCCGCCAAGCTGTCGGGCCTGCAACTGGTCGCCGACGCCCGCGAGGGCCTGGCCGAGCTGACCGAGGCGTGCGCGGGCTGGGCCACGCCGCCCGCCTACCGCGACCGGGCCGTCGAGCTGACGCGGGCGTGGGACGCGGCCGTCGACGCGGCGTACGGGCTGGAGGGCACGCCGCTGTCGCAGGCCGCGGTGATCGGCGCCGTCAACGCGGCGGCGGGCGGCGATGGCGTGGTGGTGTGCGCGGCCGGGTCGATGCCCGGTGACCTGCACAAGCTCTGGCGGCCGAGCGGCCCTGGCAGCTACCACGTCGAGTACGGCTACTCGTGCATGGGCTACGAGATCGCGGGTGGGCTCGGCGTCAAGATGGCGGTCCCGGAGCGCGAGGTGTTCGTGCTGGTGGGCGACGGCTCGTACCTGATGATGGCGCAGGAGCTGGTCACGGCGGTCGCCGAAGGGATCAAGCTGATCGTCGTCCTGGTGGACAACTCCGGATTCGCCTCCATCGGCCGCCTGTCGGAAAGCGTGGGCGCGGACCGGCTCGGCACCTCCTACCGGCACCGCGACGGCGGCCCGCTGCCCGTCGACCTGGCCGCCAACGCGGCGAGCCTGGGCGCCTCCGTGCTGCGCCCCGAGTCGGTCGCCGACCTGCGCAAGGCGCTCGACACGGCGCGTTCGGCGACGGAGACCACGGTCATCTACGTCCGCACCGACCCCCTGGCCGACGACGCGCCCTCATCTGAGGCGTGGTGGGACGTGCCCGTGGCGCAGGTGGGGACGGCGGCGCGGGAGGCGTACGAGGCGAACAAGCGCTCCCAGCACCCGCACCTGGCCCCGCCCGGCTGACGCCGGCCGTCACGACAGGAGCTGGACACGAATTCGAGATCGCGGACTCGATAGGACGTCCAGACGGCCACATAGACATCAGTATGTGACGTATGCGATGGGTTACATTCGACTGTTTCGGAACTCTTGTCGACTGGCGGCACGGCATCCTCACCAGTGCCGATCTGATAGCGCCCGGTCAGGGGGCGCGGTTGCTGGAGGCGTACATCCGGCACGAGCAGGCGGTGCAAAGCGAGTCACCGGCACTCCGCTACCGCCACGTCCTGGCCGAGGCGCTGCGCAGGGCGTGCGCGGAGGAGAAAGTGGAGCTCAACGAGGACGACGCGGCGGTGCTGGCCGCGACGCTGCCGTACTGGCCGGTGTTCCCCGAGGTCGGGGCCGAGCTGTCGGCGCTGCGCGCGGCAGGCTGGAACCTGGCGCTGCTCACCAACTGCGACCGCGATCTCATCGCCGAGACGCGGCGGCGGCTGCCCGTGCCGTTCGACGCGGTCGTGACGTCGGAGGACGTGGGCGCGTACAAGCCGGACAACGCGCACTTCGCGACGTTCAAACGCGCGCACGAGCCGACGACCTGGGTGCACGTGGCGCAGAGCTACTTCCACGACATGGTCCCCGCGCACCGGCTGGGCATCCGCCGCGTGTGGATCAACCGGCGGGGCGAGCGACCCGAGGACGAGACGATCATCCAAACCGCCCTGCCCGACCTCCACGGGTTGCTCACCGTCGTTCAGGACGGCTGAACGCGCTGTTCCAGCACGTCCGCGATGCCCGCCAGGAAGGCGTCCACGTCCGCGATCAGGTAGCCGGACCTGAACAGCACGGTCGAGAACTTGGCCTCGCGCACGTCCTTGGCCCTCACCGGGAAGTCGGTCGTGCCGCGTAACGTGGCCACGATGCGGTCGAGGAAGGCGTCGATCTCGTCCTCGTTGTAGCCGGTGCCCATGCGGCCCGGGCGGAAGGCCACCCGTTCGACGCGGGCCGCCTGGGTCTCGAACCACTCCTCGCGCAGCAGTTCGCCGGTGGGCTCGGCCATGGCCAGCCGTACGGGCCGCTTGGCCTGGGTCTCCAGAGCCACCACGAACGCTTCGAGGGCGAAGTCGACCGCGGTCTCCAGGTAGCCGCCGCGTTTGGCGCGGAAGGTCGCATGGCGCACCTCGTCGGCGGTGACGGGGTCCAAGGTGTGCGGGCCCCTGCCCAAGGTCGATTCGATGCGCCCGATCAGGGCGTCGACTTCCACGGGGTCATAGCCTGAACGCATGCCCATGACGCGCGGAAAGCGGTTCAAGCTCACACTCCTCTTGTGATGTGCTGGGGGGTCACCCCATTGTGAGGCTCTTTATCCGGGCCACGCGACCCGAGATATACCGTTACCCCACCATGCGTCTGTCTCAAGTTTCCTTCCGCTACCGAAGGCGTGATCATTTCGTCATCCAGGATGCCGACGCCCGCCTCGCGCCCGGCGACGTGATCGAACTGACCGGGGTCAACGGCGCCGGCAAATCGACCCTGCTCCGCCTCCTGGCGGGGCTCGCCAGGCCGACGACGGGCACGATCACCGACCGTCCCGGGATCGTCGGGTACGCGCCCGACCGGTTCCCCACCGGCCAGCCGTTCACGGTCAGTGCCTACTTACGTCACATGTCTCGCGTACGCGGCGGCGCCCGCTGGGAGCCGTGGGCCGAGCGGCTCAACATGGGGCACCTCCTGGCGCTCCGGCTGGGCGAGCTGTCGAAGGGCAGCGCGCACAAGGTCGGCCTGGCCCAGGCGCTGATGGCCGAGCCGGGGCTGCTGATCCTGGACGAGCCGTTCGCCGGGCTCGACACCGACACGCGCGAGGCGCTGCCCTCGATCGCCACCGAGGTCGCGGCCAGGGGCGGCATCGTCATCGCCGGCGACCACCAGGGCGGCCTGCGTGCCTTACCCGGCATGCGCCACTGGTCGGTGGTCGACGGCCGGCTCAAGGAGAGCACGGCGGCCGTCGCGCACGACAAGGCCGCCGTCATCGGCCCTCGGGACGGCGCGGCCGGGCGCCCAGACGTGACCGTGGCGGTAACGATGCCCGCGGACGAGGTCCAGCGCTTCCTCGTCCGGATGCGCGACGAGGGCTACCAGGCCCGCGAGATCGAGGAGACCCGATGATCGCCCTGGCCGCTTTCCGCCTGACGGCCTACGTCCGCTCCCACCGCGTGTTCCAGGCGCTCCTCCTCGCCCTGGCCATGCTGGCGATCCTGTACGGCAGCCGGGCGCCGAGAGGCCAGGAGGCCGCCGTGCTGGCGGACGGCGCCGTACTGATCGTCCCCATCCTGGCCTGGGCCGCGAGAAGCCTCCTCGACACCGAGCCGGACCGGCAACGGGAGATGTCCGCGGTGACGGCGGGCGGCCGCGGCAGGGAGGTCACCGCCGGACTCGTGGCGGCGTTCGCGACCTGTGCCGCCTTCGCCGCGATCGGCCTGGCCGCGGCGCTCGCCCTCGGCCTGAGCGCCACCCCGAGGCCCGGCCTGCTCGCCGCGGCCGTCGTCATGCATGGCCTCGCCGCGCTGACCGGGACGGCGCTCGGCGCGCTCACCAGCCGGGCGATCCTGCCGTCCCCGGCCCTGTCGATCATGGGCTTGCTGATCGGCTTCCTGCTGATGCTGCTGCTGAGCGCCTCGCCGCTCTATTGGCTCACGGTCCCGCTCGTCGTCTGGATGCGCGCCGCGAACAACGGCGAGCTGCTCGACCGTCTCCCCGAACTCGCCGCCGTCTCCCTCGCCTGGTGCCTGGTCGCCCTCGCGTGGTACGTCTGGCGGCGCCTCAGAAGATGACCTATTCGGCCGCGGCGAGCTGCCCGCAGGCGCCGTCGATCTCGCGCCCGCGCGTGTCGCGTACGGTCACCGGAACGCCGTGGAACTGCAGCCGCCGGACGAACGCCCGCTCGTCCTCCGGCCGCGAGGCCGTCCACTTCGACCCCGGCGTCGGGTTGAGCGGGATCAGGTTGACGTGCACCAGTTTGTTCTTGACCAGCTTGCCCAGCAGGTCGGCCCGCCACTCCTGGTCGTTGATGTCCTTGATCAGGGCGTATTCGATCGAGACCCGCCGCTTGGTCTTCGCCGCGTACGCCCACGCGGCGTCGAGCACCTCCGACACCTTCCACCGCGTGTTGATCGGCACCAGCGTGTCGCGCAGCTCGTCGTCGGGCGCGTGCAGCGACAGCGCCAGCGTGACGGGCAGCCCCTCGTCGGCGAGCTTGCCGATGGCGGGCACCAGGCCGACGGTGGAGACCGTGACGCCGCGCGCGGAGATGCCCAGCCCATCCGGCGCGGGCTCCACCAGGCGGCGGACCGCGCCGATCACCTGCTTGTAGTTGGCCAGCGGCTCGCCCATGCCCATGAACACGACGTTGCTGACCCGCGCCGGACCACCGGGCACGTCGCCGGCCGCCAGCGCCCGAGCCCCGGCCACGACCTGCTCGACGATCTCCGCGGTGGACATGTTGCGGGTCAGTCCCGCCTGCCCGGTGGCGCAGAACGGGCAGTTCATGCCGCAGCCGGCCTGCGACGACACGCACATCGTGACCCGGTCGGGGTAGCGCATGAGCACCGACTCGACCAGCGCGCCGTCGAACAGCCGCCACAGCGTCTTGCGGGTGGTGCCGCCGTCGGTGGCCAGCTCCCTGACCGGGGTGAGCAGCGTGGGCAGCAGCGCGGCGAGCTTGTCACGGGACGCGGCGGGCAGGTCCGTCATGGCCGCGACGTCGGTGGTGAGGCGCTCGAAGTAGTGGCGGGAGAGCTGGTCGGCGCGGAAGGCCTTCTCGCCCAGCTCGGTCACCGCGGCCCGCCGGTCGGCCATCGGCAGGTCGGCCAGGTGCCGGGCGGGCTTGGCCCGCCGCGGCGCGACGAAGGTGAGCTGACCTGGTGGCTGGGACACGTCATTGCCTTTGCTTGAGTGGTTGTCGACCAGGGTAGTGAACGTTCAGATCGGAGGTGGAATTCCTGTCACGGTTCGGCTCGCGGCACGGTATCCGCCGGATCTACAGTGCTCTCGTATGGCGATTTTTCGGTCGGCATCTGGCGAGGGTGGCGCCGAGGTCGTTCTCGCCGCCGGTAATCCGTATGGCAGCCGGACGCTCGTCGTCGAGCGGGACGAGGACTCCTCGGTAGCTTACCTGTGCTCGCCCGACGGCACGGTTCACGGCGCCGTCTGGCTGGCCAACCACCGCCCCGCCCCCGCCGTGGTGGACCTGGCCAGGATCAACGCGGGCCTGCCGCCGCTGATGCCCAGGCACAACACGCTGCACCCGGACGGCCGCAGGCCGCTCGGCCAGCTCAGCGCCCTGTGGTTCGAGGAGGGCGACGGGGTCGCTCTCTACGAGGACGACGACCTGCTGGCGGTCATCCCCGGCTGGGCCGACATGAGCAGGGGCATGCCCGGTTACGCGTGCGAGGCGGTGGGCGAGTCGCCGTTCGCGTGGGCGCTCTCGGAGGCGCTCGAAGGGCTGCGGCCCCGTATCTCCAACGCCAGGTCCTACTGGCGCTGGCGGCACGGTGAGGGCTCCTGGCCGTCGTTCCAGCAGTTCGTCATGAGCCATCTGGACGGGGTGCTGGGTCCCGCGGGCAGATACTGGGACGCCAGCGGCGAGCGGCTGCCGACCGTCGGGATCACCGAGCGTCCGCCGCACCACAAGCGCGGCTTCACGGTGCTGTCCACGGTCGGGATGAGCTGCCAGCGCATGCCGACGGTGGAGCAGTGGATCGACAAGCCGGGCGCGTACGCGAGGATCGAACTGGCCGTGGCCACCCGAGAGGATCCGCGGGACGCGGCGCTGCTGCTGGTGTGGCTGTCGCAATATCCGTGGCACTCGGTCACGTGGCTCGGCCACGGGCACACGGCCAAGTGGTATCACGAGCCGTCGACGTTCCCGCTGGGGTCGCAGTATTCGGGGGTCCTGATGCAGGCCGACGCCCCCCACATGCCCGACATGTCAGGATTCGCGTTTGGCGGTGAGGCCGTACGGTGGCTCTGGCTGACCCCCGTCACGGAAGAAGCTCTAGAGGCGCAACATCCCTAGAAGAACAGCGTCATCAGCACCCAGATCGGCACCAGCGTCGTCACCAGCGAGTCCAGCCGGTCCATCAGGCCGCCGTGGCCGGGCAGGATCGAGCCGAGGTCCTTGATGCCGAGATCCCGCTTGATCATCGACTCGATGAGATCGCCGACGGTCGCCAGCAGCGCGGCCAGCGCCCCGATCAACGCTCCCTGCCAGATCTCGCCGCCGAGCAGCCACGTCACCAGCCACGCCCCGACCGCCATGCACGCGACGAGCGACCCGGCGAACCCCTCCCAGGTCTTCTTCGGACTGATGGCGGTCATCTGGTGCCTGCCGAACAGCACGCCCGCGACGTACCCGCCGATGTCGCTGGCCACGGTCACCGCTAGGAAGATCACCACTCGGTGGTCGCCGTCGCCGGCCCGCAGCAGCAAGGGCACGAACGCCGCCAGCATCACGGGATAGAACAGCGTGAAGACCGACGCCGAGGCGTCGCGCACGTAACCGTCCGTGCCATCGCTGAACATCCGCCAGATCAGCAGCACCAACGCGAACACGGCGAACGTGGCGAGCAACCAGACCGCCCCGGCCCAGTACGCTGCCGCCTGCATCGCCACGAGACCCGCGAGCACGGGTGCGGCGGGCACCTTGATGTCGCGGGTGGCGAATGCCTTGGTCAGCTCCAGCACGCCGACGCCCACGGCGCCCACGATCACCAGGAGGAACAACTCCTTGATCGTGTAGAGTGAGCCGAGCGCGAGCGCGCCCAGTCCCGCGCCGACGGCGATCGCGGCAGGCAGGTTCCTTCCGGTACGGCCGCCGCCGCTCGGACTGCTGCTAGCCGTACGTTCTTCCACTGAATTTCTCCATAAGCCACGGCCCTCGCCACGAGGACGAGGGCCGCAGTCCAAGACTCGCTACCTGCGGCGGCCCGCTGAACGCGATCCGCCGCGCGGCGAGCCGCTCAGACCTCGAGCAGCTCGGCTTCCTTGTGCTTGAGCAGCTCGTCGATCTTGGCGACGTGCTTCTGAGTGAGGTCGTCGAGCTCCTTCTCGGCCCGCCTGACCTCGTCCTCGCCCGCGTCGCCGTCCTTGATCATCTTGTCGAGCGTCTCTTTGGCCGAGCGGCGGATGTTCCGGATGGACACCTTGGCGTGCTCGCCCTTGGTCCTGGCGACCTTGATGTATTCCTTGCGGCGGTCCTCGGACAGCTCAGGGAACGTCACGCGGATCACCTGGCCGTCGTCGGTCGGGTTGACGCCGAGGTCGGAATCGCGGATGGCCTTCTCGATCGCGCCCATGGAACTCTTGTCGTAGGGCTGGATGAGCACCATGCGAGCCTCGGGCACGTGGAACGACGCCAGCTGCTGGATCGGCGTCGGCGTGCCGTAATACTCGGCATTGATCTTGTTGAACATCGAGGGGGTGACCCGGCCCGTCCGGATGGTCGCGAAGTCCTCCTTCGCGACCGAGACGGCCTTGTCCATCTTTTCCTCGGCTTCGAGGAGGGTTTCGTCGATCACAGCGGCTCCCTGTCGTCTTCTAGCTGGCGGTGTCGGGCTCGCTCCCTCATTTGCCTGCGGGACTCACCAGCGTGCCGATTTTCTCACCGCGTACCGCTCGCAGGATGTTGCCCTCGCCCATGAGGTCGAAGACCACGATCGGCAGATCGTTGTCCTTGCACAGGCTGATCGCGGTGGCGTCCATGACCGCGAGGTCGCGCAGCAGCACCTCGCCGTAGTCGAGGTGGTCGAACCTGACCGCGTCCGGGTTCTTCCGCGGGTCGGAGTCGTAGATGCCGTCCACCTGCGTGCCCTTGAGCAGCGCCTCGGCGCCGATCTCCAGGGCCCGCTGGGAGGCCGCGGTGTCGGTGGAGAAGAACGGCGAGCCGAGTCCCGCGCCGAAGATGACCACGCGCCCCTTTTCGAGGTGCCTGATCGCGCGGCGCGGCAGGAACGGCTCGGCCACCTGCTGCATGGTGATGGCGGTCTGCACGCGTGTCTCGACGCCCCGCCGTTCGAGGAAGTCCTGCAGGGCCAGGCAGTTGATGACCGTGCCCAGCATGCCCATGTAGTCGGCCCTGGCCCGGTCGATGCCGCCCGCCGACAGGGTGGCGCCGCGGAACATGTTGCCTCCGCCGACCACGACCGCGACCTGCACGCCTTCCCGGACCGCCTCGGCGATCGAATCGGCCAAGTGATCGACGATCCTCGGGTCAATGCCCAGCGGCTCGCTGCCGGCGAACGCCTCGCCCGACAGCTTCAGCATGACCCGCTTCCACCTCAGGTGGTTGCGCGAATTCGGAGATGAGGAAGCCGCCGTCCGTGTGGCTTCTTGGGCTGGCTCCCGGTGGTCCTGCACGGCGGCGGCCTCCTTCGTTCGGTGGATCGTTTGGGCTGGTGGCTCGCCTCAGCCTAAGCCTGGCCGACCTTGAAGCGGACAAAGGCGAGGACCTCGACGCCGTTCTCCTCAGCGTACTTGCCCACGCTCTTCTTGTTGTCCTTGACGAAGGCCTGCTGGAGCAGCGTGAAGTCCTTGTACCAGCCGTTGACGCGGCCCTCGACGATCTTGGCGATCGCGGCCTCGGGCTTGCCCTCCTCGCGGGTCATCTCCTCGAAGAGCTTGCGCTCCTTGTCGACGACCTCGGCAGGGACGGAGTCGGCCTTGAGGTACTGCGGGGCCATGGCGGCAGCGTGCTGCGCGATGTCCTTGGCGACCTCGGCGTTCGGCTTGTCGAGCTGGACCAGCACGCCGACCGCGGGCGGCAGCGCCGGGTCGGTCTTGTGCATGTAGGAGCCGATGTAGCCGCCCTCGAGCACCGTGAAGCGGCGGATCTCGATCTTCTCGCCAAGCGCGGCGTTGGCCAGGTCGAGGTGCTCCTTGACGGCCTTGCCGTCGAAGGAGGACTCCAGCAGCGAGGCCACGTCGGCCGGCTTGGTCTCCAGGATGTGCGCGACGACCTGACCGGCCAGTTCCTGGAAGCGCTCGCCCTTCGCCACGAAGTCGGTCTCGCAGTTGAGCTCCAGCAGCGCGGCGGCGGAGTCGCCGTCCTGCTTGAGCGCGACGAGGCCGTTGGAGGCGGTGCGGGCCTCACGCTTGCCCACGTCCTTGGCGCCCTTGAGGCGCAGCAGCTCGATGGCGCGGTCGAAGTCGCCCTCCGACTCCTCGAGCGCCTTCTTGCAGTCCATCATGCCGGCCGCGGTGATCTCGCGAAGCCGCTTGACGTCGGCCATGTTCACGGAAGCCATTGCTCTTTTTCCTTGTGGGATTTCGTCGTCTTCGTGGATCGGGTGGGGACCGGAGATCCGGTCGCCCACCCTTGGTCGGTACGGCAGGCGCGTGCCGTACAGGAGCCTTGTCTTGCCGGCGGCTCGGTCAGGTCGGCTTTACTGCTACTTCGTTCGGCATACTGCCCAGCCTCGCCTCGGCCTATCACCTCGGCTCGGCCACCACCTCACGTCAGCCCTCGGCCGGCAGCCGGTCCTCTGCTCACCGACCTCGACCGGTGACCGCCTGGCCGCAGCTTTCGCTGCGGCCGGGCCGTGCCGCTCTTCAGGTCGTCGCCTCAGTCCGGCTCGCACCTCACGCCCGGCACCCTGGCCTGGCTTACCGCCCGGCCGCGGGGTCCGGCTTCGCCGAAACGGCTCGGCCGTTCACCCAGTCCTTACGCGTGCCTTGCCTGACGGCCGGCCAGCCGGTTACCCGGCGGTGTGGTGATTCGCCTTATTCAGCTGTCTGTCTGCCTGCCTGCCTTGCCCGCGCCCGCGAGCCTGTGGCAATGGCCGGAGGCCATCGCCACGGGCGTACGTCAGGCCTGCTGCTCGGTCTCGCCCTCGGCGGCCTCGGCCACCGGAGCGGCCTCAGCCGGAGCGGCCTCCTCGGCCACCGGAGCAGCCTCGGCCGGAGCGGCCTCCTCAGCCTCCGGAGCAGCCTCGGCCGGAGCGGCCTCAGCCTCGGGAGCGGCCGCGGTCTCGGCCGGGGGCTCAGTGGTGCCCTGCTCGATGAGCTCGCGCTCCCACTCGGCCAGCGGCTCGGCGGCGGCCGGCTTCTCGTCACCGCGGGCGGCGCCGGAGCGGGCCATCAGACCGGCGGCGACACCGTCGGCGACGACCCTGGTCAGCAGGCCGACGGCGCGGATGGCGTCGTCGTTGCCCGGGATCGGGTAGTCGACCTCGTCCGGGTCGCAGTTGGTGTCGAGGATCGCGACGACAGGGATGCCAAGCTTCTTGGCCTCGCTGATCGCGATGTGCTCCTTCTTCGTGTCGACGATCCACACCGCGCTGGGCACGCGGCCCATGTCGCGGATGCCGCCGAGCGTGCGCTCAAGCTTGTCCTTCTCACGCCGGCGCATGAGGAGCTCCTTCTTGGTGAGCCCCGAGCCCGCGACGTTGTCGAAGTCGAGCTCCTCGAGCTCCTTCAGCCGCTGAAGCCTCTTGTGCACGGTGGAGAAGTTGGTGAGCATGCCACCCAGCCAGCGCTGGTTCACGTACGGCATGCCGACCCGGGCGGCCTGCTCGGCGATGGCCTCCTGGGCCTGCTTCTTGGTGCCGATGAACAGGATCGTGCCGCCGTGGGCGACGGTCTCCTTCACGAAGTCGTAGGCACGGTCGATGAACGACAGCGACTTCTGCAGGTCGATGATGTAAATGCCGTTGCGCTCGGTGAAGATGAAGCGCTTCATCTTCGGGTTCCAGCGCCGGGTCTGGTGACCGAAGTGAACGCCGCTCTCGAGCAGCTGTCGCATGGTGACGACGGGGGCCATCTGCTGGTCCTCCAGGTCTGGGCGCCCTGCGGAGGGGCGCGATTCTCGGTTGTGCCGCGGCAGCGCGTCGGCTGCCGCCCTGATGCCCCGAACCCGCTCCAGCCGGGCCGTTGGCCCGGACCGATGGCGCGGTCCGCAGTGGGACATGCGAAGTCGGCCTGATGTGACAGGCCACCGAAAAGTCTACCTCCCGCGCCGCCCCAGGCTGACCGTCTGCGGTCAATCGGACATCCCGTTCCCACCATCAACGTTCTGATCATCGGACGACGGCGGCCGTACGGCGATCGCGGCGAGCAGTCAGCTCACCGCGTCGTGATCCTCAGTAGGCAACCCAGGACTGACCCTCTTCGCCAGCGGGAAGAGGTTGATCTGCGCCTCGACGATCCTGGCCCCGCTCGGCGCCTCCTTTTCACCGCGCTGGCTGGAGATGTACGGCTTGATCACCTTCTCGATCGCCTCGTTGAGCCGCGCCAGCTCGTCGGCGTCGACCCTGATCCGGTAGCGGCTGAACCGGGTCGTGTCGCGCCACTCCGCGGGTTCCTTGTCGACGTCGCTCAGCGCGCGCTCCGCCTCTTCGTTGGCCTCCCGCCGGAACGCCGAGATCAGCGAGAGTTTGGCGTCCCGCACATCCGGGTGATCACTGGGCGAGATTCCTATCGAGAGCGGCGCTGCCGCGACCTTCCACAATCGTTCTCTGCCGTCCCCTCGCGGCGGCGCGTCCTCCACGAACCCGTACTTGGCCAGCATCCGCAGGTGATAGCTGGCCGCGCTGGGCGTGATCCCGGCGATCTCGGCCACTTCGGTTGCGGTGGCGCTGCCTTCGACACCAAGCCGGGTGAGGATCATCAACCGCGCCGGGTGCGCCAACGCCCGCATCGCCTTCGGATCGCTGAGCCCTTCGCTGTCCTGCGTCATGCGCCAAAGGTACCCACTTGCGTGAAACGTTGCTTTCATAACTATGAAGGACTACTTTCAGAGTTATGAAGCGTTCCCTTCATAACTCCGGTCCCGTTTTAGCAACCGGCGTCGAGGCCGGACCCCTGCTCCCCCTCCACAAGCAACGCGACTACCGCCTGCTCTGGACTGCCCGGACGATCTCGGTCACCGGCTCGGAGGTGTCCAAGCTCGCCATCCCCCTGACCGCGGTGACCTCGCTGACCGCCTCTCCCTCCCAGATGGGCATGCTGACGGCGGCGGCCTCGGTGCCCGCGCTCATGTTCGGTCTCCAGTCGGGCGCCATCGCCGATCGCCTCACCCGGCATCGTCCGCTGATGATCGCCTGTGAGCTCGTCTCCTGCGCGGCCGCCGCCACCGTCCCCCTGGCCTGGCTGTTCGGCCTCCTGAACGTCACCTGGCTGATCGTCGTCGCTCTGGTGATCGGCTCGGCCGGGGTGCTCTTCAGGGCGGCGAACTTCCCCCATGTGGCAACCGTGGTCCCCCCGGCCCGGCGAACCGAGGCGATGGCCGGTCTGCACGCCTCCTACTCGGTCGCCTCGGTCAGCGGCCCCGGTCTGGCCGGCCTCCTGGTGCAGATCCTCACGGCCCCGCTGGCCGTACTGGCTGAGGCACTGTCGTTCCTGACCTCGGCGCTGCTGCTGCGCGCCATCCGCACCCCCGAGCAGAACGCCCCGGCACCGTCCCGAGGCATGTGGCGCGACGTCGTGGCGGGCCTCAGGGCCGGCGTCACCCATCCCGTGCTTCGCGCGCTGCTGGCGGCAGGCGTGACGATCAACTTCTTCGCGATGGCGTACACAGCCGTCTACATGCTCTACATGGTGAACACCCTCGGCATCCCCAAGGGCATGATCGGTGTGCTCATCGCCCTGGGCGGCGTCGGCGGCCTGTTGGGCGCCTGGATCACCGCCCGCTTGTCGAAACGCTACGGTGAGAACCGCATCCTGCTCGTCTCGGTGATCTTCTTCCCCATGGAGATCCTCGCGGTAGGCCTGCTGACCGGCCCTCTCTGGTGGAAACTCGCCCTCCTCGCCATGACCGGAACGATCACGGGCGGCATCGTCGTGGCCTTCGCCACCTGCATGGGCGCGATCACGCTCCGCGAGACCTCCCCAGAGCTCCGCGGCCGGGTGAACGCCACCATGACGTTCGCGGTGCAGGGTGTCCTGGCTGTGGGCGGCCTGGTCGGCGGCATCGCCGCCGAGTTCCTGGGCCTGCGCCCAGTGATCCTCATCTGCGCGGCCGGCATGGCCATGAGCAGCATCTGGATCTGGGCCTCCCCGCTACGCCCGCGCCGCCCCCGCCCTCCGGCCGCATAACGCTCGATGCCCAGCCGACGCCCTCCCAGGCCCTGGGGGGCCACCTGATGGCCGCCAAGCACCGACCCCTGACCTGACCCTTGGCAACGCTCCAGCCCTTGGCAGCGGGCAGAAGACCGGTCCCGAGGGACGGAAGCATTGCTCCCGGCTATCCACAACCGGTCCTCCGCCCTCCCCGTCCATCAACAGAACGCCGTTCGCCCCCACGCGGCCAGGGGCGCCTCGAACAAACTCGCGCCATGAATTCCCAGTCCCCCGCCGGATGCCGGTACGAGCGCGACCCGTCCACGCACCCTGCACCAACGCCAGAAGCTGACCACACTCCCACCAGAGCTCATCCCACCAGCCGAAGTGCCTCTCTCCCGGCGGCTCCGAGAGCCCTGCTGACCCTCGTCATCACGGCCGCGATCCTCGCCTCCCTCCCCGCCCCCGCCGCAAGCGCCTCGCCAGCCGGCTGGCGGTGGCCGCTGGACGGGCACCCCCGCGTCATCCGCCGCTACGCTCCACCGCCCGAGCCATGGCTGGCGGGACACCGCGGCATCGATCTGGCCGCCCCCGCAGCCACGCCGGTGCTGGCGGCCGGCCCTGGCACAGTGCGCTTCGCCGGCCCTGTAGCGGGGACCGGAGTGGTCACCATCGAACACCAAGGCGGCCTGCGGACGACGTACCTGCCGGTCGCCGCGTCAGTGAGACGAGGCCAGCCGGTCGAGCCGGGAGCCGAACTGGGCGTCGTCGAAGCCTCGAAGGCCCACTGCCGGCAATCGTGTCTGCACTGGGGCCTCCTTCGCGAGGACCGCTACCTGGATCCCCTGATCCTCCTGGGCCACGCCCCCATCCGCCTCCTCCCCTTCTGGCCGGCGAACCCCAGCGGCGGGACTGCGGCAGCGCTCACCGCCCTCCTTCCTGGCCCCACCGCCCGCCCAAAGATCCCCAGCCCGGCCAGCGCCGCACTTGCCGCCGCACCGGAGGACGAAGACACTGCCGGACCCGCCCCCATCGCCACATCGCGCCAGACGCATCGCCCCACGTCACCGGAGCTCCTGAGCCGTGCGGCCGCAACGCACGCGGCACCCGCCATCGGTCTGGCCGCACTGCTGGCAATCGCCTTCCTGATCACCGCCGTCTACCAGCGACGACGACACCGCCGCCGGACTCGACGAGGCCCCCACAACCCAAGAAGGGGCCAACATCGCAAACAACGCCATAGCCGCCACGGCGGACCACCACGCCGCCGACGCCCGTCACCATGACCCCCATCACCACACCCTCAGGCCGCCCTGGAACGAACCCTGAGGCACGCCCCGGAAGAAGCGGAACCCTCAGGCCCGCGGATGAGCCTGCCGGTACGCCGCACGCAGCCGCTCGATCGAGACATGTGTATAAATCTGCGTGCTGTTCAAGGACGCATGTCCGAGGAGCTCCTGAACGCTGCGTAGGTCCGCCCCGCCCTCAAGCAGATGGGTCGCCGCGGTGTGCCGCAAACCGTGCGGTCCCATGTCCGGCGCCCCTTCCACCTGAGCCAGCCGCGCATGCACCACGCGTCGAACGGTTCCCGCGTCGATTCGCCCCCCACGTACCCCGAGAAAGAGCGCCGGCCCCGACCCTGCCCGAACCCACAACGGCCGCCCGTGAATGCACCACCTGTCCAGCGCCCGAAGAGCAGGCAAGCCGAACGGCACCGAGCGTTCCTTGCGTCCCTTGCCCAGCACCCGGATGACGTGCCGATCCCGATCCACGTCATCGACATCGAGCGCACACAGCTCACTCACCCGCACACCTGTGGCGTACAGCATTTCGAGCAGGGCTTGATCCCGCAGTTCCTTGGGCTCCGCCGTCGAAGACGCGTCCAGAACGGCCTGTGCCTGCGGCTGATCGAGTACGGCGGGCAGGGTGCGGGGCGCCTTGGCGCTCCCGAGCAGCAGTCCTGGGTCCACCGGCAGCCATCCACGACGATGACAGTAGGCGGTGAACGTACGGGCGCAGGCGGCCCGGCGAGCCAGGGTGGCTCTCGCCTTCCCTGCCCCATGCTGCTCGGCCAGCCACGCTCTCAGCGTCCCGACATCAAGGATCTCAATAGGCCCGTTGAGGCGGTCGAGGAGCGAGTTGACATCGGCGAGGTAGGCGCGGACCGTGTGCGGGGAAAGATCGCGCTCGAACCGCAGGTACCGGCCGAACGCGGCCACCACCTCGTCCCTGTCCACCCCAGGCCTCCCGCCCACAGCCACGTCACCGCCGCCCAAAACGATCGTGCCACCCCCACCCAACCCCAAACGCCCTCACCGCAGCAACCTCCGCGCCCCAACCGACCGACCGTGTTAACGCCGCATGGCGCACATGAGTGACGGCCGTGACAGTGACGCCTTCCACGACACGCACGCCACCGCACCCCGCGCCCAAGCACAGCCGCCGTGACCATGGCACCACACACACCACCACAGCCCACGCCCAAGCACAGCCGCCGGACGGAGACACCGCCGCAAGACGCCCGCCACCGCAGTCCGCATCCCATGGGTGGTGGGCTGTCAGCAGGTTCGGCACGCAGTGGTAGGCGACGCTGCCGAATCCGGAAGACTATCTCCGGGAGGGGTGCGTGTCTCCGTGCGCTGGGCGGTCATTCACCGCTCGGGAGCCGCCCCCGGAGCGCGCCGGTCCGCCCCTCTGCTTGGAGGGTGCGTCCCCTCGTCTGGACGGCTCTCCTCACGTGACAGCCCGGCCTCATCCGCGCCACCACAACCCGCCCCCGTCCCAGACGAGACCGCCTCCGCACCACCACAACCCGCCCCCGCGCCTGGAAGGTCGGCCAGTGTGCCCTGCTGATGGTGGGTCCCGTTTGAGGGGCCCGTCGTCCAGGCTGGGAGGTCGGGCAGCGGGTCTGGGAGGTTGGGCTCTCGGCGGGCGAGATCGTCGTCATCAGGGAACGGAGGGTCCTGGGTCGGGTCCGTGTCTTCCGCGATGGGCGGCGGCTCCAGAGCGGCGGATTCCGGGGCCTTCGGGTACGTGGTCGCCTGCTTGCGGAGGCGCCAGCCGTCCGGGGCTCGTTCGATGTAGCCCGCGGCCGCCAAGCCGCCCAGCGCGCTCAGCGTGGCATCCAGGCTTACCCCGGCCGAGACCGCTATGGAGGCCGGGCCGGCGCCCCCTCGGGCGGGGATCGCGTCCAGGACCTTTCGGGTTGATTCGTTGAGCTTGTCCCTGGGGACCGCGGGGGCGCGGGAGTGTGGGGCCAGGTCGTCGCCGATCACGCCAACGAGTTCGATCATCTCCTCCGGCGACGTGATGCAGACCGCTTTGCGCTCGCGGAGGAGTCTGTGACAGCCGGCTGACAGGCTGGAGGTGACCGGGCCGGGGACGGCTCCCAGGTGCCTGTTGAGTGACAGGGCATGAGCGGCCGTATTGAGGGCGCCGCTGCGCAAGGCGGCTTCTACCACCACCGTGCCTCTCGACAGGGCGGCTATCAGGCGGTTTCGGATGAGGAAGCGGGCCCGGGTGGGGTGGACCCCTGGCGGGCATTCGCTGATCACCATGCCCTGGTCCCTGACGGCAGCGAAGAGGGTGTTGTGGCTGCTCGGGTAGCAGATGTCCACGCCGCAGGCCAGGACGACCACCGTCGGCGAGTCGGCCGCGAGCGCTCCCCTGTGAGCGGCGCTGTCCACGCCGAAGGCGCCGCCCGACACGACAGTCCATCCTGACTCGCTGAGCCCGACGCCGAACTCGGCAGCGATGTGCACGCCGTACGCCGTCGCGGTTCGGGCTCCCACCACTGCCACGGATTTGAGGCAGGAGAAGCGGAGGTTCGCCGTGCCGTGGAGCCACAGTCCGAGAGGGCGGCTGGGGCCGAGGTGGTCCAGTTGCGTGGGCCATTCCGGGCTACCGGGGATGATCAGTCGGGCGCCGAGCTTTTCTCCGGCTTCGAGGTCGGCGGCGGGATCGGCGGCGGCCAGGCGGGCGTGCCAGGCGTTCAAGCGGGCGATCAGGTTCGGCGGACGATTTTGCCGGGCTTCCTGGGCCGCGAACCCCGCTGGCAGGGTCCGGGTGCGGATCGCCTCCACGGCCGCCGGAGCGCCGCACTGCGTCACGAGGCGGCCCATGATCGTGTCGCCGACGTCAGCAGCACGCATGAGGGCTGCTCTTGCCTCCTGCTCGGCGCCGATCGACAAGGGGAGCGGGGGTGGTTGCCGAGTCCTCGGCGGCTCTGGTGATGGTGGTGGCCCAGGGCGCCCGGCGGTGGCGTCCACTGGCGCCAAGGGTTGCGGCGCGGTCGTTGTCGTCGCTCCCGGCGGCGAAGGCCGGGCTGATGACGACGATGTCGCGTACGCCGGCGGCTCCGCATCCCGTTGCGGATGCGCGGTCGCGGGTGGGGTCATGACGCCCTCAAGGTGCGGATGCTTGGTCGGGGGTTGCGGGGTGCTGCTCATCACGACCTCATTCCGAGCCGTAAGTGGAGGATGCTGGGTCGGGCTTGCCGGGGTGGTGGACATTACGACTTCACCCCGAGCCAGAAGTGCAGGGCGGCGGTGGTCTCGTCTTCCTCCGGGCGGTCCTTGCCGGCCAGGTCGGCGAGAGTCCAGGCCACGCGGACGGCGCGGTCCAGGCCGCGGGCGCTGAGGGTCCCCGAGTCCAGGCAGGACGTCATGGGTTTCATGGCCTCCGAGGACGGGCGGTAGTCGCTGTGGAGGATGGATGAGGGAATTTCGGCGTTCGTCCGCCATGGAGTGCCACCCAGGCGTTTCGCGGCTCTCTCGCGGGCCACGAGAACGCGTTCGGCCACCGTCTCGCTGGATTCCGCGAACTGACGATCGGCCATGAGCTCACGCCTGGAGGCGCGGACCACGGTGACCTTCATGTCCACACGGTCGAGGAGCGGGCCCGAGAGCCTGCCCAGGTAGCGGCGCTTGACCGTGGGAGAACATTTGCAGATTTCCTCCTGCTCCTCGGCCTGGGCGCACGGGCAGGGGTTCGCGGCCAGGACGAGCATGAACCTGGCCGGGAAGGTGACCGAGCCCGCCGCTCTGGACACGGTCACGCGACCCGACTCCAGCGGCTGCCGCAGCGCGTCGAGCACGTGGCGGGGGAACTCGGGAGCTTCGTCCATGAAGAGCACCCCTCTATGGGCGAGCGCGACCGCGCCGGGGCGCACGATCGTGCTGCCACCGCCGATGACCGCGGCGGCGGTCGCCGTGTGGTGGGGACTGACGAACGGCGGCCTGCTCACCATGGGCGCGTTGGGCGGTAGGACCCCTGCGACCGAGTGGATGGCGGTGACCTCCAGGGCATGGTCGAGCTCCAGGTCGGGGAGGAGGGTGGGAAGGCGCTCGGCGAGCATGGTCTTACCGGTGCCCGGCGGGCCGAGCATCCAGAGGTTGTGGCCGCCTGCCGCGCACACCTCCAGGGCGCGGCGGGCGACCGGCTGGCCGACGACGTCCGCCAGGTCGAGCGCGGGCTCTGTGGTGGGCTTGGGCGGCTCCACGCACTCCTCGACCTGGGGCGCGGGTGCGTCCTCTCCCCTGCGCAGCCACTCCACCAGTTGACGCAGGTGCGCCACCGGGACCACCTTGGCATCGGGCACCAGGGCCGCTTCCGCCGCGTTGGCGGAGGGCACGACGATCGTGGCGTCCTCGTGCTTGGCCGCTCCCAGAATGGAAGGCAGCACGCCGCGTACGGGTCTTATGCGGCCGTCGAGGCCGAGCTCTCCCAGGAAGAACGGCTCCGCGATGCGCTCGGCGGGCACCACTCCTGCGGCGCCCAGGATCGCCACCGCAATGGCCAAGTCGAACTGGGATCCGCGTTTGGGCAGGCTGGCCGGGAAGAGGCTGACGATGATGCGGGCGTCGGGCCACGGATAGGTGCTGTTGACGACCGCGGATCGGACTCGGTCGCGGGCCTCGCTGAGCGCCGTGTCGGGGAGGCCGATGAGGTGGATGCCCGCCAGGCCGTTGCCCACGTCGGCCTCGACCTCCACGGCGCGGCCCGTGACGCCCACGAGAGCCACGCTGCGGGTGCGCGCCACGGCCATCTAGATCGCCCCCCGTACGTGGCGCAGGGCGAAGTCGCCGGCGAAGCGTTCGAGGGCGATCACATCCACTCTTATGGCGTCGAACGTGCGGGGTTGCGTGGCCAGCCACTTGGCCGCCAGCATCCGGAGCCTGGCCAGCTTGGCCTGGCTCACCGACTCCAGGGCAGTGCCGTGCGATCTGCCCGATCGGGTCTTGACCTCGACGACGATCAGATTGGGGCCTTCTTCGGCGATGATGTCGATCTCACCATGGCGGCAGCGCCAGTTACGTTCGATGATCTTCATCCCCTTGGCCTCCAGGTAGGTCACGGCTAGCTGCTCGCCGTGCTTGCCGAGCTCGAGCTCTTTCTTCGTGGCCATGCGCCACCTCCGTCACACGCTCAGTCCGGTCCGATCCGGGAACCGACCTTCGCGGATGCGGGGTGGTGGCGGTTGAGGCGAACGGGGTTCTGGGGATTGTGGCGGCTTGTCGTGCGAGGGCTGTGGATAAGGGCCTACATGGCGGGCCGACACAAGAGTGCTGACGAAGCGGGCACCGGATCTCGGCCGCGCACGCTATGGGCACGGGATTTTGGGCACGTGAAAGCGCGAGGCACACACCCCGGCTACCGGCGCCGCCGTTGATGCGGCGCGTGGAGACGCGACGCACACCACGTGGTGCTGCGGGTGGTGGTTGGTGGCCATGGCGCTGACGCACACGGCCTTGAGCCACGCTGACGCACACGGCCTTGAGCCACGCTGACGCCGGTGCCGAGCCGCCGCCACGATATGACGGCGCCGGATTCATGCCACTGCTTGCCACCGCCGCCGTGCCGCCGCCGCCGTGCGACCGCCGCCGTGCCCGTGCGCCGCTGTGCCGTGCCGCCGTCGTGCCCGTGGCCGCCGTCGTGCCGGTGCTGATGGGCTGGTGGTGGTGTGGTGTCCGTCGACTGGTGGTGGTGTAGGCCGTGGTGCGGGACGCATTGCGGCGTGGCGCTGGGGATCGCCGTCGTGTGGCGTTTGGGGCGTGTGGGACCTGACGCCCAGAACCCTCCTGTGTAAACCCGCGTGGAGCATCGCGCAAAGCCCCGAGAACCCCGAAACTGCGAGCCCCGCGCGAAACGCCCCGGCCCGCGGCGCCAGGCCACCGGATCAAGGACTCCCAGCGCCAGGCCACCGGATCAAGGGCCCCCGGCGCCAGGCCGCCGGATCAAGACCCGGGCCGACCTGCCGGCTAGCCCGAGAAGCCCTCCTTGGGCATTTCAAGATCGGCCTTGGCCAGCTCCTCCACGTTTACATCCTTAAACGTGACCACCCGCACGTTCTTCACGAATCGCGCCGGCCGGTACATGTCCCACACCCAGGCGTCCTGCATCTTCACGTCGAAGAAGACGTCGCCGTTCTCCGCGGTACGGACGTCGAGATCGACCGAGTTGGTCAGATAGAAGCGCCGCTCAGTCTCCACGACATATGTGAACAAACCGACGACATCACGGTATTCGCGGTAAAGCTGCAGCTCCATCTCGGTTTCGTACTTCTCGAGATCCTCTGCGCTCATCGCGGTCCTCCTGTCGTACCGGTCCCCCGGTTTGCCTGGTCAGGCAACCCCGGCCCCCATTTCATTTTCACCCATCTCCCTGGCCACCGTGACGAAGGAGTAACGGTGCTCAGGACATGGGCCGTGCGTTTCCAGCGCCAGCCGGTGCCCCGGCGTGACGTACCCCTTGTGATCGGCGAAGCCGTACTGCGGGAAGCGCTCGTCCAGCGCGACCATCAAGCGGTCCCTGGTCACCTTGGCCACGATCGAAGCGGCTGCCATGCACGCGGCCACCTGATCCCCCTTCCACACGGCCAGCGACGGCGCCGGCAGCCCCGGCACCGGAAAGCCGTCCGTCAAGATGTACTCCGGGTCACAAGGCAACTGTGCGACAGCTCGCCGCATTCCTGAAACGTTGCACTTGTGAAGGCCTTTGGCGTCGATCTCCCCCGGTGGGATCACCACGATGCCCACGTGGGAGACGCGCATGACCTGGTCGTAGAGGCGTTCGCGCACTGCCGGGGCCATCAGTTTAGAGTCGCAGAGGCCGTCGATCTCCTTGCGGAGGATCACTGCCGCGACCACAAGCGGGCCCGCGCAGGCGCCGCGGCCTGCCTCGTCGACACCGGCGATCGGCGTGAGGCCGCGGCGAGCCAGCGCCCGCTCATAGGCGTAGAGCCCTGAATCGCGCCGGACGACACTCGGTCGAGGGCGGAACGCAACTGTCATGACAGAGGCAGCGTACGCCCCATTAGCCGCAACCCGCGACCGGAAGTCCCTCTACTTGACCTTGGCGAAGGTGTCCGGCTGGGAGAACAGATAGCCTCGCGACAGCGGCCAGTAACGCACCACGGCCTTGCCGATCACCGCGTCCACCGAGATGAAGCCGCCACCGGGCTCGTCCATGTGGCCCCGGGAGTCAAAGGAGGCGCTGCGGTGGTCGCCCATCAGCCACAGCTTCCCCGCCGGCACCGTGACGTCGAACTTATCGCCCGAAGCGTAATCGCCGGGGTAGAGGTAAGACTCCTCATCCAGCGGCGTCCCATTGACGGTGATGCGCTTCTTGGCATCGCAGCACACCACCTTGTCGCCGCCGACGCCGATGACCCGCTTGATGGTGTCCTCGCCGTTCCAGCCCTTGAACACCACGATGTCGCCGCGCTCCGGCGCGCCCGCGAGCTTGTTGACGAACACGCGGTCGTTGACCAGCAGGGTGTTCTCCATCGACACGGACGGGATGTAGAACGAGCCGACCACGAACGCCTGCAGCAACAAGGCGATGCCCACGCCCATGACCAGCAGCAACACCGTCTCGCGGAAGCCGCCCTTTTTCTTCTCTTTCCCCACGCCCTCCGCCTTCTTGGTGACGGCCATCAACGCCTCCTCTTCCGCCAGCGCCGACGAACCAGGACCAAGGGTACGGCCAGCCCGAACCCGGCGAGCAACGGCACGGAACCGCCGAGAGCCTGGAGCGCGGGCTGGGCGAACGTGTCGGGGATGTTGAGCAAGCTCGCCCGGTCGAACGGCCAGACGATGACGAACGCCCGGCCGATGACCTGACTCTCGGGAATGGACCCGCCGCCCGGGTCACCGGTGTGCTTGCGCGAGTCGAGCGACACCGCGCGATGGTCCCCCATCACCCACAGCCGCCCGGGCGGCACCGTGATGTCGAAGAACTCGTCGGACGGCTCGTTGCCGGGGTAGAGATAGCTCTCCTCGTCGATGGGCGTGCCGTTGATCGTGATGCGCCCCTTGGAGTCGCAGCACTTGACGCGGTCGCCACCGACGCCGATGACCCGCTTGATGTAGTCCTTCTCACCGGGCACGAGGCCGAACGCCGTGCCGACCCACCGGAAGAACCCCGCAACAGGGTTGGACGGCTCCTCCATCTGGAACTCGCCGTCCCACGAGTCGACGCCGGAGAACACCACCACGTCGCCCCGCTCGATGTCGCGCGTGTGGTAGACGAGCTTGTTGACCAGGACCCTGTCGTTTTTCAGCAGGGTGTTCTCCATCGACTCCGATGGAATGTAGAAGGCCTGGACCACAAACGTCTTGATGATCAGGGCCAGCACCAGGGCTACGACGACAAGAACAGGAAGTTCTTTCCAGAACGACCCCTTCTTCTCTTTTTTCTCGCCCTTGGCAGGCTTCTGAGTATCTTCGGCGACCACGTCCACCTCGTCCTTGACCGGGCGGCGCGCCGCGCCGTGCTCCTGGCTCTCGCTAGTCATCGCTGACGAGCCTAGATGATGGATCGGCTCGACAAGCCTCGACCGACGTTACACCGGGCACGAGTCGCTCCACATAAAGGAAAGGGCCCCGTAAAACCGAATGGCCCGCGCAGGGCGCGGGCCATGGTTGAAGAACGGCCTACTTGGCAGCCGTCGTCTCGCGCTTCTCGCGGATGCGGGCGGCCTTGCCGCGCAGTTCGCGCATGTAGTAGAGCTTCGCGCGGCGCACGTCGCCGCGGGTCACGAGCACGATCTTCTCGATGACCGGGCTGTGCACCGGGAAGGTGCGCTCGACGCCGACGCCGTAGCTGACCTTGCGGACCGTGAAGGTCTCGCGGGCGCCGCTGCCCTGCCTGCGCAGCACGAAGCCCTTGAAGACCTGGATACGGGAGCGGTTGCCTTCGACGACGCGTACGTGAACCTCGAGCGTGTCACCGGGTCGGAAACCCGGCACATCGCTGCGCAGGGTCGCCTTCTCGAGCTCCTGGATCTTCGTGTGCATGAGAGCTGTCCTCAAGTCCTCGTAAGCACGCGGAGGTCCACCCGGCCGTAGCTCGCGGCGGACGCGCCTGCTGATGTGATGAACCCGGGATCGTTTCCCGGGCATGACAGACCAACCGGGTGACGGTTGGCAGCGATTCAGTTTGCCATATCTTCTGGCCCGACGCGAAACGAGAGCTCCTCCAGGAGCTTTCTGTCGTGCTTGTCGAGCGTTTCGGGGTCGAGCGCCGCCGCGAGTTCGGGCCGGTTTCGTATGGTACGGCGCAGCGCCTCGTCCCGCCGCCACCTGGCGACCTTTCCATGATGCCCGGACAGCAGCACGGCCGGCACCTCGTGCCCCCGCCAGACGGGCGGCTTGGTGTAGACCGGCCCCTCGACGAGGTTCTGCATGGACCCGGGCGCGAAGGAGTCGTCCACGGCCGACTGGGCGTTGCCGAGCACGCCGGGCAGCAGCCTGCCGATCGCCTCCACCATGACCAGCACCGCGACCTCGCCGCCGGCCAGCACGTAGTCGCCGATGCTGACCTCGTCCACGCGCAGCCGCGGGGCGTATTCGGCCATGACCCGCGCGTCGATGCCCTCGTAACGCCCGCACGCGAACAGCAGCCACGGCTCTTCCGCCAGCTCCTGCGCGAGCTCCTGGGTGAACGGCCGGCCGCTCGGCGTCGGCACGATCATCCGCGGCCTGCCGTCACCGATCACCGTGTCGATGGCCTCGCCCCACACCTCGGGCTTCATGACCATGCCGGGACCGCCGCCGTACGGGGTGTCGTCCACCGTCTTGTGCACGTCGTGCGTCCAGTCACGGAGCTGGTGCACGCGTACGTCGAGCGTGCCGCGCTCGCGTGCCTTGCCGATCAGCGAGACGTCCAGGGGCGCGAAGTATTCAGGGAAGATCGAGATGATGTCGAGCCGCATCACAGCAGGCCCTCTGGCGGATCGACGACCAGCCGGCCCGCCTCCAGGTCGACCTCCGGCACCAGGGCCTTGACGAACGGGATGAGCGCGTCGTCCTGTCCCTTGCGGCGCACCACGAGGAGGTCCTGACCGTGGTGGAGGACGTCTTCCACCTCACCGACCGGGTCACCGGAGACGGTCTCCACCGCCAGGCCGATGAGCTGGTGGTCGTGGAACTCGTCGGGGTCGTCGGACGGCTCGACCTCGGCCGAGTCGATGACCAGCATGGTGCCCCGCAGTTCTTCGGCCGCGTCGCGACCGGCGACACCCTCGAACGTCATCAGCAGCATGCCTTTGTGCCAGCGGCGGCCGGCGATGACGAGTGGTCCCTTGTCCGCGGGGTCCGTCGTGATCGACGTGCCGACGGCGAAACGCCGCTCGGGTTCGTCGGTGCGCACCTCCACGGTCACGTCACCGCGTACCCCGTGCGGACGGCCTATCCGGCCGACGACCAGCTGCACGTGAATGTGCCCTTTCTAACGCAAGCGCCCCCATCGGTCAGCGAACCGATGAGGGCGCGGAAACCTGACGCTAACGGACTGCTTCGTGCAGGTCGAGCAGATCGACCCGCACGTACTTCCCGTCGGCCAGGGCATTCACGACCGTGCGCAGCGCCTTGGCGGTGCGCCCGCCGCGTCCGATGACCTTGCCCAGGTCCTCGGGGTGCACCCGGACCTCCAGGACGCGCCCGCTGCGAATGCGGCGTGCGCGGACCCGGACATCGTCTGGATGTTCGACGATGCCCTTCACGAGGTGCTCGAGAGCCTCCTCGAGCACGTCAGCCCTCGCCCTCAGTCGGGGTCTCGGCGGGGGCCTCGGCCTCTTCCTTCTTCTTGGCCTTCTTCGGCGTGGTGGCGGCCGTGCCGGTGTCTCCACCGGACAGCGCCTCCTTGGCCGCGGCCTCGTAGATGGCGTGACGGTCAGGCGCGGGCTCGGCGACCTTCAGAGGCGCAGGGGCGGCCTCGCCCTTGAACTTCTGCCAGTCGCCAGTGAGCTTGAGCAGCTTGAGCACCGGCTCGGTCGGCTGCGCGCCGACACCCAGCCAGTAAGCCGCACGCTCGGCGTTGACCTCGATGCGCGAAGGGTCTTCCTTCGGGTGGTACAGGCCGATCTCTTCGATCGCCCGGCCGTCACGCTTGGTGCGGCTGTCGGCGACGACGATACGGTATTGAGCGTTGCGGATCATGCCGAGCCGCTTGAGCTTGATCTTGACTGCCACGGGTGTGGTCTCTCCTGCATTCGAGCGTGGGTGAACGGCGTCTCACCGAGTGGGGCACGGATTGACGACGCTCCAGGGACAGGCGTGGCCGGCGGGAGATGAGAGGGCACCCACCTGGTCACGGTGTTCCAACATGTCATTGTGCCAGATCTACGGCACTGCCTTCGACCACACGCGGAAGGGGCCCCGCAAAGCCTCGGCAAGGATGCGGCCACCGCGCCGCCGCTGATCATCGCCGAATCCTCGCACGAGGCCCGCGGCAGGTGTCGGCGCCGGGGCGCGAGGGCGCTATTTCTGCCCGGGCAGCCGGAACTTCGACGGGTCGAAGCCCGGGGGCAGCTCCACGCCCGGCGGCAGCTTGCCGCCCAGGTTGCCGAGCATCCCGCCCTGCTTCGGCTCCGCCGGAGCCTCGGCCGCGGACGCCTTCTCCAGCGCCGCCTTGCGCGGGTCGCCGCTGACGCGCCGCCCCTTCTTGTTCTTCTTCTGGTTCTTGGCGACCTTGTTGCGGCCGCCCGGCATGCCGGGGATGCCCATGCCGCCCGCCATCCGCTTCATCATCTTCTGTGCATCGAAGAAGCGGGTGACGAGGTTGCTGACGGCACTGACCGTGACACCGGAACCGGCGGCGATGCGGGCGCGGCGAGACCCGTTGATGATCTTCGGATCCTGCCGCTCGGCCGGGGTCATGGAGCGGATGATGGCGGCGATGCGGTCGAGATCGCGGTCGTCGATGGAGTTGAGCTGGTCGCGCATCTGCCCCATGCCGGGCATCATGCCGAGCAGGTTTTTGATCGGCCCCATCTTCTGGACCATCATCATCTGCTCGAGGAAGTCCTCGAGCGTGAAGTTCTCGCCCGACGTGAGCTTGCCGGCCATCTTGGCGGCCTGATCCTCGTCGAACGTCTTCTGCGCCTGCTCGATCAGGGTGAGGATGTCACCCATGTCGAGAATGCGGGAGGCCATCCGGTCGGGGTGGAAGGCGTCGAAGTCTTCCAGCTTCTCGCCGGTGGAGGCGAACATGATCGGCCGGCCGGTGATGTGCCTGACCGACAACGCGGCGCCGCCCCGGGCGTCGCCGTCGAGCTTGGTCAGCACGACGCCGTCGAAGCCGACGCCCTCCATGAACGCCTGCGCCGTGGTGACGGCGTCCTGGCCGATCATGGCATCCACGACGAACAGGACCTCGTCGGGCTGGACCGCGTCGCGGATGTCGGCGGCCTGCTTCATCATGTCCTGGTCGATGCCCAGGCGGCCGGCGGTGTCGATGATGACGATGTCGTGCTGCAGGCGCTTGGCCTCGTCGATCGACCTGCGGGCGACCTCGATCGGGTCGCCGGTGCCGTTGCCGGGCTCGGGCGCGTAGACCGCGACCTGGGCGCGCTCGCCGACGACCTGGAGCTGCTGGACGGCGTTGGGGCGCTGCAGGTCCGCGGCGACCAGCATGGGCACGTGGCCCTGCTCCCGCAGCCACTTGGCCAGCTTGCCCGCCAGCGTCGTCTTGCCCGCGCCCTGCAGACCAGCCAGCATGATGACGGTCGGCGGCGTCTTGGCGAAGCGGATCCTGCGGGTCTCCCCGCCGAGGATCCCGATCAGCTCGTCATTGACGATCTTGACGACTTGCTGCGCCGGGTTGAGCGCCTGGGAGACCTCGGCGCCGCGGGCGCGCTCCTTGACCTGGGCGACGAACGCCTTGACCACCGGGAGCGCGACATCGGCCTCCAGCAGGGCGATGCGGATCTCCCGGGTGGTGGCGTCGATGTCGGCATCGGACAGCCGGCCCTTGGATCGGAGGGAGGAGAAAACCGATGTGAGGCGGTCGGAAAGCGTCTCGAACACGTGGTTGGCCAGTCCTCGAAGCGAATGAACGTCTAAGACTCCAGCCTATCCGCTCTCCTAGCCGCTCCAGCCTGGCACGGCCATCCGAACCGTGAGCGCGTGCTCGACGAGGTTGATCAGGGTGCTCTTGACGGAGTCCTTCGAACGGGCGTCGAGCCGCACCATCGGGATGTGCGGAGCCAGGGTGAGCGCGTCGCGCACCTCGGCGTCGCTGTGGGCGTACTGGCCGTCCCAGCCGTTCACCCCCACGATGAACGGCAGCTGGGCCTCCTCGAAATAGTCGATCGCCGGGAAGCTGTCCGCCAGCCGGCGGGTGTCCACGAGGACGACCGCGCCGATCGCCCCGCGTACCAGGTCGTCCCACATGAACCAGAACCGGTGCTGCCCGGGAGTGCCGAACAGGTAGAGGATCAGGTCGCGATCGAGGGAGACCCGGCCGAAGTCCATGGCCACGGTCGTGGTCGACTTCAGCGGCGTCATGCCCAGGTCGTCGATCCCCTCGGAGGCGTCGGTCATGACGGCCTCCGTGGTCAACGGCATGATCTCCGACACCGCGCCGACGAACGTCGTCTTGCCCACCCCGAAACCTCCAGCCACCACGATCTTCGTCGAGGTGAGGCCGGGGCTAGAGCCTGCGAAGTCCACTGAGAACCCTTTCCAGCAGGTTGACGTCCGGCCTACCCGCCTCGAGCTGCGGCTGATGCACTCGCACGAGGCCTTCGGCCGCCATATCCGCGATCAGCACACGCACCACACCGAGCGGCATCCGCAACAGGGCCGACACCTCCGCCACCGACCTGACCTGCAGGCAGAGCTGGCTGATCGCCTGGTACTCGGGCGTGATGTGGGAGAACTCCCGGTGCTCGGCGGTCGCCGAGGACACCAGGGCCTCCATCGCCAGCTTGACCTTGGGCGCGGTCCGCCCGCCCGTGACGGCGTAGGGCCGTACCGGTGAGGCGGGGTCAGAGCTGGGCGGGGGCGGTGAGGACTCCCAGCCGCCGCTGTTCCACCCACCGCTGTTGTTCCACCCGCCGCTGTTCCATCTGGGGTCTGTCACCTACATCACCTGGTCTGGCTGGCGCGCAGCTCCGCGCGCACAGCCGGGGTCAGCACCTGTCCGGCGCGGTCGACCATCAGCGTCATCTGGTACGCCACCAAACCCATGTCGCAGTCCGGGGCGGCCAGCACAGCCAAGCACGATCCGTCACTGACCGACATGATCAGCATCAGCCCGCGCTGCATCTCCACAATCGTCTGGTTGACCGCACCACCCTCGAACACCCTGGCCGCGCCGTGCGTCAGGCTCACCAGGCCAGACGCGATCGCGGCCAGCTGATCAGCCCGGTCGGCCGGGAAACCCGACGAGGCCGCCAGCGGCAGCCCATCGGACGAGACCACCACCGCGTGCGCGACCCCCGGAACGGTACTGACGAAGTCGGTGATTAACCAGTCCACCCCGCGTGCCGCGTGGCTCAGGTCGTTCACGCGCCTCCCTCCCTGCTGTCATTCCTGGAGCCGGGCTGGTAGGCCCTGCCTTCGCTGATGTCGTCGCGTGCCGCCCGGAAGCCCTGCTGGAAGCTCGAAAGACGGCTGCGTACCCGCTCCGGCGAGACCGCCGGCATGGGCGCGACGCCCTTCGGCGCGGAGGCGGTGTCGGCCGAGCCGGGCACCAGGTTGGCCTTGGGCACCCGCTTGGGCAGCCCGGCCGCCGTCGATCCGTTGCGTACCGGCTCCACTACCGCCTCCGCCGCGCTCCAGCCCGCGTCCGCCTTGGCCGAGCCCCACGTTCCCGAGCTCTCGGTGCCGTGCTCGAACCAGGCCGATTCCACCGAGGCGAAGATCGGCAGGTATTCGTCCCCCGACGAGGCGGCCTTGACCGCCGGCATGGGGCCGGTCGCCGCGGCCTCGGTCTCGGGGAAGTCGTGACGCTGCGATGTGGGAAGTGGCTGCTCCGGGCCGCGTGGCCAAGAGCGGGTCTCCTCGGGCGGGGGGTTGCGCTTGGGCAGCGCGGTCTCGCCCGTGGCGGGTCCGCGCGAGGACACCCACACGTCGGAGGAGGGTGCGGAGTTCTCGGCCATCCAGTTGCCGGCCTCGGCGGGCCACTGCGGCATCGACGGCCAGGAGGGCCCCTGCGAAGGCTCGGACGGATAGGACGGGTGTCCGGGGCCGAGCTGGTAAGACGAGGCCGGCCACGGGCTGGCGGCCGGCGGCGGCGTCCCGAACGTGTCCTGGCGGCCGCCCGCAGGTGCGGCGCCGACGGGCGAGGGGGCGGTGGCCTGGGCGCCGAGCAGCGACTCGGGAAGGAGCACCATGGCGGTCAAGCCACCGGAGCCGTGCGGGCGCAACTGCACCCGGATGCCGTGGCGGTGCGCCAGCCGGGCGACCACGAACAGGCCCATGCGCCGCGAGACCGACACGTCCACGGTCGGCGCGTCGAGGAGGCGGTCGTTGGCCGCGTTGAGCTCGTCCGGGGCCATGCCGATGCCGGAGTCGCTGATCGACAGCATCACGCCGCCGCCGTCGATCCTGCTGCCCGACACGGTGACGCGGGTCTCTCGCGGCGAGAACGACAGCGCGTTCTCCACCAGCTCGGCGATCAGGTGGATGACGTCGTTGACGGCCTGGCCGACCACCGCGACGCCATCGGGGACCTGGAGGACCACCCGCTCGTAGTTCTCCACCTCCGACAGCGAGGCCCGGGCCACGTCCACCAGCTTGACCGGTTGGCTCCAGCGGCGCGGCGGCTCCTGACCGGCCAGGACCAGCAGGTTCTCGCTGTTACGGCGCATGCGCGTGGCCAGGTGGTCCAGCTTGAACAGGTTACCGAGCCGCTGCTCGTCCTGCTCGCCCTGCTCCAGCCCGTCGATCAGGGTGATCTGCCGCTCCACCAGCGTCTGACTGCGCCGCGACAGGTTCACGAACATCGCGTTGACGTTGCTCCGCAGCTTGGACTCCTCGCCGGCGAGGCGGACGGCCTCGCGGTGCACCTCGTCGAAGGCGCGGGCGACTTCACCGATCTCGTCCTTGGAGTTGATCTCGATGGGCGGCACGTGGAGCTGTTCGGGGTCGACGTCGGTGTTACGCAGCTGGCGGACCAGATCGGGCAGGGTCTGGCCGGCGATCTTGAGTGCGTCACCGCGCAGGCGCCGGAGCGGCCGTACGAGCGAGCCCGCCATGATGGCGGTGATCGCGAGGACCAGGACCAGTAGGGCGGCGACGATCGCGATGTTGATCGCGGCAAGCTGCCGGTCGCTGCTGGCGAGGTCGGCGCTTCGGGTGGCCACCTGCTCACCGAGCATCTTCTGCACCTGGTGGAACCGGTCGACGGTCTGGCTGATGGCGTCGAACCAGCGGTCGGCGTCGTCCGTGGTGGAGGTGTCGAGCCTGCGCAGATACGGCCCACGGGCGTTCGACGCGGCGCCGGCGGCGTTGTTGTGCAGCAGCACGGCGCGGTCGATGTAGAGCTCGGCTCGGCCGATGGCCGCGCTGGCGACGGTGTCGTCGAACGCCTGCCGCTGGTCCAGCGTGGCGACGGCCAGGAAGGAGGCCCGCTCGCTGTCGCGCCGGGAGTTGGCGTCGAGGAACGCCTGGAACTCGATCTCGTCGAAGGACCCTCTGACGAGGCCGATCGTCAGGAACGCGCGCTGTTTGGACGCCTCTTCCTCGGCTCGGGCGATGGCGCGCAGGGCGGCGCTGGTGGAGATCAGCGCCGGGTCCGTCGCGCCCTGGGCGACCTCGTCGTAGAGCTGGAGCATCTCGGTGATGGTCTCGGTGTACTTGTCCACCGTCGGCAGGGGCGGCAGCTGTGAGTCGTTCCCGGAGACCGTCTGGCGCAGCGAGCCCAGCTGCTCGAGCCGGACCCTGATGCGGTCGAGTTTCCTGCGGCCGGTCTCGGACAGGGACGGCTCAGCGGTCCGCGCGGTCGCCTGGACACGGCTGACGCTTGCGTCGACGACCTCCTGCTGGGCGACGAGCCGGCTCTTGTCGGCCGCCGCCCGGTTGGAGGCGGCGTAGCGGGCGGCCAGGTCGCGCTCGAGGCCGAGGTCGCGGGAGAGCTCGCCGAACTGGCTGACCAGCTTGCCGACCTCGCCGATGACCTGGTACTGCTCCGCGCTGCCGATCGAGGTGGTGACGCGCAGGCCGCCGAAGACCACGGCCACGATCGTGGGAATGGCGATGAGGGCGATGAGGCGGGTGCGTACACGCCAGTTGCGCAGCGCGAACGGGCTGCCCGCCTTGGGCAGCTTCACCTCCGGCGCCTCGCCGCCCACTGGCTCTTCGGGCACGTCCGGAGCCCTACCACGACCGGGGCCGGTCGTTGTTGTCCTCACTGGTGGCAACCTCTCGCCATGGCCTGCTTCAGGGGGGTCTCAGCAGCTTCGTCCTAGGGACGACTGATCGCAGGCAAGTTCGAGGCCCAATTTGAGCACAAACCTCATGCTTCAGCCAACGTCTCGAGCGTTTTCAACCGTTCCAACACACACGTTCTTCACATGGCAAGCCCTTGACCACAGACCGTGACGACAGTCCCAATTCGAACATATGACCCAAAAACAGCCTTTATACGCATATTTACATCTATAGCCGCTTTACTGTTATATGTGTTAGATAAACCTCCTATACACGGCACAGTGCTGCCGCCCGGAGCTCCCCTTCCGGTACGCTTCACGCCCGGTAACCAGTGCCGATCTCCAGACGCTTCCCTGGTAGGAGAACCCCCCATGACACGCAAACTGCGCTGCAGCGCCGTCGCACTCGGCGTCGCAGTCGCTCTAGTGCTTACCGGCTGCAGCGGCTCCGGCAGCTCCGCGAGCCCCTCGGCCGGCCCGAACGGCTTGGAGAAAACCACGATCAAGGTCGGGGCGATCCCGATCCCTGACTCGGTATCGCTCTATGTCGCCATGAGCAAGGGCTACTTCAAGCAGGAGGGCCTGACGGTCGAGCCGGTGACCATCACCGGCGGCGCGGCCGCGATGCCGCAGCTCCTGAGCGGCGCCCTCGACGCCACGCTTCAGAACTACGTGTCGGGGTTGGTGGCCGTCAGTCAGGGCAAGAAGATCAAGCTGATCGCGGACGCCTCTCAGGGCGCCCCGAACACGTTCAACATCATGGTCCCGAAGGACTCCGCCATCAAGACGGTGGCGGACCTGAAGGGCAAGACCGTCGCGGTCAACACCCTGAACAACATCGCCACGCTCGCCGTGGAGACGCAGCTCAAGGTGGCTGGGCTCACCAAGGCGGACGTCAATTACAAGGAAATCCCGTTCCCCGAAATGGGCAACGCACTCAAGACGGGCCTGGCCGACGCGGGCTGGATGGTCGAGCCCTTCATCACGAGCACCCAGACCACGGACGGCTTCCGCAAGCTGGCCGACACGATGACCGGACAGACCGAGAACTTCCCCATCTCCGGCTGGTCGGTCACCGAGGAATGGGCGCAGAAGTACCCGAAGACGGTGGCCGCGTTCCAGCGGGCGATCGCCAAAGCGCTGAAGGACCTCTCGACCGACCGCAAGGAGCTCGAGAAGGCCCTGCCGCTGTACACGAAGATCGACGCGAAGACCGCGTCCGTGATCACACCGCTCGCGTACCCGACTGAGCTGACCGCGAACCGCCTGCAGAAGGTGGCCGACCTCCTGCTCGAATACGAGTACATCAAGAGCCAGATCGACGTGAAGTCCGTCATCGTGGCTCCCCCGGCCGGATGACCGGAGCTCGAGTGCTCCGCGGCGCCGCCGGCGCCGCGGGGTTCCTTGCCGTCGGGGAGCTGTTCGTCCGCTTCGTCATGAGCGACGACTTGGACTTGCCGGCCCCCTCGACCATCCTGTACGAAGCCGCGCTCCTCCTGGCCGACCCCGACTTCCTGACGGGACTCGGCACGACCCTGACGAACTGGGCGTTCGGCCTGCTGATCGCGATCGGGATCGCCGTCCCCCTGGGCGTGCTGCTCGGCGCGCTGCCGCCGGTGGAGCGGGCCATCAGGCCCATGCTGGAGTTCATGCGCCCGATTCCCTCCGTCGCGATCATCCCGCTCGCCATCCTGCTGATTCCGGCGGACGGGCTGATGAAGATCTCGGTCATCGTGTACGCCTGCATGTGGCCGATCCTGATCAACACCCTCTACGGCATGCAGGACGTGGACCCGCTGGCCAAGGAGTCCCTGCGGAGCTTCGGCTTCGGCCCGCTGGCCGTGCTGGCCCGGGTGAGCCTGCCCAGCGCCGCCCCGTTCGTCATGACCGGGGTCAGGATCGCCGCCGGCATCGCACTGATCCTGGCGGTCAGCGCCGAGCTGCTGGCCGGCGGTGTCGCCGGGATCGGCGTGTTCGTGGTCCAGGCGAGCAGCGGCAACCGGATGGACCTCATGATGGCGGCGACGTTCTGGGCCGGGATGTTCGGCGTGATCGCGAACCTGGCGCTGCTGGCCGGAGAGCGCCGCCTGTTCCACTGGCACCGCATGCGGACGGGAGCGCAGGAGTCGTGAAAACCCTCGTCAAGGCCGGCGCCAAACTCTGGGTCATCCCCGTGGTGCTCGTCGCCTGGGAGCTCATCGCGCGCGGGCTGGAGGACACCGACTTCCCGCCGCCCACGATGATCGTCACCCGCATGTACGAGCTGTGGTTCTCCGGGCCCATCTCGCGGATCTTCCTCACCGACGACGCGGTGGACAACCTGCTGCCGAGCCTCGGCCGCATGTTCAGCGGCTGGGTCCTGGCCGCCGTGCTCGGCGTCACGCTCGGTATGGCGCTCGGGCGTTCGCGGACGGCGACCGACTACGTGGACCCGCTGATCGAGTTCGGCCGGGCCATCCCGCCGCCGCTGCTGCTGCCGGTGTTCCTCGTGCTGTTCAAGGCCGGGCTGACCATGCAGCTGGCCACGATCGTGTTCGGCGTCATCTGGCCCGTGCTGCTCAACTCCATCGACGGGGTCAGGGCCGTGGACCGCACGTACACCGAGACGGCCAGGGTCTTCAACCTGTCGAAGGCGCAGTACCTGCGCGTGGTGCTCCTTCCGGCGGCCTCGCCGAAGATCTTCGCCGGGCTGCGGCTGAGCCTGTCGCTCGCGCTGATCCTCATGGTCATCGCGGAGCTGTTCGGCAGCACCGACGGCATCGGCTACCAGTTGCTGGTGGCGCAGCGCAGTTTCGACGGCGCCGGGGTGTGGGCGACGATCGCCCTGCTCGGCGTGCTCGGTTATCTCGTGAACGTCCTGTTCGTCCTGGCCGAGCGGCGTCTGCTCGTCTGGCACCGGCAGGCCACTCGTAACGCGTGATCACGCTGGAAGGACCTATGTCGCATTCCGACGACCTCCTTTGGGGAGCCGTAGGCGACCTCTCCCGTTTCGCGGCTCTGCTGACCATGGCGGAGCTGGGCCTGGCCGATCATCTGGCGCATGGTCCGCTCGACACGGGCGAGCTGGCCAGGCGCTGCCACGCGCACGCGCCCTCGCTGCGCAGGGTCCTGCGCCAGCTGGCCAGCATGGACGTGGTGTGCCCGGCAGGGCCGGACACCTACGAGCTCACCGCGAAAGGCGCCGCGGTGCGCTCGGACGTCCCGGACTCCGTCCGATCCTCGATCCGCATGCTGGGCGAGGAGGGCTTCTGGTACGCCATGGGCATGCTCCCCGCCACGGTCAGGGACGGCAGTTCGGCTTTCGTGAAGCGCTACGGCCACCTCTACGACCACCTGGCGAAGAATCCCACGTCGAGCAGCATTTTCGACGACTACATGACGCGCCGGGCCCGCCCTTTGACCGAGGGCCTGGCCAAGCGGTACGACTTCCCCGCCACGGCGACCATGGTGGACGTGGCGGGCGGCAAGGGTCACATCCTGGCCACGGTCCTGCACGCCAACCCGCAGATGCGCGGCATCCTCTTCGACTTGGAGCATGTGACCGGTCACGCCGCGGCGACGCTGGCCGCGGCGGGCCTGTCCGACCGGGCCGAGGTCGTCTCCGGCGACTTCTTCGCCTCGGTCCCGGCCGGCGGTGACGTCTACCTGCTGGCCAGCGTCCTGCACAACTGGGACGACGAGGACGCCGTGAAGATCTTGCGTAACGTCCGCCAGGCCATGAACCCCGACGGCCGCGTCCTGGTGCTGGAAGTGGTGCTGCCCGATGACGAGGCACCGCATCTGGGCAAGGACATCGACCTGCGGATGCTGGCCATCTTCAACGGCGGCACCGAGCGCAGCCGCGCCGAGTACGCCGCCGTGCTGGGCCAGGCCGAACTGAAGCTCAGCGACATCATCGAACTGGGCTCCGGCGCGAGCCTCATCGAGGCCGTTCCCCGCTGACCCCGGCCCCCGGTCCTCAGACTGATGACAGGCCCCGGAGAGCTGCTCGGCCCCGTCGCCGAGAGCGCCGGGGCCTCCGTCGCAGACTTCAGAACACCCAGGTCAAAGGAGACACGCAATGCGCTTAGGTGAATTAGGGCGCACCGCCCTCGCCGGCCTGGTAGCAATCCTCGTCATCACGGGATGTTCCGGTTCGGCCGGCAAGGTGGAAGGCCCCAGCACCGCCACCGCCACCGGTATGAAGACCGACCTGGTGGTCGGCCAGTACCCCGGCGCGGACTCCGCGCCGCTGTTCATCGCCATCGATCGCGGCTTCTTCAAGGAAATGGGCCTCAGCGTCAAGACCGAGGCCATCCAGGCTCCCCAAGCGGTCCTGGGCAAGCTCTCCAACGGCACCATGGACATCGTCCTCGGCAGCTACGCGACCATCCTGACGATCCAGGAGGCGGGCACCGAGAAGTTCAAGTACATCGCCGACTCCTACCAGGGTGCCGCCGGTGCGTTCGGCATCATGGTGCGCAAGGACTCCCCCATCAAGCAGGTCTCGGACCTGAAGGGCAAGAAGATCGGCGTCAACGCCCTGGCCGGTCTGGGCGTGCTCACGATGAACCCGCACCTGGAGGCCGCCGGTCTCGACCCCGAGCAGGACGTCCAGTACGTCGAGGTCCCGACCACCAACTGGCTCTCCGCGCTGGACAAGGGCGACGTGGACGCGGTCTGGATGACCGACCCCTACGTCAGCATGGCGAAGAAGGAACTCGGCGCCACCATGCTGCTGGACACGATGTCCGCCCCGACCGACGGCCTGCCGATCAGCGGCTGGGCCGCCACGGAGAAGTGGGTGGCCAACAACCCCAAGACGCTGGAGGCCTTCCAGAAGGCCATGGGCATGGCCCAGAACGTCGCGGCCACCGATCGCAGCGCGGTGACGAAGATCCTGCCGACCTACACCAAGCTCCCGGCTGACACCGCCACCACGATCAGCCTGGGCGACTACCCCACCTCGCTGAGCGCCGAGCGCATCCAGCGGGTGGCGGACCTGATGCTCGACGCCGGCATGCTCAAGCAGAAGATCGACGCGAACTCCATGATCTATTCTTCCCCTCAGGGATGATGGTCACGCTAGATCCCGCGCGGCGCGCCGCACCCGCTCACGTACGTCGACAAACGCCTCGCGCGGATCACCGCTCCGGCCGATATCGTCGAGCGGGGCCGGGTGGTCCGGCCGCCACCTGATCACCGGACCGAGAAGGGCAGTGGCATGAAGCTGGCCAGGATCGTCGTCACGGGCATGGCAGTCGCGCTGGCGCTGAGCGCGTGCGGAGGAGGGGGCGGGGCCGGCAGCGGCGGCACCGCGTCCGCGGGCGGGCTGGAGAAGACACAGCTGCTGATCGGCGTGGTGCCGGTGCCGTCGTCGGCCCCGCTGTTCATCGCGGAGAAGCGGGGTTTCTTCCAGGCGGAGGGTCTGACGGTCAAGACCGAGATCATCCAGGCTCCGCAGGCGGTCATGCCGAAGATCCTCAACGGCAGCATGGACGCCTTCCTGACGAGCTACGTGTCGCTGATGGCGATCAACGACACGGGCGCGGCCAAGCTGAAGCTCTTCCAGCACAGCCAGGAGGCCGCGCCCGGCGTCGCCGGCGTCGTGGTGGCCAAGGACTCCCCCATCAAGACGGCCGCCGACCTCAAGGGCAAGACGATCGCGGTCAACGTGCTCAAGGCGCTCGGGCAGACGCTCACCAACGCCCATCTGCAGCAGGCCGCGCTCAAGCCGGAGGACGTCAAATACGTCCAGGTCCCGTTCGCCGACCAGCTCAGCGCGCTGTCCTCCGGCAGCGTGGACGCGGCCTGGCTGGTGGAGCCGTTCCTGACCGCGGCGAAGAAGAGCGGCGCCACTCAGATCATCGACACCACGGACGGCGTGACGGCCGGCGTGCCGATCGACGGCTGGGGCGTCAGTGAGGAGTGGCTGGCCAAGAACCCGAAGACGGCCGCCGCCCTGCACCGCGCCCTCGCCAAGGCGCAGGAGATCGCGAGCTCCGACCGCAAGGCGATCGACGAGGTCGTGCCGACGTACACGCAGATCCCGGCGGAGGCGGCCGCGGCCATGACACTCGGCAAGTTCTCCCTGCAGGCCGACAAGGCCGGCGTCCAGAAGCTGGCCGACCTGCTGCACGGCTATGGCTACCTCAAGGCGAAGGTGGACGTGGCGCAGCTGTTCGCGCCGCCGGCCGGATGATCGGCGGGCGCCTCGAGCGGGGCGTTCTGGGGGTCGCCGGAGTCGCCGGGTTCATCGCCGTCGCCGAGCTGGCGGGGCGGGCGGGGCTGGTTCCCGACGTGTTGCCGTACATGTCGGATGTGCTGGTGGCGGCGGCGCGGCTGCCGCTGGAGGCGCAGTTCAGGGCCGACGTGCTGGCCACGCTGACGGCCTGCCTGAGCGGGCTGGCCATCGCGATCGCGGTGGCCGTGCCCGCCGGGCTGCTGCTCGGCACGGTGCCGTTCGTGGAGCGGTCGGCGCGGCCGCTGGTGGAGTTCCTGCGGCCGATCCCCTCGGTGGCGCTGATCCCGCTGGCCATGTTCCTGTTCCCGGCCGGCCAGGACGCCAAGACCGCGCTGGTCGTCTACACCTGCTCCTGGCCGCTGCTGATCAACACGATGTACGGCCTGAGCGACGTCGACCCGCTGGCCAGGGACACGCTGCGGAGCTTCGGCTTCGGCCCGCTGGCGGTGGTGCTGCGGGTGAGCCTGCCGAGCGCGGCGCCGTTCATCGCCACCGGCGTGCGGATCGCCGTGTCCGTGACCCTGATCGTGGCGGTGAGCGTGGAGCTGCTGGCGCCCGGCGGGGGCGGGATCGGCGCGTTCCTGTCGCTGGCGGGCAGCGCGAACCGGGTCGATCGCATGCTGGCGGCGGCCCTGTGGGCCGGCCTCATCGGGCTGGCCGCCAACCTGCTGTTCACGGCCGGCGAGCGGCGCGCGTTCCGCTGGCGCCACACGCGAACGGGGGATGCTTCATGATCAGGCGGCTGGCGTGGTACTGGCTGCTGCCCGTGGCGGCGCTCGCCTGGGAGCTGGCGACGCGTTCGGCGCAGGCCGCCTACTTCCCGCCACCGTCGCGGATCGCGGTCAGGCTGCACGAGATGTGGTTCTCGGGGCCGCTCACGCAGGCGTTCCTGACCGACGAGGCCGTCGCCGACCTGCTGCCGAGCCTGGGCAGGCTGTTCGCGGGCTGGGCGATGGCGTGCGCGGCCGGGGTGGTGATCGGCGTGGCGCTCGGCCGCTCCCATCGGCTGTCGGCGCTGGTGGAGCCGCTGCTGCACTTCGGCAGGTCGGTGCCGCCCGCCACGCTGCTGCCGCTGTTCCTGGTGCTGTTCCAGATCGGCACGCCGATGGAGCTGGCCTCCATCGTCTACGGCGTCATCTGGCCGGTGCTGATCAACTCCATGGACGGCGCCCGCCACATCGACCGCCAGTACATCGAGACCAGCGCCGTCTACCGCCTCGATCCCTGGCAGCGGCTCACCCGGGTCATCCTGCCCGCCGCGTCTCCGAAGATCTTCGCCGGGCTGCGGCTGAGCGTGTCACTGGCGCTCATCATGATGATCATCTCGGAGCTGGTGGGCAGCAGCGAGGGCATCGGGCACCGGATGCTGGAGGCGCAGAGCCAGTTCGACATTCCCGCCATGTGGGCCGGGATCGTGCTGCTCGGGCTGCTCGGCATCGCGCTCAACGCGGCGTTCCTGGGCGCCGAGCGTACGGTGCTGGCCTGGCATCGGGGCGCCCGCACGACCGGCTAACCGTACAGCCGCTCGATCGTCTCGGCCTGCCGGGCCAGGAACCACGCCCGGTCACGGCCAGGGGTCTCGCCGGGGCGCTCGCCGTCGTGCCTGGCGTACTCCTCGGCCCACAGCCCGGTCTTGACCCGGCTCGGCAGGTTGCCCATGCCGGGCCGGCGCCGCGCGCGGCGCAGCGTCGCCAGGTCGAGCTCCGCGGCGGCCACCAGCGACTCGCCCGCGCCTGCCTGCGCGAGCACCCGCCCCTGGTGGTCGATCAGTTCGGAGCCGCCGTTGGTGGAGTCGACGGGGATGGCGATGCCGGTGAGGCCGCCGCTGTTGGCCGACACCACATACGCCAGGTTCTCGACGGCTCTGGCCCGGCGGGCGATGGCCTTCGGCGTCAGCATCGGGGACGACGCCTCGGAGGTCGGATGGCAGAAGATCTCGGCGCCGCGCAGTGCCAGTGCACGGGCGAGTTCGGGCATCAGGATCTCCTCCGACGCGACCACCGCCAGGTTGCCGATCTCGGTCCGGGCCACCGGCAGCACGCCGTCGATGCCGTAGATGTCCAGGTAGCGCTCCCACACGTCGTACGGGGTCGGCGTGAACATCGAGTGCAGCCTGCGATACCGCAGCACCGCCTCTCCACCTGGGGAGAGGATCACCGATGCCTGGAAGTACAGCTCGGGGAAGTGCTCGTCGCGCTCGTAGGCGTTCACACACAGGAACACCCCGTGCCGCGCGGCGAGGTCGGCCAGCGCCCGGTATTCGGGGCCTTCCGGATCGAGCGCGGCCTTGGCCCGCCACTCGGCGAAGCTCTCCCGCATCGGGAACCCGGTCAGCACGTATTCCGGCAGCACCACCAGGCGCAGGTCGGACCCGAGCCACGCCTTGGAGGCGCCGACCTGCGCGCCGATCCGCTCGATCGCGGCCCCGATCTCGGCCCGCGGCTCGGCGGCCGCGGTGACGGCCCTGGTCTCGACCTGCAGCGCCAGCGCGATGAACGCGGTCATTCAGCCGGCCCGCCGTTCGTCGATCAGGGTGCGCCGCACGCACACGCCGTCCTCGATCCACTGCCAGACCCGGCTGCGCGCCTTGCCGTCCGTGCTGAGCACGATCAGCTCGTAGAGCCGCAGGGGCTGTCCCTTGTACTCCCACGTCAGGTAGATCGTGGTGTCGTCCAGCTCCCGGAACTCGCCCTTGAGCCGCTCGGTGTCGAAGCCGCACCGCCCGCCGCCGAGGTAGGTGCCGGGGAACTCGTGCGTCTCGGTCCGCCCGTCGTCCCAGGTGTAGCGGTTGACCTGGTGGTAGGCGGCGTCGTCGACGATGCGGCAGGTCATCAGGACGCGATGCCGGTCGAGCAGGTTGCCCTCACGGTCGAGGTGGCGGTATTCGCCCTCCCACTCGCCCTCGTGCCGGGCCAGCAACGGCATGTCCGCGCGCAGTCCCATGCGGCTACTCCTTTGTCGCGTGCCACCAGGGGTCGGCGGCGCCGGATCGGTTGACCAGAAACGCCCTGCGGCGCAGGAACCGGGTGATCGAGGCGGCGCCCATGCGGGAGCCGCCGAGCCCGGACAGGCCGAAGGAATGCTTCTCCCCCTCGTGGACGAGCGCGGTCAGCGAGGCGTCGCCGACGCTGACCGCGCCGGCCCGCAGCCGCGCCGCCACGGCCATGGCCTGCTCCTCGGTGGCGGCGAAGACGGCCGCCGACAGCCCGTACGCCGAGTCGTTGGCCAGCGCGACCGCCTCGTCAGGCCCGGCCACGGCCATGACCGGCAGCACCGGGCCGAACGTCTCCTCCGTCATCACCAGCATCGTGTGATCGACGCCGGACAGCACGGTGGGGCGGCACCAGTGGCCGCCGCCGTGCCGCTCGATCACGCCGCCCGTGTGCACGACCGCGCCCTTGGCCACGGCGTCGGCGAGGTGCGCGGCGAGCACGTCCGGCTGGTCGGGCGCGATGATCGGCCCGATCGGCCCGCCCTCGCAGGTCAACCCGACCTGTGCGGCCTTGCCCGCGAGCAGCGCCAGAAACTCGTCGTGCACCTCGCGAGCCACGTAGACGCGCTCGATGGACTGGCAGGACTGCCCGGCGTTGGCGGTGCCGCCCCACAGGATCGCCGCGGCCGCCCGGTCCAGGTCCGCCCCGGCCAGCACGATCGCCGGGTCCTTGCCGCCGAGCTCCAGGTGCGCGGGCACGAACGCGCGGGCGGCCGCCTGCGCCACCAGCCGCCCGGTCGGCACGCTGCCGGTGAACACCACGGCGTCCACCAGATCCACCAGCGCCGCCCCTGTCGCGCCGTCGCCCTCGACGACCTGGAGCGGCAGCCCGTCGGGGACCAGCCGCATCAGCGGCTCGATGAACCTGGGCGTCACCTCGCTCGGCTTGACCAGCACCGCGCACCCGGCGGCCAGCGCCGGGACGGCGTCGATGAGGCCGAGCAGCAGCGGGAAGTTCCACGGGCTGATCACCCCCACCAGCTCGTACGGCACCGCGTCGCCGGCCACGAAGACGCCGGGCAGCGAGGCGGGGAACTCGGCGGGCGGGGCGAGCAGCGCGGGCGCCTGGCGTACCCATCGGTCGATGAGAGCGGCGGTGATCTGCCGCTCCAGCACCGACTCCGCCACCCTGCCGGTGTCGGCCACCAGCGCGGCGAGCAGGTCGTCGTCATCTGCGAGGGCGGCGCCGAACCGCGACAGGAGCGGGCCGCGCTCGGCGCTCGCCCAGGCGGGAGCCCGCGCGCGCAGCCCGGCGGCGACGGCGGCCAGCCGGTCCGGCGGGATGGCGGCGAAGGGACGCTCGACCTGCCCGGTGAGCGGGTCGCGCACGTTCATCGGCCGCGGCACTCCTGTGATGTCGGGAACCCCGCAGCCATTCTGATCATGAGGGTGCCGGCCCTGTCAACGCGTGTTCGACGGCTAATTGCCCCAGCCGGGCACGGCCATCCTGACGGTGAGCGCGTGCTCGACGAGGTTGATCAGGGTGCTCTTGACGGAGTCCTTCTTGCGGGCGTCGAGCCGTACGAGCGGGATGTGCGGGGCGAGGGTCAGCGCGTCGCGCACCTCGGCGTCGCTGTGCGGATATTGGCCGTCCCAGCCGTTGACGCCCACGATGAACGGTAACTGCGCCTCCTCGAAATAGTCGATCGCCGGGAAGCTGTCGGCAAGACGACGCGTGTCGACCAGCACGACCGCGCCGATCGCCCCGCGTACCAGGTCGTCCCACATGAACCAGAACCGGTGCTGCCCGGGAGTGCCGAACAGGTAGAGGATCAGGTCGCGATCGAGGGAGACCCGGCCGAAGTCCATGGCCACGGTCGTGGTCGACTTCAGCGGCGTCATGCCCAGGTCGTCGATCCCCTCGGAGGCGTCGGTCATGACGGCCTCCGTGGTCAACGGCATGATCTCCGACACCGCGCCGACGAACGTCGTCTTGCCCACCCCGAAACCTCCAGCCACCACGATCTTCGTCGAGGTGAGGCCGGGGCTAGAGCCTGCGAAGTCCACTGAGAACCCTTTCGAGCAGATTAACGTCCGGCCTGCCGGCGTCCAGCTGTGGCTGGTGCACGCGGACCAGGCCTTCGGCCGCCATGTCAGCGATCAGCACGCGTACCACGCCGAGGGGGATCCGCAGCAGGGCCGACACCTCCGCGACGGACCTGACCTGCCGGCATAGTTCGCTGATCGCCTGGTACTCCGGCGTGATATGCGAGAACTCCCGCTGCTCGGCCGTCGCCGAGGACACCAGGGCCTCCATCGCCAGCTTGACCCGCGGCGCCGTCCGTCCACCTGTCACCGCGTACGGGCGGACGGGCGAAGCGGGGTCAGGATTCAGCTGCGACTGGGACTGGGGCTGTGGCGGAGGCGCCCAACCGCCGCTGTTCCATCGAGGGTCTGTCACCTACATCACCTGGTCTGGCTGGCGCGCAACTCCGCGCGCACAGCCGGGGTCAGCACCTGTCCGGCGCGATCCACCATCAGCGTCATCTGGTACGCCACCAAACCCATGTCGCAGTCCGGGGCGGCCAGCACAGCCAAGCACGATCCGTCACTGACCGACATGATCAGCATCAGCCCGCGCTGCATCTCCACAATCGTCTGGTTGACCGCACCACCCTCGAACACCCTGGCCGCGCCGTGCGTCAGGCTCACCAGGCCAGACGCGATCGCGGCCAGCTGATCAGCCCGGTCGGCCGGGAAACCCGACGAGGCCGCCAGCGGCAGCCCATCGGACGAGACCACCACCGCGTGCGCGACGCCAGGAACCGTGCTGACGAAATCGGTGATCAGCCAGTCGACTCCGCGTGCCGCGTGGCTGAGGTCGCTCATGCGCCCTCCTCCCTTTCGTTGTGCTTCGGACTCGAGGGACTCCCCGGCAACGCCCTGCCCTCGCTGATGTCGTCGCGTGCCGCCCGGAAGCCCTGCTGGAAGCTTGAAAGGCGGCTGCGTATCCGGTCCGGCGACACCGCCGGCATCGGTGTCACGCCCTTCGGGGCCGCCGAGGTGTCCGCCGAGCCGGGCACCAGGTTGGCCTTGGGCACCCGCTTGGGCAGCCCGGCCGCCGTCGATCCGTTGCGTACCGGCTCCACTACCGCCTCCGCCGCGCTCCAGCCCGCGTCCGCCTTGGTCGATCCCCAGCTCTGGTTGCGGCCGAACCAGGCGGACTCCACTGCGGCGAAGATCGGCAGGTAGTCGTCCCCGGCGGACGCGGGCGGCGCCGCCGGGAGGGATCCCGTGGCCGAGGACTCGGACTCGTGGAAGTCGAATCCGGGCCGCTGCGGCGGCACGGTGTCGTGGCTCCAGCCGCCCGGAGGCGGCTCGGGGAGCGGCCGTTTGGGCAGGCGGTCGCCGTTCCAGGAGGGGCCGCGGGGCGGCGACCAGACGTCGGCGCCGTCGAAGCCGCGCGGCTCGGCGGACCAGGCGCCCGGGTCGGGCTGCCATTGGGGCGACGCCGGCCAGCCGCCGCCGGTTTCCGGGTTGGACGGGAAGGACGGGTGACCGGGGCCGGGCCGGTAGGCAGGCTGCGGCCAGTCCGTGGCGGGAGGAGCCGGGTGCGGTCCCGAGTACGGCTCGTCACCGCCCCCCACCCCCGCGAGGGCGGGAGGCTGATCACCGGAGAAGGCGGAGACCTGGTTGCCCGAGAAGGCGGGAGGCTGGCTGCCCGCGAAGGGCTTGTTGCCCGAGAAGGACGGCGGCTGGTTCCCCGAGAAGGGCTGGTTGCCGGAGAAGGACGGCGTGCCGGAGAGGGTCGGGGCCTGGGAGCCGAGCATGTTCTCCGGGATCAGCACCATCGCGGTCAGGCCGCCCGAGCTGTGCGGGCGCAGTTGGACGCGGATTCCGTGGCGGTGCGCCAGCCGGGCGACCACGAACAGGCCCATGCGCCGCGAGACCGACACGTCCACGGTCGGCGAGTCGGTCAGCCGCTCGTTGGCCTGGGCCAGCTCCTCCTGCGTCATGCCGATGCCGGAGTCGGTGATCGACAGCATCACGCCGCCGCCGTCGATCCTGCTACCGGACACGGTGACGCGGGTCTCGCGCGGCGAGAACGACAGCGCGTTCTCCACCAGCTCGGCGATCAGGTGGATGACGTCGTTGACGGCCTGCCCGGCCACGGACACCCCATCGGGGACCTGGAGGACCACCCGCTCGTAGTTCTCCACCTCCGACAGCGAGGCCCGGGCCACGTCCACCAGCTTGACCGGTTGGCTCCAGCGGCGCGGCGGCTCCTGACCGGCCAGGACCAGCAGGTTCTCGCTGTTACGGCGCATGCGCGTGGCCAGGTGGTCCAGCTTGAACAGGTTACCGAGCCGCTGCTCGTCCTGCTCGCCCTGCTCCAGCCCGTCGATCAGGGTGATCTGCCGCTCCACCAGCGTCTGACTGCGCCGCGACAGGTTCACGAACATCGCGTTGACGTTGCTCCGCAGCCGCGCCTCCTCGCCCGCCAGCCGTACCGCCTCGCGGTGCACCTCGTCGAACGCCCGCGCCACCTCGCCGATCTCGTCGTGCGTGTCCACGCCGATCGGGACGACGGGGCCGACCGTGCCGTCGCCGCTCTCGCGCAACTGCTGCACGGTCTCGGGCAGGCGGGCGCCGGCGATGTCCAGCGCCTCGTGCCGCAGCTTGCGCAGCGGCCTGATCAGCGAGCGGGCGATGAGCGAGATGATCGCCAGCACCACGAGGAGCAGCAGCAGGATGAGAACGCCGGAGATCAGCGCCGCGCGGTTGGCGCCCTCCTCCAGGGCGCGGGCCCGCAGGATCACGGAGGAGGCCAGGTCCTTCTCCACGCTGCGCAGCGCGTCGATCTTCCCGGTGCTGACGTCGAACCACGTGGCCACGTCCTTGTCGGCCGGGACGCCGATGCTCAGCTCCTTGCCTTCGGCGGACTGCGCCATGGCCCGCAGCCGGAACAGGTCCGTCTGATCCACGTCCCTGCCGACGACCGTGTTGCGGTAGAGCTCGAGCTGGTCGAGGTTGGCCAGCGTGGCGAACAGCGTCTCCTCGCTCTCCTCACGCGACTTGGCGTCGGTGAGCGCGTCGAGCTCTCCGCTGTCGAAGCCCTTCTTGTCCAGTGCGCTGGCCAGGATGCCGCGCTGTTTGGACGCCTGCTCCTTGGCCCGTGCGATGGCGGCCATCGAGCTGGCGCTGTGGGAGACCTCGTCGTCGACCGCGACCTGGCCGACCTGGTCGTGGAACTGCAGGATGGCGGCGATGATCTCCGAGTACTTCCGGATCATCGGCAGCGGCTGGATCTTGCCGTTGACGGCCGTGTCGCGCAGCGTCGGGATCTCGTCCAGACGCCGCAACACCGGGCGCACGGCCTCGGGGTGGGTGTCCATGATCGCCTGGGTCCGCTGCTTGGCCTTGTCGATGAGGCCGTTCACGGCGCTGTAGGTGGTGCGGAGCTGGGCCTCGCGGTTCTGAGGGCGGCCCTGGGCGATGTAGAGGGCGGTTTCGTCGCGTTCGAAGGACAGCTCGTGCGTGACGGCCCCGAGCTGCTCGCTGAGCTCGGCGACCTCTCGAAGGGTCTGGTACGTGCTGGCGTCGCTGAGCGAGGTGATCACGTTCAGCCCGCCCAGACCCACGGCCACGGCCGTGGGAACGACGATCAGCGCGACGAGGCGCGACCGTACGTGCCAGTTGCCCAGCCCGAACCTCTTTGAGGAAGGTTTGGACAGCCGTGGCTTCTGATGCCCATGCGGCTCGCGGTCAGCGGAAGCTTCAGCGCTCTGCGTTCTCACTTGCCTTCGCAACCTCTCGCCCCGGAGGGGAATTCTCGGGTGACCATGCAGGTAAAAGCACGTGGGGCAATATGTACGTCGAGATAAGCGCCATTTGAGCACAAGCGTTAGCCAGGGCCAACCACCACTAGTGCCCCAATGAGGTGTTTATCCCAGATTGTCCGAAAAATACGACAGAATCGTTAGAGCGCCTTCCACCTGCGGAAACAGGCAATAGCCGACCGCTCCACGAACCGGCTCCGGATTCGCGGAAGAGATCGAATAGTGCGCCCCATCAGTAACGGAAGTCTCGCTGCCACCCCCTTCCCCAAACAGGACAAACACTGAGATACTTACGGGTCGTCAAATTTTCACGATATAGCTAGAAACAGACATTGCAACCACAAGTGTCATCTTCGAGATAATGACCGCCAATTTGGTGCTACGGTCAATCCCTGTTGTGCGTCAGGCACACAGCCCCCCGGGAGCGGAAGCCGCTCCGGTCCCCCCCTGGCTCCATCTGAAGGGAGTCCCTGACATGAGGCTTGGCCGTTCCGCCAGGGCCGCCATCATCGGGTTCGCTTTGATCCTCGGCGCCGTCGCGTGCAGCACGAGCGGCTCCACCACCGCGAGTGCGCCGCCGTCCGCCGCCGGCGGCCTTGAGAAGACGAAACTCAAGATCGCCACGCTGCCGGCCATCGACAGTGCCGCCCTCTACGTCGCCATCGACCAGAAGCTCTTCGAGAAGGAGGGCCTGGAAGTCACCCCGCAGATCGTCCAGGCCGCGCCGGAAGCCATCCCCATGCTGCTGAACGGCGAGATCGACGCCATGTTCGGCAACTACGTGTCCATGTTCCAGGCCCACGACAAGGGATCGCTGAAGCTGCGGATCCTGGCCGAGGGCTCGCGCGCCGCCCCTGACTCGCTGAGCATCATGGCGCTGCCGGACTCGCCCATCAAGACGGCCAAGGACCTCGAAGGCAAGACGATCAACGTGAACGTCCTGCACAACTTCCAGGAACTGGCGCTCGCCCAGGTGCTCAAGGCCAACAACGTCGATCCGGCCTCGATCAAATACGTCCAGGTGACGTTCCAGAACATCATGCCCTCGTGGCGGGGCGGCCAGATCGACGCCGCCTACCTGGGCGAGCCCATGGTCACCGCGGCCACCTCGACGATGGGCGCCCGCAAGATCCTCGACCCGGCGTCCGGTCCCGCCGCCGAGTTCCCGATCTCCGGGTACGTCAGCACGCAGGACTGGTACGACAAGAACCCCAAGGTCGCGGCGGCGTTCCAGCGGGCCATCCACAACGCGGCGAAGCTGATGGAGAACAACCGCGAGGTGGTGGCCAAGGTGCTGCCGACCTTCACCCAGATCGAGGCGGCGACCGCGGCGACCGTCACCTTCCCGTACTTCTCCAGCAACGACAACCCGGTTCGCCTGCAGCGCGTGGCCGACTGGATGCTGGAGGCCAAGTGGCTCACCAAGGCGATCAAGGTCGAGTCGCTGATGTCGCCCACCACCTCAGGGTGAGCGCCCAGACTCTGACCCGCGCCCGCCCGGCCGGGCTCGCCACGCGGTGGTCGCGCCGGGCGGCCGGAGCCCTCGGCTTCGCCGCGCTGATCGAGCTGCTCAGCCGGACGGGCGCGGTCGACCCAGAGTTCCTGCCGCCCGCGACGGAGATCGCCGGGCGGGCGGTCACGCTCGCGTTCGACCCCGCCTTCCAGGGGCACGCCCTGACGAGCCTGCTCGCCTGGGCGATGGGGCTCGGCCTGGCGGCGCTGATCGCGGTGCCGCTGGGCCTGCTGCTCGGCAGCGTCCCGATCATCGACGCGGCGACCCGCTCGATCGTGGAGTTCCTGCGGTCGATCCCCTCGGTGGCGCTCATCCCGCTGGTGGCCCTCGTGATCGGCACGGGGCTGCAGCTCCGCGTCACGCTCGTGCTCTACGCCTCGCTGTGGCCGATTCTCTACAACACCATGTACGGCCTGCGCGGCGTCGACCCCCTGGCCAAGGAATCGCTCAGGTCGTACGGCTTCGGGCCGCTGTCGGTGCTGCTGCGGGTGTCGCTGCCGTCGTCGGCGCCCTTCATCACGACCGGCTTCCGGCTGGCCGCCGGAGTGGCGCTCATCCTGACCGTCAGCACCGAGATCGTGGCCGGGCGGGGCGAGGGCGTCGGCGTGTTCATCTTCTTCGCCGGGATCGCCGTGCCCGCCCGGATGGCCGACATCCTGGCCGGGGTCTGCTGGGTGGGGCTGTTCGGGGTGGCGGTGAACGCGCTGCTGGTCGCGACCGAACGCCGCGCCTTCCGCTGGCACCACGCGCGCTTGGGAGAGCCCTGATGAAGAAGGAAGCCCGGACCGGCATGGAGGTGGGAGCGCCTTGATGAAAGCCACCGCCGGAGTCGTCGGGAGAGCCGGGGTCACCCGGCATGCCCGAGTCGCGCGCAAGAAGGGCGCGGGGCGAGCGGCGTTCCGCTGGCTGGTGCTGGTCGTGCTCGTGCTCGCCTGGGAAGCCGCCACGAGGATGGCGGGGAGCGCGTTCTTCCCCACGCCCACCACGATCGTGGCGCGGATGCACGCGATGTGGTTCTCGGGACCGCCCTCGCAGGCGTTCCTGACCGACCTGGCCATCGGGAACATCCTGCCGAGCCTCGGCCGGATGGCCGCCGGGTTCGCCGGGGGAGCGCTGGCCGGGGTCGCGATCGGGCTGGCGGTGGGAATTTCCACCCGGGCGTACGACTATCTCGACGGGGTGCTGCAGTTCCTGCGGGCGATCCCGCCGCCTGCGCTGGTCACGGTGTTCCTGGTGGTGTTCGGGTTCGGGCTGCGGATGCAGCTGGCGTTCATCGTGTTCAGCATCGTGTGGCCGGTGCTGCTCAACACCGCCGACGGCGCGCGCTCGGTCGAGCCGCTGCACCTGCAGACGTGCCAGGTGTTCCGGCTGTCGCGGGCCGAGCGGCTGCGCCGGGTGATCCTGCCGTCGGCGCTGCCCAAGATGTTCGCGGGGCTGCGGCTGGCGCTGTCGCTCTCCTTGATCGTCATGGTGTTCTCCGAGCTGCTGCCCGGCACCACGAACGGCATCGGGTTCCAGATCACGGACGCGTACTCGACGTTCGACCTGCCCGCCATGTGGGGCGGGATCGTGCTGCTCGGCGTGCTCGGCTACCTTCTCAACGAGCTGTTCCTGATCGTGGAGCGGCGGGTGCTCGCCTGGCACCACGCCGCCCAGCAACTGGTCGGCTAGGATCACGCTGCGGAGAGATCGAGCCCACAGACATGTACATCCCACTCAGATAGAGTTCTTTCCTGACTCTTTTACAGTCGCCGTGTTGTCCACGGTCTCGCCCCCCTAGGAAGCACCTTGCTCGAGATAGACAACCTCTCCCACATCTACGGCGGCGGCGGCCCCAATGCTCACCACGCCATCGACGGCCTCAACCTGAGCGTCGCCGAGGGCGAGCTGCTGTGCATCGTCGGGCCGTCGGGCTGCGGGAAGTCGACGCTGCTGCGTTCGATCGCCGGCCTGATCACGCCGACGGGCGGCCAGGTCATGGTCGAGGGCAACCTGGTGCGCCAGACCCCGGACAACCTGGCCGTGGTGTTCCAGGACTACAGCCGCTCGCTGTTCCCGTGGATGTCGGTGGCGGACAACGTGGCGCTGCCGCTGCGCCGCAGGAACATGGACAAGCGCGCACGTCGCGAGGCCGCGATGGAGGCTCTGGAGTCGGTCGGGCTGGCGGGGGCGGAGCGCAAATACCCGTTCCAGCTCTCGGGCGGTATGCAGCAGCGGGTGGCGATCGCGCGGGCGCTGGCGTACCGGCCGTCGCTGATGCTCATGGACGAGCCGTTCGGCTCGGTGGACGCCCAGACCCGGGAGGACCTGGAGGACCTGGTCCTCAAGGTGCGCGGACACCACCAGATGACGATCGTGCTGATCACGCACGACATCGACGAGAGCGTCTACGTGGGCGACCGCGTGGTGGTGCTGTCCAAGGCCCCGGCGCACGTGGTCGGCGACCTCAAGGTGGAGCTCCCCGCCCCCCGCGACCAGATCACCACCCGCGAGCACCCCGACTTCGTCCATCTCCGTGCTGAGGTGGGGCGTCTCGTCCGCGGGCACGCCGCCCTGTAAAACCTTCTTGCTTTACGGCGGGGCCGAGCCGGCCCAGCCGACGTACGTTGGCTGAGGGCCCTCCAGGGAGACGCGATCTGAGCCCTTCAGTGGCGGGCCGCCGTTACGGCGCGCCCTTGACCGGCTGCTGCGCAGGGCGGCGCTGCCCGAGGGGGGCGCGCATCTTCGATCTCGGATGCGGCCAGGGGCGAATGGTCGTTGCGGGCGCTGGAGCTGATCCCCTCCGCCGTGGCCGACGGTGTGGACATCTCGCCGCACGCCCTGTCGTCCGCCGAACGCGGACTGTCCGACCGGCTGTCGCTGCATCTGACGCCCGCCGCGGAGTTCTCCACCGCCGAGCCGTATGATCTGGTGCTCTGCCAGGGCTCGACGCACGTCTTCGGTGGCCTGGAGAACACGATGGACGCGGCCGCCCGGTTGGTCCTCCAGCGCGTATGAGCCGGTGATGCCCGGGCTCGGGTGAGCCCGGGCCGGCGATCCTGGCGCGACGGGGTGACGATGCCGCCGGCAGCTCACCCCGTCGCGGCCTCTCAGGGACTGCCGTTGATCAGAGCCATCGCCAGCATGGGGCTGAACGTCCCGGCCGGGATCTGGCCGGGACCGGCGAGCCCGCATGGGCCGTCGGAGTCGCCCGGCACCTTGACCCAGAAGAGGTACTCAGCGCCGCTCGCCTGCTTGACCGGCGCGGCACCGAGCGTGCGCCCCGGCGGGTTGCACCAGTTGTCGTCAGGTGTCGGGTCCGTGTACGGGCCGTTGCCGTTGCGGCTGGTGTCGATCACGTACTTCTTGGCGCCCACCGTGCCGGACAGGTGGCCGTTGAGCGCGACGGCGTACGGCTCGGTGACGCCGGTGGTGATGAAGTTGGACACGTTCAGGGAGAAGCCGCGGGTGTTGGCGATGCCCGACTTGACCAGCCGCGGCGCCATGTCCTCCGCCCGGATCCAGGTGGCGTTGCCCGCGTCGAGATAGACCCAGGCGTTGGGGGCCTGGGCGCGCAGCACCTGGGTGGCGTCCAGCAGCATCCGGTACTGGTCCTCCGGGTCCTTGCCGATGCGGGTCACGCACTCGGCGGCGGCGACCCCGTCGGGTTCGAGCACGACGATCGCGTGCCGGTTGCCGATCGCCCTGGCGAACTCGGTGATCCACCTGTGGTATCCGGCCGCGTCGCCGGCGCCCCCGCCCGAGTGGTTCGCGCACGCGTCACGGTTGGGAATGTTGTACGCCACCAGCATCGGCAACCGATCCTGGGCCTGCGCGGCGCCCACGTAGTCGTCCACGGCCAGCGTGAGGTCCATGAACCAGCCGCCGAACCACTCAAAAATCGGCTTGTTGGCGATGTTGGCCTGGATGGCCTTCGCCTCTTCCGTCTGCGAGTTCTCGGCGGCCCATCTGGCCGGGTTCGACTTGCCGGACACGTACAGGGCGGTCGGGCGGATCGTCTGCGTCTCCATCAGCGACACGTTGTCGAAGCGCACCACCGGCGTCCCGCCGGATCCGCCGAGCTGGAAGGTCACCTCGGCGGCCGTGTTGGACGCGGCCGTGGCGGTGAAGGGGATGCTGAAGCGCTTGCTTGCCGTCGTGAGCTGCACATCCGCGGCCAGCGACTGGTTGGAGCCGGGCGTGGCCGCGTACTGGACCGTCGTGCGGGCCGTGAAGGCGGCCGAGGAGTAGGCGTCGAACGAGAGCGTGTAGCTCTTGCCGGGGTTCAGGGCGGCGGTGGTGGGCGCGGCCACCATGGCGTCCCAGGGGTTGGCGACGACGGACTTCACGTCCACCCGCATCCGGCCGGATTCGGCCGTGACCGTGGTCTGGCCGATCGCGGCCCATGGGCTGGTGGAGGTGGTGAAGGTGCCGTTCCCGACGAGCTGGGCGGCGGCGGAGGCGGCGGGCGGGACCACGAGGTGGGTGGCCAGGGCGGCTGTCAGGACGGTGGCTAAAGCTGCAGCTTTGCCGACGATTTTGCGCACGTATTTACCTTTCGGCCGGTGTCGCCGTTGATCATCACTGACCCTCCCGACAAGGTCAAGGGATTCCGTGAGAACACATGTCGACATCCGGATGATCTTTCACCGGCGCTCAGTGAGTGATCTGAAGTGCCCGGATGGAGACCTCGATGCCGCGCCCCGCAGCCTACGGCGCCGTCGCCACCTCCCTGGCCCTGTCCGGCGAGCTGCCGGACAAGGCCGACCCGCTCAGTTCCGGCATCGGGGAAAGTCGGCGCTGCTGGAGGTGTCCAGGTCTTCGTGAAACGGAAGCGCCGTCATGCCGCGAGCCTTCAGACGCGGCGCGCCGGCTCGGGCGTGTCCTTGAGTGCGGACAGGATGCTCAGGTAGTGCGGGTTGTACATCAGGCCGAGGATGTTGCCCCAGGGGTCGATCACCGAGGCGGTGATGAAGCCCTCGCCGCGGTCTCGCGGAGAGTCGTGCTCTTTCGCGCCCATGGCCACGAGCCTGGCAAGGGCCGCCGGCACATCGTTCACGTGCCAGAACACGAGGGCGCCCGCCGGGCCGACCGTGTCGGGGGCCGGAGTCATGGCCAGCTCGGTCTGCGCGTGCGAGCTGTGGACGAAGCCCAGCTCGTGCTGGTAATCGCCGATGCGGAACTCCATGTAGTCCGGGGTGTCCAGGTACGGCGCGACGCCCAGCGCCTCGGTGTACCAGCGCTTCGCCGCCTCGAAGTCGGAAGCGTAGAAGCAGACGGTGGTGAGTCCGCGCAGCATGTGTGGTTCCTCTCGTCGTGGTTGTACGACGAGTCTCTCTTCCAAAGTGTTCATCAATTGAGCACTTTTGCTTGGCCCGGGTGAAGGAATCGCCGGTGGACGGAGTGAGACACAATCGGGCCATGGGAGATCCCGTGGAGATCGTGGACTACGACCCGGCCTGGCCGCTGGAGTTCGCCACCCTGGGCAGGACGTTGCGTGCGGCGCTCGGCGACGTCGCGGTGCGGATCGATCACATCGGATCGACGTCGGTTCCCGGTTTGGCCGCCAAGCCGGTGATCGACGTCCAGATCTCGGTGCGGTCATTCGAACCGCTGGACGCCTTCAGAACACCGCTGGAACGCCTCGGCCTGGTGTATCGGGCGGACAATCCCGAGCTGACCAAGCGCTACTTCCGGGAGGCGCCGGGAAGCCGCCGAACCCATGTCCACGTACGCGAGCTCGGCAGCTTCTCCCAGCAGCTTCCCCTGCTGTTCCGCGACTACCTGCGGGTTCATCCCGACGCCGCGGCTGGGTTCGCTGACGCCAAACGGCGGTGTGCGGAGAAGTTTCGCGATGAGCGGCCGCAGTACGTCGCCGCGAAGGAGCCGTACGTCTGGGACATCCTGCGCCATGCGGACACCTGGGCCAAAAGCATCGGCTGGCGACTGGGCCCGAGCGACGCGTGAGCCGGCGCTCCGTCCCGCCCGGCTTGCCCATCCGCCCGCTGCGCGAGGCCGCAGTCCAGCAGGGCAGGGGATGGGTGCCGGCGGGGGCTGTCCGACTCCCCCGGCGGCACCCGAGAACGTCTATACCGGCGTGTGCATGTGGCGGGCGAGGGCGTGTTCCACCAAGGTGATCAGGGTGGACTTGACCGATTCGCGCTGCCGGGCGTCCAGGCGCACGATCGGGATGTGGCCGCCGATCGACAGGGCCTCGCGGATTTCCTCCTCCGCGTGGGCGAACTGGCCGTCCCAGCCGTTGATGCCTATCACGAACGGCAGTTTCGCCTCTTCGAAATAGTCGATGGCCGGGAAGCTGTCCGCCAGCCGGCGGGTGTCCACGAGGACGACCGCCCCGATCGCGCCACGTACCAGGTCGTCCCACATGAACCAGAAGCGGTGCTGTCCGGGCGTGCCGAACAGGTAGAGGATCAGGTCACGGTCGAGCGAGACCCGGCCGAAGTCCATGGCGACGGTCGTGGTCGTCTTGTTCGGCGTGAGGGAGACGTCGTCCACGTGCGCCGAGGCGTCCGTCATGACCGCTTCCGTGGTGAGCGGCAGGATCTCCGAGACCGCACCCACGAACGTCGTCTTCCCCACGCCGAAGCCCCCGGCCACGACGATCTTCGTCGAGGTTAGGCCGGGGCTAGAGCCTGCGAAGTCCACTGAGCACCCTTTCGAGCAAGTTCAGGTCCGGCTTTCCGGCGTCCAGCGCAGGCTGGTGCACGCGGATCAGGCCCTCCGACGCCATGTCGGCGATCAGCACCCGGACCACGCCGAGGGGCTGCCGCAAAAGGGCGGAGATCTCCGCAACCGACCGGACGTTCCGCGTCAGCTGGATGATCGCCTGATACTCCGGACTAAGTAGGGAAATATCTTGGTATTCCGACGTCACGGAGGACACCAGTGCCTCCATGGCGAACTTCATCCGCGGCGCGGTGCGCCCCCCGGTCACGGCATAGGGCCGTACCAGGGAGCTCTGCTTCTGCGGACGCGGGGCCGCCGGATGCGGCGGAGTGCTATCACCAGCCCAACCCTGACCTGTCACCATGATCTCCTGTCACGCCCAGCGCCTAGCGGGGGCGGGTTGCTTGCAACTCCGCACGTACGGCCGGAGTGAGCACCTGCCCCGCCCGCTCGACCAGCAGGGTCATCTGGTAAGCCACCAGGCCCATGTCACAGTCGGGAGCGGCCAGGACCGCCAAGCAGGAGCCATCACTGATGGACATGATCATCAAGAGCCCACGCTGCATCTCGATGACGGTCTGGGTCACCATACCGCCCTCGAAGACCCGCGCTGCGCCCTGGGTCAGGCTGATCACGCCAGATGCGACCGCCGCGAGCTGGTCGGCCCGATCCTTGGGGAAACCCTCGGAGAAGGCCAGCGGCAAGCCGTCGGACGAGACCACAACCGTGTGCGCGACGCCTGGCACGTTGTTCACGAAGTCCGTGATCAGCCAGCTTATACCACGCGCTCCCTGGCTCATCTCTCTCATTTGTCCTCCTCATTTTCTTCTCCGCGGGTGAACGCTCGGCCCTGGCGGACACCCTGCTGGAAGCTGGAGAGCCTGCTGCGCAGCCGCTCGGGCGAGACCTGCGGCGCTGGTGACGTGACCTGGGGCTCGGCAAGGCTAGCCGTACCGGGCACCAGATTCGCCTTGGGAACGCGACGGGGCAGGCCCGAAGACGTCGTGCCGCCCTGTGCGGGCTGCGCGGCGGCCTGCGCGGCCTGGAAGCCGGAGTCCGCCGGCGAGGACCAGGACGCGCCGGCGCCGGACTGGCCGGGAGTGCGCCGCGGCAGCGCCGACTTGCCCGTCGTCCCGGAGGCGACCGGCGCCTCCGGTGCGAAGGGAGCCGCGGGCGGGTCGGCAGGCACGGCCGGATGCACGGCCGTGATCTCCGGCTCCGGCTCCGCCGGCGGCTGAAACTGCTCGGGGTCCGGCCGCCGGAACCAGTCCGAGCCGACCGACGAGAAGATCGGCAGGAACTCCTCGTTCTGCTCCTCCATGGGCGTGTTGCGCACCACGGGGAGCGGTCCGGTCATGTCCTGCGAGGAGTAGTCCCCCGGGCCGAAGGGTCCGTAGTTGCTGCGCCCGTTCTGTTCGAACGGCTCGGCGGACTCGCCGAAGCGCTGGTCCTCGCCGAACCGCGGCCGCGACGGCTCGTCCACCTCGAACAGCGACCTGCGCGGCAGCGGGTCGGCGAAGGACGACCATCGGGACTCGTCCTGGTCCTTCGGCGGCTCGGTGGCGAAGGAGGGCCAGCGCGGCTCGTCGCTCTGCAGAGGCGGCGGCTGCTCGGCGAACGACGGCCACCGGTTCTCGGCGAACGACTGGGGCTGCGCGGTGGGGGGCGGCGGCTCCTCCGCGAACGGCGGCCAGCGGTTTTCCTCGCCGAACCAGCGGTGGTCTTCCTGTGGCCGCGCGTCCGACGGTGGCTCCTCGGCGAAGGACGGCCAGCGCGGCTCGTCCTGCGCCTCCCGCGGGCGCTCCCCGAAGGCCTGCTCCCCGCCGAAGGCGGCGGGCTGCTCGCCATAAGCAGGCGGCTGCTCCCCGAAGGGCGGAGAGGGCTCGCCGAAAGCCGCGGGGCGCTCGCCGAAGGCCGCCGGCTGATCACCGAAGGCGGGCGGCTGGTCGCCGAAAGCGGCAGGCTGCTCCCCGAAGGCCGCAGGCTGCTCGCCGAAGGACGGGGAGGGCTCGCCGAAGGCCGGTGGCTGATCACCGAAGGCGGGTGGCTGCTCGCCGAAGGACGGCCAGTTACCGGTCCCCGGCGCGGGCAGCGAACCCGGCCACTGCGTGTCGATCACTCGGTCGGGCGTGTCGAGCGAGGGCATCGCGTGCTGCCCGTTCGACGAGGGCTCCTGCCCGAACATGGCCGGGTCGAACGACGTGAACGCCTCGTACTGCCCGCCCTGCTGCGGCACCCCCAGTTCGCTGGTGATGAGCATGTCGGGCAGCATGACCAGCGCGCTCAGGCCGCCCGTCTCGCGCATGCTGAGCTGGACCCTGACGCCGTGCCGCAGGGCCAGCCGGCCGACCACGAACAGGCCCATGCGCCGCGACACCGACACGTCCACGACCGGCGGGTTGGCCAGCCGCCAGTTGGCCTCGGTCAGCTCCTCCTGGCTCATGCCGATGCCCAGGTCGTTGATCGTGACCAGCACGCCGCCCTCGACGGGCGTGCTGGTGACCGTGACCTTGCTCTCGCGGGGGGAGAACGAAATCGCGTTCTCGATCAGCTCGGCGAGCAGGTGGACGGCGTCGGTGACGGCAGGGCCGACGATCAGCGTGCCGGACGGAATCTGGATCTGGACGCGTTCGTAGTTCTCGACCTCGGACAGCGAGGCACGGGCGACGTCGACCAGCGGGACCGGCTCGCTCCACTTACGCGCGGCCTCCTGGCCGGCGAGGACCAGCAGGTTCTCGCTGTTGCGGCGCATGCGGGTGGCCAGGTGGTCGAGCCTGAACAGGTTCGCGAGCCGCTGCTCGTCCTCCTCGCCCTGCTCCAGGCCCTCGATGAGCTGCAGCTGCCGCTCGACCAGCGTCTGGCTGCGGCGGGAGAGGTTGACGAACATCGCGTTGACGTTGGCGCGCAGCTTGGCCTCGTCGCCGGCCAGCCGGATCGCCTCGCGGTGGACCTCGTCGAACGCCCGCGCGACTTCACCGATCTCGTCGCGGGTGTTGACGCCGACCGTGGGCACTTCGGGGATCTGCGCGCCGTCGCCGGACTCGCGCAGCACGCGGACGGTCTCGGGCAGCCGGGTGGTGGCGACCTGGAGCGCCTCGGCGCGCAGCCGGCGCAGCGGGCGGACCAGCGAGCCGGCCACGCGGGTGGTGAAGATCAGGACGAGGAGCAGCAGGACGAGGATCATCGCGCCGGAGATGATCGCGCTGCGCTGCTCGCCCTCGCTCAGGTCGCGGGTGGTCGTCAAGATTTCGGTGGACAGGCTTCCCTCGACCTTGCGCATGGCGTTGACGGTCGCCGTGGTGCTGTCGTACCAGCGGGACAGGTCCCTGCTGGTGGTGACGTCCAGGTCCTTGATCCTGTTGTACTCGCGGATCTGGGCCAGCGCGCGCTGCCGCATGGCGTCGGCGAGGTCGATCTGCGGCCCCCTGACGCCCTGCTGGAACTCCTTCAGGTGCTCGACGTCGGGCACTTCCTGCTCGTAGGCGGCCTGTGCGGCCTGCTGCTTGTTCCACGAGCCGAGGAAGTCGGTGATGGCTTCGTTGTCGAGCTCGCGCTCGACGAGCGCGACGATGAGGATGACCTGCTGACGCGAGACCTCCTCCTTCATGCGCTGCAGCGAACCGAGCCCGGCCACGTCCCGCTGGAGGTGGTCGTCGCTGACGCCGTCACCGAGACCGGCCTGGACCGTATCGAAGACGTCGATCATGGTGCTGTACGTGCTGATGGCGGCACGCGGCGGCACGTTGCCCACCATGGAGTCACGCAGGCTGTTGAGGCCGTCGAGCCAGCGGCGCAGGTTGACGACGCCCTCGCGGATGCGGGCCGAGTGCGACTCGTCGATGGCCGACGCGGCGGAGAGCACCTGCGCCTTCACCTTGTCGGTGGCCAGCCGCTGGGTCTTGAGCTGGGTGAAGCGCCCGGCCCTGTTGCGGTCGGCGACGTACCATGCGGTGAGGGTGCGTTCCTTGCCGAGCTCATGGTTGAGCGCGCCGATGTGCTGCACCAGCTCGGCGACCCGGGTGAGCCGCTGGTATCCGGCGCTGGTGGCGATGGCGTCGGCCAGTTGGACACCGGCGAGCAGCACGCCGACGACCGTCGGGATGAGGATCAGTGCGACCAGCCTCGAGCGCACACGCCAGTTCCCCAGCCGGAACCTGCCGCCTGTGTACTCCCCTGACCTCGTGTGTCTGGGGTTTTCCGTCCTCACTGACTCTCGCAACCTCTCGCCGGTACGTGCTCGAAAAAATCAGACACGCGTGTGGCGCATGGGATTCTGTCCGGCTGGGTAATTGGAACACAACCCGTACCAGATCGGCCAACCGAACATATCCCATCAAACACGCCCGTCGCAGCACTTCAGGGCGCATCTCGCCGTACACGTTTTAGGCGGGCCGAAAAGAATCCCGCTCAACCGGCGCCGCGTGCTTCACCATCAGGTGCCGCGTCACCGAGTACTCCTGCACCGCCTCCTGGCTCATGTCCTTGCCGAACCCACTGCCCTTCACCCCGCCGTGGGGCGCCTCGCTGGCGATGGGCAGATGGTCGTTCACCCAGGTCACCCCCACATCAAGGCGGTGCGAGACGCGCATCGCCCTGGAGACGTCGCGCGACCACACCGAGGAAGCAAGACCATACCGGGTGTCGTTGGCCAAACTGACCGCCTCGTCCTCGCCGTCGAACGGCAGGGCCACCACGACCGGCCCGAAAAGCTCACCTTGCACAATCTCGCTGTCCTGTGCGACATCGGTCACAAGCGTGGGCGGGTAGAAGAATCCGGGCCCCTCGACCGGGGCGCCTCCGTGCAGCACACGCCCCCCGGAGCGGGAGACGAACCCGTGCACCCGCTCCCGGTGGGCGGCCGAGATCAGCGGGCCGATGTCGGTCGCCGGATCCCAGGGGTCACCGAAGGAAATTTCGGCAAGAGTTGCCCGGAGGGCCTCCACCGCGTCCGCGTAGACCTCGCGGGCGACGTACACGCGGGTGGCGGCCGTGCAGTCCTGCCCGGTGTTGTAGGTCGCCCCCATCGCCACGCCGTGCGCCATCTCCGCCAGGTCGGCGTCCGCGAAGACCAGCGCGGGGGCCTTGCCGCCGAGCTCCAGGTGCACCCGCTTGAGCGTGGCCGCGGCGCCGGTCATCACGGCCCTGCCGGTCTCCGTGGAGCCGGTCACGCTGACCATGTCCACGCCGGGGTCGGTGACGAGCGCCTGACCCACCTCGGCGTCGCCCGTGAGGGCCTGCACGAGCCCTTCGGGAGCGCCCGCCTTGAGGAACAGCTCGGCCAGCCGCAGCGTCGTACGCGGCGTCTGCGGGGCCGGCTTGATCACGACCGCGTTGCCCGCGGCCACCGCCGGGCCGACCTTCCATACCGCCATGACGAACGGGAAGTTCCACGGCGCGATCGACCCCACCACCCCGACGGGACGGCGCAGCATGACCGAGGTGTAGCCGGGGCTGAACACCCCGGCGCCCGAGCCTTCGAGCGAGCGGGCGGCGCCGGCGAAGAAGCGCAGGTTGTCCACGGCGAACGGCAGCTCGCCGTCCCTGAACACCGCCGCCGGCTTGCCCGTCTCCTCGACCTCGAGCCTGGTCAGTTCCTCGGCGTCGGCCTCCACGAGGTCGGCCAGCCGCAGCAGCAGCCGTGCGCGCTCGGCCGGAGTGGTCTGCGACCACTCCGCGAACGCCGCCCGAGCCGTCTGTACGGCCGACGCCACGCCCTCCACCGGCGTGTCCGGAATTTCGGCACACGCTAGCCCGGTGGCGGGGTTGATCAGTTCACGCATGGAAGGTCATGTCCTCACTGGCCGAGCTGCTCGATCAGGTCGGCGGCCTTGCGCAGGCCGTCGCGACGCCGGATCTCCTCGCCCGCTTCGGCGAGCCTCGCCCGCAGCTCGGTGTCACCCAGCAGTCGCGCGATCGCGCCGGTCAGTTCGTCGTCGGTGAAGGTGTAGGTCGAAAGTCTGACACCATAGCCCATTTCATCGACCCTCTGGGCGTTGTCGTACTGATCCCAGAAGAGCGGCAGCAAGATCATCGGCTTGCCGAAGTGCAGCGCCTCGGTGGTCGTGTTGTTGCCGCCGTGGGTGATGACCAGGTCGCACTGCGGTATGATCTTGGTCTGCGGCAGGAACTCCGCGCCCCACATGTTGGCCGCCAGCTTGATCTCCTCGTGCAGCGGGCCTTTGGAGACGATGTACTGGTGCGGAGTGGCGGCCAGCACGTCGATCACCCGCTGCATCAGCTCCACGTCGGAGGAGCCGAGCGAGCCGAGCGAGAAGTAGATCAGCGAGCCCTCACCCCGGTCGAAGGGCAGCGTGAACTCCTCGTCGGTCTCGCGTACCGAGGAGTCGAGCCGCTGCCACGACGGGCCCAGCGGGCGCGCGTCGGTGTAGTCGAGGAGCTCCGGGTAGACGTAGAGGTTCAGGTCACCCTGGTGGATGAAGTCGAGGTCGGGCAGCGGCTCGGTGCCCTGCTCGACGCACCACTCGTTGAAGGCTGTCCACAGCTCGCGGTGGGTGCGGTCGTACTCGGCGCGGAAGGCGTCCCACTCCGAGCGGTCGCCGGCAGGCAGGCCGGAGAAGACCGGCGCGACGCCCTCGCCACGCACTTCGAGGGGGTTGCAGGAGACGATGCGGACGAATTTCCGGCCCGCAGTGAGCAGCGCCGGGAATGTGATCACGTTGTCCTCGACGATCACGTCCGGGTTCACCCGCTCGATGATGGCCTTGAGCTGCGGCTCGCAGTATTTGACCCCCTCGATCAGCTCGGCCCAGATGGGCTTGGTGACGGTCTCGAGCTGCTCCAGCGTGCTCTTGCGGTATTCGGGCGCGGTCTCCCGGATGAAGTCCTTCCAGAACTGGCCCGGGTCCTGCTCCTCGGCGCTCTCGGGGGGCGGCGCGAGGTCGACGAGGTCTTCCTCGAAGCCGAGCGCTTCGAGCTTGCCCTTCCACGACGCCTCGGCGGCGAAGACGACGCGGTGGCCGCGTCGGCGCAGGATGTCGCCGATGCCGATGGAGTTGTTGGTCGGGCCGTACGCGCTTTCCGGCATGAACAGGATCGTGAGAGACATCGAGACTCCGGGGGATCTCATCAATTTGAAGGGCAATTCAAGATCTACGCTAGCGCGAAGGTCTACTTCACGGCACTATGGTCACGGCTAACTGAACGGTAGCCAAACAGGTGAGGGTGGGGTGAGGGTGGCTCAGCGTAAAAGCCGGAGTGACCGGCGCATCGACTTGATCGAGGCCGCGCGCAGGGCCATCATCCGTCACGGTGTCGACGGTGTACAGCTCTCGCACGTGGCCGAGGAGGCCGGGCTGACCTCCGGGGCCGTGCTCTACCACTACCCCGACCTCGGCGAGCTGCTCATCGAGGCGCAGCACGCGGGCATGGAGCGCTTCTACGAGCAGCGGGTCCGCCGGCTGGCGGAGTTCGCCGACCCTGCGGAGAAGCTGGTCGTCACGATCAAATCGGGGCTGCCGACCGGGCCGCTCGACCCGGACGTGCGCCTGCTCAACGAGCTGGGCGGGGCGGCGGGCCGCAACCGGGTCTACGGCGTGCTGCTCACCTCGCTCTACGACCGCCAGGTGTCGATGTACCAGGCGATCCTGGACACGGGAGCCGCGCTGGGCGTGTTCCGGCTGACCGCCGGCTCGCTGACGATCGCCCGCAACCTGGTGGCCCTGGAGGACGCCTACGGCTATCGCATCACGGCCCGGCACCCGGTGATCGGCCCGGAGGAGGCGGCCGAGCTGATCCTGAGCTACGCCCGCGCCGCCACGGGCAACGACCTGGCAGGCTGACCGGCGCGCCGCGTACCCGGGCCTCATGGGGCGACCCCCATGATGACCGCGTCCTCGGCCTTCCATCGCACCTTGACCTTGGCGCCCGCCTGCACCGCGCTGGCCCCCTGCACGGCGACCAGCACCGGCTTGGGGTGCCCCGGCACGTCCACGGAGATGTGCGAGACGCCGCCGTAGAAGCTGACGTCCAGGACGGCCCCCTGCATGCCTCTGGCGGCGTTCTCGTCCACGAGCTCGACCTTCTCGGGACGGATCGCCAGCAGCGCCGGGGTGCCCGCCGACAGCTCCGCCAGGGGCTTGCCCGCCAGCATGCCGAACTCGTCGCTCTTGAGCGCGTCCAGCCCGCTGGCGGTGCCGTGGAAGAGGTTGTTGGCGCCGACGAAGTCGGCCACGAACGGCGAGCACGGCCGCTCGTAGAGCGGGACCGGCTGGTCCACCTGGACGACGCGGCCGCTGTCGAAGACCGCGATGCGGTCGGCCAGCGACATGGCCTCCTCCTGGTCGTGCGTGACGACCACGAACGTGATGCCGACCTCGTGCTGCAGCCGCTTGAGCTCCAGCTGCATGTCCGCGCGGACCTTCTTGTCCAGGGCCGAAAGCGGCTCGTCGAGCAGCAGCAGGCGGGGCCGTTTGACGATGGAGCGAGCCAGCGCGACCCGCTGCCGCTGCCCGCCGGACAGCTGGGCGGGTTTGCGCCCGGCGTGCGCCGACAGGCCGACGGTCTCCAGCACCTCGCCGACCCGCTGCTTGATCTCCTGGCGCGGCAGCCGCTCCCGCTCCAGCCCGTACGCCACGTTCTTGGCCACGGTCATGTGCGGGAACAGCGCGTACGACTGGAACATGAGGCTGATCGGCCGCCGGTTCGGCTGCTTGGCCAGCAGGTCGTCGCCGTCGAGCGTCACCGTGCCGGCGTCCGGCGACTCGAACCCGGCGATGATGCGCAGCAACGTGGTCTTGCCGCAACCGGAAGGCCCCAGCAGGGCGAAGAACTCGCCCTGGTCGATCTGCAACGAGACGTCGTCGAGCGCGGTGACGTTCCCGAACCTGCGGGTGACGCCGTCAATCTTGAGCACGGGACTCCCCGATCTTGGTCATTCGCTGCCCGGCGATCACCGCCGTGAAGCTCACGAGGAGCAGGATCGCGGCCAGCGCGTTGATCTTCGGGGTGACCCCGAATCGGATCATCGAGTAGATGACGATCGGCAGCGTCGGCTCGGCGTTGCCGATCGTGAAGAAGGCGATCACGAACTCGTCCAGCGACAGTGTGAACGCCAGCAGCGCGCCCGCCACGATGCCCGGCCCGAGCTGCGGCAGCGTGATCCTCATGAACGTGGCCACGGGCCCGGCGCCCAGATCGCGCGACGCCTCCTCCAGCGACGTGTCGCTGTTGGTGAGCCGCGTGCGCACCACCGCGGCGACGAACGCCATAGAGAACAGCGCGTGCGAGAGGACCACCGAGTACAGCCCGAGCGTCAGCTGGATCATCCCGTAGAAGATCAGCAGCCCGATCGCCAGCACCAGGTCGGGCAGCACGGCGGGCATCAGCGCGATGGCGTCGAGGGTCTTGGACCTGGAGTACCTGGCCAGCCCCACGGCCAGCATCGTGCCGAGCACGGTCGCGATCGCGGTCGAGCCCACGGCCACGATCAGCGTGTTGACCACGCCTTCCCTGACCCGCTCGTCGCCGGCCAGCTCGCCGTACCACTTGAGGCTGAACCCCTCGTACGTGTACGCCGACTCGCCGGCGTTGAACGACATGACCACCAGCACGGCGATCGGCAGGTAGAGGAAGGCGTACGTGGCCCAGAACGGGACGTACAGGAGCCTGGACCTACGCACGGCGGGCCGCCCATGCCTGCGCGATCAGCAAGACGATCAGCACCGCGATGAGAGCCAGCGCCAGCGTCGCGCCGAACGGCCAGTCGCGCGCCGACAGGAACTGGGTGCGGATCAGGTTGCCGACCATGGTGGACTTGTTGCCTCCGAGCATCTCCGGGATGACGAAGTTGCCGAAGCTGGGCACGAACACGAACAGGCATCCCGTCAGCACACCCGGGATCGTCAGCGGCAGCGTGACCTTGCGGAACGTGGTGAACGCCGAGGCCCCCAGGTTCGCCGACGCCTCCCGCAGCTGCGGGTCGAGCCGCTCGATCGCCGCGTACAGCGGCAGCACCATCAGCGGCAGGTACGAGTAGAGCAACCCGGTGACGATCGTGCCCTCGTTGTAGAGCAGCTCGAACGGCCCGAGCCCGAGCGCCTTCAGCCCGCTGTTGACCAGCCCTGGACCGCTGAGCAGGATGATCCACGCGTAGACGCGGATGATGAAGTTCGTCCAGAACGGCAGCACGATCGCGACCAGCGCGACCGTCTTCCACTTGCGCGGCAACTGGGCGATCACATAGGCCGTCGGGTAGCCGACCAGCAGCGCGATCACCGTCGTCAGGGCAGCGAGCTTCAGCGAGCCGCCCAGCACGCTCAGGTAGAGCGGGTCGATCAGGCGGGTGAAGTTCTCCGTGGTGAACTCGTACACCACGCCGCCGAAGCGCCCGCGCTGTAAGACGGTGTAGCTCAGCACCAGTGCCAGCGGCACCACCAGCAGCACGAGCAGGTAAGTCAGCCCCGGCGACAGGAAAACGAACGCGCCCAGCCGGCGTCCCCGCGAACGGGCCGCCGGCCGGGCCTTGATCTCAGACTTCACCGCGACTAGGACTGCGCCGTGACTTCGGTCTGCAGTCGGGAGTACTTCGTGGACGCCGGACCCAGGTCGATGATCGACTCACCGTTGAGCAGCTCTGCGGGCTTGATGCCGAGCAGCGAGCCCTTGGGGACCTGCACCCGCTCCATGGCCGCCTTGTTGGGGACCTTGTAGTTGATGTTCTCGGCCGCCCAGCTGTGGATCGCGGGGTCGAGGATGTAGTTGATCAGGGCGTGCGCGGCCTCTTTGTTCTTGGAGGACTTCATGATCACCATGGTGTCCACCCAGAGGTCGCTGCCCTCCTTCGGCACCTTGAAGGCGATGTTGCCCTTCGGGTCCGTGGTCGGGCACCAGCCGTCCCACGCCTCGACCATCGCGGCCTCGCCGGACTTCAGCTTGTCGCCGAACGTCGTGTCGTCGTAGCTGAGCAGGTGGGGCTTGGCCGCCAGCAGCAGCTCCTTGGCCTTGGCGATCTCGTCGTCCTTGGTGGTGTTGACGGAGAAGCCGAGTGCCTTGAGCGCGGGCAGAACCAGCCAGCGTTCGGTGGTCATCATGGTGACCTTCTTCTCGGCCCAGGCGGGCGGCTTGAGAAGATCGTTCCAACTCTCCACCGGGGTCTTCGCCAGGTCAGTGCGATAGCAGATGCCGGTCGTGCCCCAGGTGTAGGGCACCGAGTACTTGTTGCCCTTGTCGTAGGAGAGCTGGGTGGCCTCCGGGTAGAGGTTGGCCAGGTTGGGGATCAGCTCGGCGTGGATCGGCTCGAGCAGGCCCTGCTCGTTGAGCGCCTGAGCGTACTGGCCGGACACGAACGCCACGTCGATGCCGCTGTCGCCGGAGGCGGTCAGCTTCGCCATCGCCTCCTCGTTGGTGGCGTGCAGCGTGATCTTCATGTCCTTGACCTTGAGCTTCTCCTTGACCTTCGCAGGAAGCTCCGCGGGCGTGTAACCGTCCCAGACCGTCACATTGAGCGTCTGCTTCGTCAGGTCCGCGTTGGGCTTGAGCTGGTCGGCCGCCGCCGCGGTCGTACCTTCTGAGCTGTTCGACGACTCACCGCCGCACGCCGTGACGGCAAGCGCGAGTCCGGCCACCGCAACGGCAACCGGTAGACGACGGGTGAACCGGATACGGGACAAGGCCGCTACTCCTTCTGAATGTGCGATGTAAGAGGGGTCGCGCGACCTTACAGGACACAGCAGACCAAACCAGGAGTGTTGCAGGACAAATCAACATGAGCAAGACTTTGGCCTATATTACTACCTGGAAGTTTGGGTTTTGTGTTGAAGTGGGATTCAATAGCTGGCCGGCTGATCTCCCTGGGTGAGAGGCCCCTCACAGCGCGAGATCGCGGTCTCACCACCGCACTTGTGACGGCGTTGGAGAGCGACCCGCCGCCGGGGTTCGCCGTGCGCCGGTTCCGCCAGTTGCCCACCCTCTCGCACAACCCTGGTGATCTCTACACTGGGGTCCCGGCTGAGCGGGATTTCGGGGCGCACGTGGACCAGACGAACTACTCGGTGGTGGTGTCCGAAAAAGTGGTCGTCAAGTGGTTCACCCCGCCGATGCCCCTGCCCCACCCCACGCCGGAGATCCTCGCCCACCTCGTTGAGTCGGGCTTCAACGACACGGCGCCGCCTTACGCCGCGGTGACCGGGATGCTGGACGGCCGCGAGTGCCTCCTGGCCCTGGTGACGGGCTACCTGCCGGAGGCGAGAGACGGCTGGGAGTGGTGCGTGGACGAGGCGGTGTCCGGCACGACGTCCTTCGCCGCCGACCTGGGCCGCCTCACCGCCGACCTCCACCTCGCCCTGTCCGCCTTCCCCCCGCACGACGACCCGCTCTCCGGCGCCGGCGCGGGGCATTCCGGTGTCACGGACGCGGCGGCGCGGGCGGCGACGGCGCTCGCCGAGGCGCTGGAGCTCACCGACGGCGAAGACGGCCGCTGGCTGGTCACCAGGGTCGAGCGCCTCAGACGTGAGCTGGCCCCCTTGACCAATCCCATCACCACCCCGCGGATCAGGATCCACGGCGACCTCCACGTAGGCCAGATCCTGAAGTGGCGCGACGGCTACGCGGTCATCGACTTCGACGGCAACCCGACGGTCGCCGACCGGCAAACCCACCAGCCACCGGCCAGAGACGTGGCTCAGCTCACCACGAGCCTGGAGCACGTGGCCCAAGTGGCGATCAAGAGAAGAGACGCGCCACCCGGACCAGCGGCGGCCTGGGCGGCCGGGGCCCGCGCCGCGCTGCTCATCGCCTACAAAGCCCGCCTGAGAGAACGCGACCGCCCGGACCTCCTGGACGAGACCCTGATCCGGCCGTTCGAGGTGGAACAGGAGTGCCGCGAGCTGATCTACGCCGCCCGCCACCTCCCCCGCTGGCGCTATGCCCCCATGGGCGTCCTGCGCATCTGGTATCCCGAGGAGAAGACCGCCGCATGAATCCCGAGCTCTACCTGGCCGACCTGGAGTCCAAGCCGGCGGCCCTGGCCGGACTGGCCGACGCGCTGACCGCAGAAGACCCTTTCCAGCGGCTCCCCGAGGGCATCAGCAGGGTCCTGTTCCTGGGCATGGGCAGCTCCCGCTACGCCGCCGGGGTGGCCGCCCTGCGCCTGCGGGCGGCCGGCGTCGACGCGTACGCGGACTACGCCTCCGCGGCGGCCACGTACCCGTCCTCGAAGGACACGCTGGTCGTCCCGATCTCGGCGACCGGCGCCAGCAGGGAGACCCTGGACGCCGTGGAACGCCACGCCGGCGGCCCGAGCGTGGTGGCCGCCCTCACGAACGCACCCGGGTCACCCCTCGCCGAGGCGGCCGACCTGGTGATCGACATGCGCGCGGGCGAGGAGCGAGGCGGCGTGGCCTGCCGTACGTTCCAGCACACCCTGGCGCTCCTGCTGGCCCTGGAGGCCCGGCTCACCGGGGCGGAAACCGGCGTCCCGGCCCTGATCAGGCGGAGTGCCGAGGCCACGGCCGACCTCCTGGACCGCAGGGACGAGTGGCTCCCGCTGGTCATGGAGCTGCTCGACGGCCCTCACGGCGTCTACACCATCGCCCCCGCCGAGCGGCTGTCGTCGGCCGAGCAGTCGGCGCTGATGTTCCGCGAGGGCCCGCGCCGCCCCGCCGACGCCTGCGAGAGCGGCGACTGGTCGCATGTCGACGTCTACCTCACCAAGACCCTCGACTACCGCGCCCTGCTCTTCCCCGGTTCCCGCTACGACGCCCAGGCCATGGACTGGGTACGGCAGCGCGGGTCCACGGTGGTCACCGTGGGCCCCGAGGTGAAGGACGCGACGGCCGCGATCCGGTACGCCTTCGACGACGAGCCGGACGTCGCCCTGCTGACCGAGACGCTGGTGGCGGAGCTGGTGGCCGCGTACTGGTGGATGGCTCAGTGAGGCCGCACGGCGACGGCGTGCTCCACGAGCGTGATGAGCGTGTTCTTGACCGCCTGCCGCTCGCGCGCGTCCGTACGGACGATCGGGACGTGCGGCGAGAGCGTCAGGGCTTCGCGCACCTCGCTCTCGATGTGCGGGAAATCGCCGTTCCAGCCGTTCAGCCCGACCACGAACGGCATCCCCGACTCCTCGAAGTAGTCGACGGCGGGGAAGCTGTCCGACAGCCGTAGCGAGTCCACGAGCACCACCGCCCCGATGGCCCCGCGTACGAGGTCGTCCCACATGAACCAGAACCGGTGCTGCCCGGGAGTGCCGAACAGGTAGAGGATCAGGTCGCTGTCGAGCGTGAGCCGGCCGAAGTCCATGGCCACGGTGGTGGTGGTCTTGCCGGGCGTGTGATCGAGGTGGTCGATGCCCTCCGAGGCCTCGGTCATCACCGCTTCGGTGGTCAGCGGCATGATCTCGGACACTGCGCCCACGAACGTGGTCTTCCCTACGCCGAACCCGCCCGCCACGACAATCTTGGTGGAGGTGAGCCGGCTAGAGCCTGCGAAGTCCACTGAGAACCCTTTCGAGCAGGCCCTTGTCGGGAAGGCCCGCCTCCAACTGCGGCTGGTACACCTTGACCAGCCCATCCGCCTCCATGTCGGCGACCAGCACCCGCGCGACGCCGAGCGGTACGCTCAGCAGCGCGGAGATCTCCGCCACGGACCGCACCTGGCGGCATAACTCACTGATCGCGCGGTATTCGCGGGCGTAGGTCGTGCCGAGCTGTGCGGAGGTCGCCGACGATACCAGTGCTTCCATGGCGAGGTTCGTGCGAGGAACGGTCCTGCCCCCTGTGACGGCGTACATCCGGACCAGCGAGCTGCGCTCCGGCTCCCCGTTATGCCACGATGCCAACGTCTGCTCCCATCAGAAGGTGCCCGCCTCAGAGCGTGCGGGCCGCGGACAGCTCAGCTCGCACGGCGGGCGTCAGCACCTGTCCTGCCCGCTCGACCAGGATCGTCATCTGGTACGCGACCAGCCCCATGTCGCAGTCCGGCGCGGCCAGCACCGCCAGTGAGGACCCGTCGCTGATCGACATCAACAGCAGCAGCCCGTGTTGCATCTCGACGAGGGTCTGGGTGACCCCTCCGCCCTCGAAGACCCGAGCCGATCCCTGCGTGAGGCTGACCAGCCCCGCCGCGATGGCGGCCAGTTGATCGGCGCGGTCCTCGGGAAAGCCTCGGGAGAACGCCATGGGCAGGCCGTCGGCGGAGACGACCACGGCGTGCGCCACGCCGGGGACCTCTTCGACGAAGCTGCTGATCAGCCAGTTCATGTCCCTGGCCGCCTGGCTCAGCTCCTTCATCAGCCCTCCTCGAGCTCTGAGCGACCCTTGCGCACGCCCTGCTGGTAGCTGGCCAGCCTGTTGCGCAATTGGTCAGGGGACAGCGAGGGAGCGGGAGCGGGCGGCGGCTTCGGGTTTGCGGTGCCCGGTACCAGATTGGCCCTCGGAGTCCGTTTCGGCAAGCCTGAGTCGGTGAGGCCGCCCTGGGTGGGCTCCACGGAAGCGTCGGCGGCCTGCCAGCCCTGGTCGGACGACGATGACCAGGCCGGATCCCGCTGGCCCGACGACGATGACCAGGACAGGTCCCCCTGGTCGGACGACGATGACCGGGCCGGATCCCCCTGACCGGACGGCGACGACCAGGCCGGATCCCCCTGGTCCGACGGCGACGACCAGGCCGGGTCCCGATAGTCGGCCGTCGGCGTCGGCTTGCTGAACCAGCTGCTGTCCTCGACGGAGGCGAAGATCGGCAGGAACTCGTCCTTGGCCGGCGTGGGATGGGAGGGGATGGGCGTGGCGAAGGAGGGATAGGCGCGCGCCGGATCGTGCGGCTCCGGCTCCGGCGACTCGGTCGAATGCGTACGCGGCGCGCTGAACCACGACGACGGCTCGGCCGCCGGAGGGGCGAGGTCGAACGACGGGTGCCCGGCGAAAGGTGGCATCGGCGGCGCGCCGGCCTGCGCCGGCAGCTGCGCCCGCGGGCCGGGCCGCGGCGGGGCGAGCTGTTGCGTGGCGGGCGTGGACACGCCGAGCTGGAGCTCCGCACCGGACACGGCGGCGAGCAGCACGGGCGGGACCAGCACCATGGCGGTCAGCCCACCGGTGTCCTGGTGACGCAACTGGACCCTGATGCGGTGCCGCAGGGCCAGCCGGCCGACCACGAACAGACCCATGCGCCGCGACACCGACACGTCCACCACCGGCGGGTTGGCCAGCCGCCAGTTGGCCTCGGCCAGCTCCTCCTGGCTCATGCCGAAGCCGTGGTCGGCGACCGACAGCAACAGCGCGCCGCCGTCGATGCGGCTGCTGGAGATGACGACCTTGGTGTCCCCCGAGGAGAACGAGACCGCATTCTCGATCAGCTCGGCGAGCAGGTGGACCACGTCGCTGACGGCCTGCCCCGCGACGGCGACGTCCGACTGGACCTGGATGCTCACCCGGTCGTAGCTCTCGACCTCGCCGAGCGCCGCACGCACGATGTCCATCAGCTCGACCGGCTCGCTCCACTTGCGCGCCGCCTCCTGGCCGGCCAGGACCAGCAGGTTCTCGCTGTTGCGGCGCATGCGGGTGGCCAGGTGGTCGAGCTTGAACAGGTCGCCGAGCCGGGCGTCGTCGCGCTCGCCGCGCTCCAGCTTCTCGATCAGCGTGAGCTGCCGCTCGACCAGCGTCTGGCTGCGCCTGGACAGGTTGACGAACATGGCGTTGACGTTGGAGCGCAGCCGCGCCTCGTCGCCGGCCAGCCGCACGGCCTCGCGGTGCACCTCGTCGAAGGCGCGGGCGACCTCGCCGACCTCGTCCTTGGAGAAGATCCCGATGGGCGGGACCTCGGCGTCGACCGCGCCGTCGCGCGACTCGCGCAGGTGCTGGACGAAGGCCGGCAGCCGCTTGCCCGCGATCTCCAGAGCCTCGCCGCGCAGCCGTCGCAACGGCCGGACGAGCGACCTGGCGACCCCGGTGGTGATCAGCAGGACGGCCACGAGCAGCGCGAGCACGGCGACCGCGGTCACGAACGCCCGCTGCCGCTCCTCCGCGCTGAGCCTCTCGCTGCGTGTCACGATCCCCTGGGCCTGCCGCTCCTCGACTTTGCGCATGGAGTCGACGACCACGTTCGCGGCGTCGAACCATTCCTTGGCGTCATCGCGCTTGCCCAGGTCGAGGCCGCGCAGCGGCAGCCCTTCCGTGGCCCTGATCAGCACCAGCTCGCGCAGGAACAGCATCCGCTCGGCGGAGTTGTCGTTGACGGTCTCGTCGAAGTAGCGGCGCTCCTCGGCGGTGGCCTCGGCGGCGAAGCCCTTGCGCTCGTTGGCCTCCTTGGACTGCTCACCCAGGAAGCGCTCGAGCTGGTCCTGATCGAACGCCCCCTCGACCAGCACGATCGTGACCAGTGCCTGCTGGTAGGAGACGCTCTCCTTGGCTCGGGCGAGCCCGTCGAGCATGCGGGTCTGGCGGAACAACTCGTCGTCCGCGCTGCCCTTGATCAGCTCGTTGTGGACGGACAGCAGGTCGTTGATCACCGTCGTGTAGAGCTCGACGGCGGGGCCGGGCAGCAGGTTGGCGTCCAGCGCCTGCTTGCGCAGGGCGGCCAGGTCGTCCAGGCGGTTGAGCAGGTTCTCGATCTGGTCGGCGGTCCGGCCGGTGACCTCGGCCATCAGCTGCCTGGCGGTGCCGCGTACCTTCGTGGCGGCCTGGTCGACGATGGCCATCTGGTTCCGCACCTCGGGAAGCCTGGATGCCGGGCGGTCACGCGCGATGTACCACGCGGTCGTGGCCCGCTCGGCGGACACCACGTGGGTGAGGGCGCCTACTTCCCCGGACAGCACGGCGAGCTGGTTCGTCCTGGCGAAGTCGCCGGCGGCGGTGGTCGAGCCGGCCACCTGGATGCCGCCCAGCAGCAAGGTGGCGGCTGTCGGGATGAGAATGAGGGCGACGAGACGTGCCCGGACGCGCCAATTGCGCAGGCGCCAGTTGCCCTTACTGGCCTGCCTCTCGCCCAGCTCTGTACTCACCGAACGCACCTCGCCCGAATCGGCGTATTTGAGGGGTGCTGTGTCCCCAGGGGAAATCAGCAAGTGCCGGGTAATTGGAACACATCCCGCGTCCAGTGGCCAACCGAACATAACGCGGCAAAATTCGAGTGCTGTGACTGATGTGAAGAAAGCTGGGGCTCCATATGCTGATCAACATAGCGCGAAATAAGCCTTTAACGCACTAAATGTGAAACTATGGGCGATTTAATCGATTCAAGCGAATAACGCATGAGAAGCACACCGATCTCCAGAAGGTCACGGCGTTGAGAATCTTGTTATTCCCGACATATGTTGAGCCCCGGCAATCGAGGAGGCGAGTGTGGGGGTTTCTCCCGACAGCGCGGCTATCACCGTTGCGGGGCTTTGGAAGATCTTCGGGTCCAGGGCGAAGAAGGTGCTGGACAGCGAGGACCGGCAGCTCGAACCCGCCGCACTGAGAGAGAAGACCGGCTGCACCGCCGCCGTCAGAGACGTGAGCTTCGAGGTGCGCCCCGGCGAGGTCTTCGTGGTCATGGGCCTGTCCGGGAGCGGCAAGTCCACCCTCGTACGCTGCCTCACCCGGCTCATCGACCCCACCGCCGGCGAGATCAGGATCGGCGGCGAGGACATCGGCCGCGCCACTCCCGCCCGGCTCCGCGAGATCCGCCGCCACCAGGTCAGCATGGTCTTCCAGCACTTCGGCCTGTTACCGCACCGCAAGGTCGTCGACAACGTCGCGTACGGCCTGGAGATCCAGGGCACCGCCAAGGCGGCCAGGCACGCGCGGGCGGCGGAGATCCTCTCCCTCGTCGGCCTGGACGGGTACGCCGACGCCTACCCCGACCAGCTCTCCGGCGGCATGCAGCAGCGCGTCGGCCTGGCCAGGGCGCTGGCGGTCGATCCGCAGGTGATGCTGTTCGACGAGCCGTTCAGCGCGCTCGACCCGCTGATCAGGCGTGACATGCAGGCCGAGGTGATCCGTCTGCACCGGGAAGTCGGCAAGACGATGGTGTTCATCACGCACGACCTGGCCGAGGCGCTCAAGCTGGGCGAGCGGATCGCGATCATGCGGGCGGGCGCGATCGTGCAGCTCGGCACCGCCGAGGAGCTGGTGGGCGCGCCGGCCGACGACTACGTCGCCGACTTCGTCCGCGACGTGCCCAGGAGCCACGTGCTGACGCTGCGCTGGATCTGCCGCGCCCCCGAGCCCGGCGAGCCGCTGGACGGGCCCGAACTGCCGGCCGGCACGGTCATCAAGGACGCCATCGCGGCCGCCTCGGCCTCCTCCCGCCCGATCCGGGTCGTGGACGGCGGCACGCTGGTGGGCGTCGTGGACCGGGTGGACCTGCTGACGTTCCTGTCCGGACAGGACGTCCCGGTGCGGGCCGGCGCATGAGCGCCACGGCTGTCAGCACGCCCTCGGGGCTGAGAGTGCCCAGGTGGGCGGCGCCGGTGGGGGTGACGGTCCTGTTCGCGGCGGCGTACCTCGTCTTCCGCGGCACGGGGACGCTGCCGCACGACAAGGAGGCGCCGCAGTTCCTGGCCATCACCGAACTGCGGGAGTGGATCGACGACAACAGGAACGAGAGCCCGCTCTTCCTGTACTTCCTCAACTACGTCAGGCTCTTCGTCGGCGGCCTCTACGACCTGTTCCTGACCGTCCTGTACGCCCTCGGCTGGCCCGGCATCACCGGCGTCATGGGCGCGCTGGCCTGGCTGGCCGGCGGCTGGCGCATCGCGTTGCCGGCGATCGCGGGGGTGAGCGCGTTCGGGTTCCTCGGGCTGTGGGAGTCGAGCGTCGCCACGCTGGCCCTGGTGTCGGTCGCGGTGCTGCTGTCGCTGGCGATCGGGATTCCGGTGGGCGTCTGGGCGGGGCTCTCGGACCGCGTGCGGCGGGCGATCACACCGGTGCTGGACGTCATGCAGATCATGCCGACGTTCGCCTATCTGGCGCCGCTGGCGCTGTTCTTCCACATCGGCGCGCCGGCCGGGGCGATCGCGACGATGATCTACGCGATTCCGCCGGCCATCCGCATCACCGCCCTCGCCGTCTCAGAGGTCTCCCCCACCGCGGTCGAGGCTTCGGCGTCGCTGGGCGCGACGGGCCGGCAGACGTTGTTCAAGGTCTACCTGCCGCTGGCCAGGTCCACGATGGCGCTGGCGGTCAACCAGACGATCATGATGGCCCTGTCCATGGTGGTCATCGCCAACCTGATCTCGGCCCCCGGCCTGGGCGGCGACATCATGAGCGGCTTGTCGCGCGCGCAGGTCGGCATCATGCTCCCGGCCGGCGTGGCCATCGTGATCATGGCGGTCATGCTGGACCGGATGATGACGGCCGTCTCCAGGCGGGGCCCGCACGCCGGGCTCGGCAGGGTCGATCTCGTCGCGGCCGGCGCGCTGGCGGCGGCCGGACTCGCGCTCATCCCCGTGCTGCCGCGCGTGTGGCCGGAGGACTGGACGATCAACCTGGTCGCCGAGGTGAACGCCGCCGTCCTCTGGGCGGAGACGAGCTGGTATCCGGTCACGACGTTCATCAAGGACCTCACCACCAACGCCCTGCTCAACCCGCTGGAGAGCGTGCTCACCTCGGCCCCGTGGTGGCTGGTCGCGCTGGCGGTGCTGCTCGGCGCCTGGCGGGTGAGCGGCGTACGCCCGGCGCTGATCGCACTCGGCTGCCTGCTGGCGATCGCGCTGCTCGGCACGTGGGAGCACACCATGCGGACGATGACCACGGTCGCCGTCGCGGTGCTGGTCACCCTGCTCATCGGCCTGCTGCTGGGGGTGGCCGCGGCCCGCTCGCCGCGCTACTCGGCCCTGCAGCGGCCGGTCCTCGACGCCGCGCAGACCATGCCCGCGTTCGTCTACCTGCTGCCGGCGCTGGCGCTGTTCGAGACCACCAGATTCACCGCGATCTTCGCCTCGATCATCTACGCGGTGCCGCCGGTGGTCCGGCTGGTCGAGGACGGCATCAAGGCCGTGCCGGCCGAGGTCGTCGAGGCGGCAGCGGCCGCCGGGTCCACGCGGGGCCAGCTCCTGTGGAAGGTGCAGTTGCCGATGGCCAGGCAGGCCATCCTGCTGGCGGCCAACCAGGGCATCGTGATGACGCTGGCCATGGTGGTCGTCGGCGGCCTCGTCGGCGCCGGGGCGCTCGGCTACGACGTGGTCCTCGGTTTCTCCCAGCGCACCGACTTCGGACTGGGCTTCGTGGCCGGCATCGCGACCGTGCTGCTCGGAGTCATGCTCGACCGCATCACGCAGGGCGCCGACAGGCGTCCTTCCCCCCGAAAGAGGAAGTTGACATGAAGATACGCCTGCTCGCAGGCCTCCTCGCACTTGGCATCGCCGCCGTGGGTTGCGGCGGGGCCAAGGTCGAAACCTCCCCCAGCTCCTCCGCCGCCCCGCAGGCCGGCTCCAGCGGCAGCACCGCGGGCACCGTGAAGATCGCGATCAACCCGTGGGTGGGCTACGAGGCCAGCGCGAACGTGGTCGCGTACCTGCTGAAGAACGAGCTCGGCTACAACGTCGAACTGCCCGAGATCAAGGAGCAGCTGGCCTGGGAGGGCTTCGAGACCGGCGACGTCGACGTCATCATCGAGAACTGGGGCCACCCGGACCTGAAGAAGAAGTTCATCGACGAAAAGAAGACCGCGGTGGTGGCCGGCTCCACCGGCAACAAGGGCGTCATCGGCTGGTACATCCCCAAGTGGATGGCCGAGAAGTACCCGGACATCACCGACTACAAGAACCTCAACAAGTACGCCGAGCTGTTCAAGACCTCCGAGTCGGGCGACAAGGGCCAGCTGCTGTTCGGCGACCCGTCCTACGTCAGCAACGAGGACGCCCTGATCAAGAACCTCAAGCTGGACTACAAGGTCGTCGTCGGCGGCAGTGAGGCGGCCCTGATCAAGGGAGCCCAGCAGGCGCAGACGCAGAAGAAGCCGCTGCTGTTCTACTTCTGGGACCCGCACTGGCTGTTCAGCAAGACCGAGCTGGTCCGGGTCAACCTGCCCGCCTACACCGAGGGCTGCCAGGACGACCCGAAGAAGGTCGCCTGCGACTACCCGGAGATGGACCTCGACAAGATCGTCAGCAAGAAGTTCGCCGACTCCGGCGGCAAGGCCTACGACCTGGTCAAGAACTTCACCTGGACCAACGAGGACCAGAACGCCGTCGCCGACGACATGACCAACAACGGCATGACCGGCGAGCAGGCCGCCAAGAAGTGGGTCGAGGCCAACACCGCCAAGTGGCAGGCCTGGATCCCCAAGTGACCCTGTCCTGACCCCCTCTAATGACCGCGGCCTCATCCACCGAGGCCGCGGTCGCGGAGAACCCCTCATGCGCATCAAGACGCTCGTCGGGCCGCTGGTCGCGGCCCTGCTTCTGGCGGCCTGCTCCGGCGAGGCGCCCAACCCCGCCGCCGTGTCCAAGGGCACCGTCAACATCGACATCCACGCCTGGATCGGGTACGAGGCCCAGGCCGCCGTGCTGGCGTACCTGCTCGAGCACGAGCTGGGCTACAAGGTGAACAAACGGGAGATCAAGGAGGACGATTCCTGGCGGGATTTCGAATCCGGCAAGGTCGACCTGATCGTCGAGAACTGGGGTCATCCGCTTCTGAAGAAGGAGTTCATCGAGGAGAAGGGAGTCGCCCTGTCGGCCGGCCTCACGGGGAACAAGGGCATCATCGGCTGGTACGTTCCCGAGTGGATGGTCAAACGATATCCCGGAATTACGGACTACCGAAATCTCAATAAGTACGCACATCTCTTCCGTACCGACAAGACCGGAAATGCCGGGCAGATTCTGGACGGGGATCCGACGTTCGTCACCCATGACGAGGCGCTCGTCAAGAATCTCGGGCTCAATTACAAGGTCGTTTACTCGGGCAGTGAGGCGGCGCTGATCAAGGCGGCGCAGGAGGCGACGAGAAAACGGACGCCGTTGCTCATGTATTTCTACGAACCGCAATGGCTGTTCACGAAGGTCAAGCTGGTGAAGGTGGCGCTGCCCCCGTACGCCGTGGGCTGCGACGCCGACCCGAAGAAGGTCGCCTGCGACTACCCGCCGTACCTGCTCGACAAGATCGTCAGCCGGCGGTTCGCGGAGAACGGCGGCAAGGCGTACGAGCTGGTCCGCAACTTCACCTGGACCAACGACGACCAGAACGCGGTCGCCAGCGACATGATCAACGAGAAGATGTCCGCCGAGCAGGCCGCCCAGCGCTGGGTCCGGGAAAACAAGATCGTCTGGAAGGACTGGATCCCCCGCTGAGCCGGAGCGTGCTCCCCAGGGCGGCGAGCATCATGACCGGGCCTCCTACCTGTCCCACAGGGCACTGATCGGCAGTGCGGTCAGCCGATCGCCGAAGGCGAGCGAACGCCGCCCGGTGTAGAGCACGAATCCATGAACGAACTGATCGCCCAGGGAGTCTCTGAGCGTGCTCAAGCCCTTGAAATCCTTGAGGTCCACAGCGTCTGTGGCTTTGGCTTCCACGCCGATCACACGCCCGTTGGTCCGCTCGACCACGAGGTCGACCTCTGCCCCCTGACTGACCCGCCAGTGAAAGAGATTCAGCCGGAACGGTGACCAGGTCGCCTGCTTGGCCAGTTCGTTGGCGATGAAGGTCTCCACGAGCGCCCCACGCGCGGGTGCGATGCGCGCTCCCAGCCCTTCGGCGTCCACCGACAGCAAATGCGCGGCGAGTCCGGTGTCGGTGATGTGCACCTTGGGCCGCCGCACGGCCCTGGCGTTCAGATTGCGCGACCATGCGGGCAGCGACTGCACCAGAAAGACCGTTTCAAGCAGGCCAAGGTAGCGACTGACCGTCGTACGGTGGAGCCCAAGGTCGCTGGCGGTCTTGACGACATTGAGCTCCTGGGCCGTGGAGGCTGCTGCGAGCCTCAGCAACTGCCGCAGGTTGCCAGGCTCATCGATCTTCGCCATCTCCCGGATGTCGGTATCGATGATGGATTGCACGTAGGCGCTGTACCACTCGGCGCGAGCAAGCTCGGACCGCATCTCCACGACTTCGGGATAGAAGCCGCGCGCGATGAGATCGAAGTAGTCCGCTCTGCCGTACGAACTGTGCTCCGTCGTCCTGAAGGACTCCGGCTCCTCGAACGCTCTCTGGAGGAAGGACGTGGCACCGCCGGCCAGCTCCTGCTGGGCGAAGGGCCAGACGTCAATGATGACCGCCCTTCCGGCCAGAGACTCGCTAAGCGACGGAGTCGCGAGAAACCTGGTCGAACCAGCGAGCACGAACTGCCCTCGCCCCGCCGAACGGTCGACCGCCGACTTGATCGCCAGCACCAGATCGTCGCCGCCTCGCTGGATCTCGTCGATCATCATCGGCCTGGGCCCATCGGCCACGAACACCTCTGGGTCGGCATGCGCGGCGGCACGGAGCGTGCCGTCATCCAGAGTCAGATACGTGCCGCCACGACAAGCCTCGAGTTGCCGGAGCAGTGTGGTCTTCCCGGACTGGCGAGGCCCATTGATGATCATCACCCTGAACGCCGCCAGGAACTCCAGCGCGTGATCGACAATTCGTCGAGGCACAAAATCCAAGAGAACCTCCCATCCATAGAGCTGACATTCTACAGAGGGGGAACCGACATTTCACGGCACGCAGGACCGACATCTTTGGCTCTGGTCACCGACATTTCACGGTATCCGCAACCGACGTCCAGCCGACGTGGGCAAGCGTCCCTGTGCGTTCGGCCCGATCGGACAGACCGCCTTCATGGGTTGGCCGCGCGGCTGTTCACCAAGGATTCGATGCCGTCGAGCACCCGCTGCAGCCCGAACTCGAAGGCGTGCTCCGGGCTGTAGGCGGCGTTGAGTTCCTCGCCCGCCGCCTGGCCCACCCTGGCCGCGGTCGGGAAGCGGCCGGCGTCGGCGATGCGGCTGAAGAAGGGTGCGTGCGCGGCCCACCACTGCTTGTCGCTCATGCCCGTCTGGCTCTCGGCCTGCGCGGCCTCCACCGCGCCCCGCGCCGTGCCGTGCACGAAACCGGTGATCAAGGTGATCACCGAGTCCATCTCGACGTCCGTCAGGCCGATGCCGTCCACGGCGCGCAGCTCGTAGTCGTACTTGGCGGTGACGTTCGGCCCCAGCACCGGGCGGTTGGCCGCCACCTGGAGCAGCCAGGGGTGGCGCAGGTAGAGCGCCCAGTTCTCCCTGGCGATCTGCTCCAGCCTGCCCCGCCAGCCTCCCGGAACGTCCTCCAGCCTGGCGGTCTCGCCGTAGACGGTGTCGAGCATGACGTCGAACAGCTCCGGCTTGCCCGGCACGTACGTATAAAGCGACATCGTCCCCACGCCCAGCCGCTCGGCCACGCGGCGCATGGACAGCGCCTGCAACCCCTCGGCGTCGGCCACTTCGATGGCGGCGCGCACGATGCGGTCGACGCTCAGCTCCGGCTTGCCCTTGCGGCTGGCCCGCTCGCTGGTGCGCCAGAGCAGCGCCAGGCTGCGCGCCGGGTCACCCTTTCCCGAATACTCAACCATCACATTCGTACGGTACACCGTACGGTTGCCGCCCTGAATCGTATCTTGTACGGTACAGCGTACGAACGAAGGAGGGCAGCATGTCAGCGGTACTCACGCGCGAGCTGCGCAAGACGTACGGCGAAAAGCCGGCGCTCGACGGCGTCGACCTGGACGTGGGCGAGGGCACGGTCCACGGCCTGCTCGGCCCCAACGGCGCCGGCAAGAGCACGACGGTCCGCATCCTCACCACGCTCCTGCGGCCCACGGGCGGCCGCGCGGAGGTGGCCGGGTTCGACGTGGCGACCCAGCCCCGCCAGGTACGCCGCCACATCGGCCTGGTCGGCCAGCACGCGGCGGTGGACGAGTTGCTGACCGGGCGGCAGAACCTGGAGTTGTTCGGCCGCCTCCACCACCTGGGCGCGGCGGCGGCCCAGGCCAGGGCGGACGAGCTGCTCGAACGGTTCGGGCTGGCGCACAAGGGCCCGGCCAAGGAGCTTTCGGGCGGCATGCGGCGCCGGCTCGACCTCGCGGCGAGCATGATCCTGGCGCCGCCCGTGCTGTTCCTGGACGAGCCCACGACGGGGCTCGACCCGCGCAGCCGTGCGGAGATCTGGCGCGCGGTGCGCGACCTGGTGTCCGACGGCACCACGGTGCTGCTGACCACGCAGTACCTGGAGGAGGCCGACCAGCTCGCGGACCGCATCTCGGTGATAGACGCGGGCCGGGTGGTGGCCGAGGGCACGCCGGACGAGCTCAAGGCCAAGCTCGGCGGCGACCGCCTCGACGTGGTGATTCACGACCCGGAGCGGCTGGCGGAGGCCGCCGGGATCGTCGGCCGGGTGACGTCGGGGCCCGCCGACGTCGACCGCGACACCAGGCACGTGTCCGCGGCGGTGAGCGAGCGGGTGCAGGCGCTCACCGAGGTGCTCGCGGCTCTGTCAGTGGCCGGGATCGAGGCCGAAGACGTCGCGCTGCGCCGGCCGACGCTCGATGAAGTCTTCCTGAACCTCACCAACACCGGAGGCAGCGCGAAATGACGGTGATTTCAGCGAACGAGCGGCGGCTGTGGTGGGCGCTGGCAGACGGCTGGACGGTCGCCAAGCGCGACCTGATCCACTGGGTCAACCAGCCGATGACGGTGGTGTTCGGGGTCGTCTTCCCCGTGGTGGTCACCCTCGCCTTCGGCTACCTGTTCGGCGGCGCGGTCAACGTCCCGGAAGGGGCGGACTATTTCACTTTCCTCATGCCCGGCATGTACGGCATGACGATGCTCTTCGGCCTGAGCGCCACCATGATCGCCATTACCACCGACGCCTCCAAGGGCGTCACCGACCGCTTCCGCTCGATGCCCATGGCGCCCTCGGCCGTGCTGATCGGCCGCGCCCTCGCCGACCTGCTCCACTCGGTTCTGGTCCTGGCCGCCCTGCTGGCCTGCGGCCTGGCGGTCGGCTGGCGGCCCGCCACGTTGCCGGGCGCGCTGGGCGCCGTGGGCCTGCTGCTGCTCCTGCGCTTCTCGCTGCTGTGGGCCGGCATGTATCTGGGACTGCTCACGAAGGACCCGGGCGCGGTGGTGGCGATCCAGGCGCTGGAGTTCCCGATCGGGTTCCTGTCGAACGCCTTCGTCGCCCCGGAGACCATGCCGGGCTGGCTGGGCGCGATCTCGGAGTGGAACCCGCTGTCGTCGACGGTGGCGGCGGCCAGGGAGCTGTTCGGCAATCCGGGCTGGGGCGGGGACTCGTGGGTGGCGCAGCACGCGGTCCTGATGGCCGTGGCCTGGCCGGTGGCGATCACCGTCGTGTTCTTCGCCCTGTCGGTCCGCCTCTACCAGCGCCTCGACCGCTGAGCCTCCGACAGCGCGACCGTGCGGCGACATCGCCGGGTTCCGGGCGACGGCGGCAAGGTGCGAGACATGTTCGAGGCCCCCGCTCATGCTGCTCACGACCACGGGCACGAAATCGCCCGACGTGCCCTGGAGTCAGCGAACGGGGGCGGCGCGCAGGCGTACGACGTGCTCCACGAGCGCGATCAGCGTCGCCTTGACCGAGCCGCGGTCGCGGGCGTCCGTACGCACGATCGGCACGTGCGGCGACAGCGCCAGCGCCTCCCTGACCTCGTCGTCAGTGTGCGGGAACTGCCCCTCCCAGCCGTTGATGCCGATCACGAAGGGCAGCTTGGCCTCTTCGAAGTAGTCGATCGCGGGGAAGCTGTCGGCCAGGCGGCGGGTGTCGAGCAGGACCACCGCGCCGATCGCGCCGCGCACCAGGTCGTCCCACATGAACCAGAACCGGTGCTGCCCGGGGGTGCCGAACAGGTAGAGGATCAGGTCGCGGTCGAGCGAGAGCCGGCCGAAGTCCATGGCGACGGTCGTGGTCTGCTTGTGCGGAGTGAGCCCAAGGTCGTCGATGCCCGCGGACGCGTCGGTCATCACCGCTTCCGTGGTGAGCGGGAGGATCTCGGACACCGCCCCCACGAATGTCGTCTTGCCGACGCCGAAGCCACCGGCGACGACGATCTTCGTCGACGTAAGCCCGGGGCTAGAGCCTGCGTAGTCCACTGAGCACCCTTTCGAGCATGTTGAGGTCTGGCTGTCCCTGGCTGAGGCGTGGCTGGTGCAGGCGGACTAGCCCTTCGTCGGACATGTCCGCCACGAGCACCCTGGCCACCCCCAGCGGGACGCGGAGCAGGGCCGAGATCTCGGCGACCGACCGGAACGTTCTGCAGAGCTGCATGATGGCCTCCTGCTCAGGGGTGAGCATGACCATCACGTCGTCCGGAACCGACATCGACGAGACCAACGTCTCCATAGCGAGGTGATAACGCGGCTCTGAACGGCCGCCGGTCACCGCGTAGGGACGGAACAGAGGCTCTTCGTCCCCGGCCCCGTCAGTGCCGTACACGGCCCGCTCCCATCAGGTCCATCACATCACCGAGCCCTGGCTGCCTGAAGCTCTGCGCGCAGGGCCGGCGTGAGCGCCTGACCCGCCCGGTCCACCAGCAGCGTCATCTGGTACGCCACCAGGCCCATGTCACAGTCCGGCGCCGCCAGCACCGTGAGCACGGAGCCGTCGCTGATCGCCATGACCAGGAGCAGACCACGCTGCATCTCGACGACGGTCTGCGTCACGGCGCCGCCCTCGAACACCCTGGACGCGCCCACGGTCAGGCTCAGCAGCCCGGCCGAAACCGCCGCCAGCTGGTCGGCCCGGTCCGGCGGGAAGCCTTCCGAGCTGGCCAGACAGAGGCCGTCCGCCGAGACCACGACGGCATGCGCGACTCCGGGCGTGTTACGTACGAAGTCGGTGATCAGCCAGTCAAACCTGTGCGCCTCATGGCTAAGGGTTGTCACGCATCCTCCCCGACGGGACGCTTACTCACTCTTGTTCCTCCTGTCCACGTACTTCCTGGCGGCCCCGTCGCACACCCTGCTGGAAACTCGACAACCGGTTGCGTACCCGATCCGGTGAGACCGGGGGCGCCGGCGCCTGCCGCTGCGGCTGCTGTAGCTGCGGGGGCTGGCTTGCGGTGCCGGGAACCAGGTTGGCCTTGGGGGTGCGCTTGGGAAGCCCGGCGGCGGTGATGCCGCCGAGGCTCGGCTCGCTGGCTTTGGCCGCCGCCTGCCATCCGGCGTCGGCGGCCGTTCGCCACGATTCCTCCCCAGAGGGTACGGCCTGCACGGGGTTGGCCTCACCATCGGCCTTCGGCTGCGGCGGCCGCTCCTCGGCCGGCCTGCGGAACCAGGCGGACTCCACCGACGCGAAGATCGGCAGGTATTCGTCCTGCTCCGGCTCCATCGGCGACACCTCGACCGAGGGCGTCGGGTCCGGCCTGCGCACGTCGTTCGTGGAGTACGACGGCGGCGTCTGGAACGCACCATTACCAGAGGGGGTCGAGCCCGCGCTGGGGTAGGGCGAGAAGGCGCCGGAGTCGAAGGACGCAGGCTGCCTGCGGTAGGAACCGCCGTCGGTGTCGGCGGTGAAGCCGTTCACCCCCGCCCTCCCGGGGTCGGAGGCGAAGGAGCCGAACGCCGGCCTGGGTGAGCCCGGCGTGCTGTCGAAGGTCGACCCGGGAGGCGTACCCGGCGCGCTGTCGTAGGTCGGCCTGGGAGGCGTACCCGGCGCGCTGTCGAACGTGTGCCTGGGAGGCGTACCGGGCGTGCCGTCGAAGGTCGGCCTGGGAGGCGTACCGGGCGTGCTGTCGAACGTGTGCCTGGGCGTACCGGGTGTGCTGTCGTGCGGCCGCGGTCCGGGGGGACCCAGGGGCGGTCCGGCGTTGAAAGAGTCGAAGCTGGCGAAGGACCGGAACGACCCGTTCGGCGTGGAGGGGGCCGCCGGAGCGGGCGCGGTCCCGCCGCCGAACGCCGGACGCTGCGGCAGCGGCTGCTGCGTACCGTCGGTGATCAGCGCGGGCGGCAGCAGCACCATGGCGATCAGGCCGCCGCCTTCGCCCCGTCTGAGCTGCACCCTGATGCCGTGCCGCAGCGCCAGGCGGCCGACCACGAACAGGCCCATGCGCCGCGAGACCGACACGTCCACGACGGGGGGCTCGGCCAACCGGCGGTTGGCCTCGGCCAGTTCGTCCTCGGTCATGCTGATGCCGGTGTCGCTCACCGACAGCAGCGCGGCGCCGCCCTCGATGAGGCTGCTGGTGACCGTGACCTGGGAGTTGCTCGGGGAGAACTGGATGGCGTTCTCGACCAGCTCGGCGACGAGGTGGACGAGGTCGTTCGCGGAGCTGCCGAGCACGGAGGTCGCCCGGTGCACCCGGACCTGGACGCGCTCGTAGCCCTCGACCTCCGACAGCGCGGCGCGTACGACGTCGACCAGCTTGGCCGGCTGGGTGCGCCGCCGGGTGGCCTCGTGACCGGCGAGGACCAGGAGGTTCTCGGAGTTGCGGCGCATGCGGGTGGCCAGGTGGTCGAGCTTGAACAGGTCGGCCAGCCGGGTGCCGTCCTGCTCGCCCTTCTCCAGGCCGTCGATCAGCGAGATCTGCCGCTCGACCAGCGTCTGGGTGCGGCGCGAGAGGTTGACGAACATCGAGCTGATGTTGCCGCGCAGCTCCGCTTCCTCGCCCGCCAGGCGCACGGCCTGCCGGTGCACCTGGTCGAAGGCCCTGGCCACTTCGCCGATCTCGTCGTTGCCGTCGATCTCGATCGGCTGTACGTCGCTCACCGCCGCATCGCCGTTGACCCGCAGCTGATGCACCACGTCGGGCAGCCGGAAGCCGGCGATCTCCAGCGCCTCGGTGCGCAGTCTGCGCAGCGGGCCGACCATGGAGCGGGCGATGGCCACGGTGAGCAGCAGGACGAGCAGCAGCAGCGCGAGGATCAGGGCACCGGCGATGATCGCGTTGCGGATCTCGGACTCGCGCAGCTCGTTGCTGCGCAGGTTCACCTCGGCGGCCAGGTCCTTCTCGATCCCCTTGAAGGTTTCGATGACCGCGGTGTTGTCCTCGAACCACTGCTCGCGGCTGGCCCTGGCGGAGATCAGGTTGTCGGTGATCCGCACGCCGGGGGCCCGGCCGCTGGCCAGCGTGATCGCGCGGGACTTGGTGAGCTGGACACCGACGTACTCGGGCCTGGAGGTGAGCGTCTTGGACAGGGCCAGGCCGATCTCGACGCCCGCCTCCGTGCCGACGGTGGCGATGTCGCTCTGCTCGCGGGCGTTGGAGGCGATGAACTGCTCGACGTCCTTGGCGTCGACGTTCCGGGTGTCGTAGGAGGCCTGGATCAGCTGGACGCGCTGGCGCGAGACCTCCTCCTTCGCCGACGCGAGCGCGCTCAGGGCGCGGAACTGGCCGATGATCCGCGAGTCGTCGGACATGAGGCTCAGCTCGTCGTGGAGCGCGAGGAGGCTGTCGGTGAGGAAGTCGTACTGGATGGTGTTGGTCTGGCCCTCGGCCCTGATCCGCGGCAGCCGGCTCAGGTCGGAGCGCGCCTCGTCGGCGGCCTTCACCACACGCGGGCCGTAGGATTCGTCGATCGCGTCGAGGTCCGTGCGGACGGTCTTGACCAGCGTGTCGACCGCCGCCTTGCGCTGGGCGAGCGGCTCGGCCAGCGACTTGCGCATCGCGCGGCTGGCGCCGATCCAGCCTCCGGTGTCGCGCTCCAGCCCGATGGCCTGCACGAGGTCGCGGATGCGGCCGGCCTGCTCGGCGGAGGTGGCCGTGCGGTCGTAGTCGCCGATGCTCTGGACCGATCCCACCACGCGGGCTCCCCCGAGCACCACGGCGGCGATGGTCGGCACCAGAATGAGCGCGGTGAGCCGCCACCGCACGCGCCAGTTGCGCAGGCCAAGGCGTGGCAGCGACCGCTTCCCGCGATCCCGCCTCGCGGCGAGGCCGCTGTCGGAGTTCCCCGTCGTCACTGCTTCCCGTACCCCTCAATCGTCCCGTTCGGCAAACGGGCCACCAAACCGTCCACAAGGTATCCGCAGCACCTGACTTAACCGGCATTTCGGGCACAATCGTTACACATGTGACCGAAAGCCGTGTGCTGTTGGTTATCGCAGTGCGGCAAGCACTTGGTCGCGGACTTGTGCCCTCTGCGTGTCGTCGCTGAGGGGTCGGCCAGCGCGATCCACGACATAGAAGACGTCTACCGCCTCCGCGCCGAGAGTCTCCACGCGAGCGGCTCTCACGTCAAGACCGCACTCCCCGAACGCCCGTCCTATACGCCACAGAAGTCCCGGCCTGTCATGGGCCCTGACTTCCACCACGGTGGCCGTCGCGGAGGCGTCGTCCACCAGTGTCACGCGAGGTGGAGCCACCGGTACGCGGGGTGGCCGCACGGCCCTGGCGCGGCGGGCCAGCCGCTGCTCGATGTCAAGACGCCCAGCAAGGACGAGGCGGAGGTCGGACTCCAGCGTCGCGGGGTCGGGCGGAGAGCCGTACTCCGGGATGACGGAGAACTCGATCACCGCGGTGGAGCCCGCGGAGGCGGACGAGGCTGAGCGCACGATGAGCCGGTGGGCGGAGAGCACACCGGCGGCGCTCCAGAGCAGCCCCACCCGGTCGGGGGCCACGACCGTGACCGCTCCCCCGTTGACGCGCACCGCGCCGCCGCCATGCCTGGCGAGCGCGGCCTGCTCGGCCGACAGGGTGGGCGGCTTGGGCGGCGGCGAGCCGGCCAGCACGGACCTGACGCGGCGCACGAGGTCGGCCACCAGCCCGGCCTTCCAGCTGTTCCAGGCGGCGGGCCCGGTCGCGTGGCCGTCGGCGACCGCCAGCGCGGCCAGCAGGTCGAGGACCTCGCGGGAGCCGACGGTGGCGGCGACCTTCTCGATCGTGACGGGGTCGTCGAGATCCCTGCGGGTGGCGGTCTCGGGCAGCAGCAGGTGGTGGCGTACGACGGTGGCCAGGGTCTCCACGTCCTGCGCGGGCAGGCCGATGCGGGTGGCGATGTCGCGCACGACGACCTCGCCGGTGGCGGAATGGTCCCCTGGCCAGCCCTTGCCGACGTCGTGCAGGAGCGCCCCGATCAGCAGCAGGTCGGGACGGGAGACCTCGCGGGTGTGGCTGGCGGCGTTCGCGGCGGCCTCGATCAGGTGCCGGTCGACCGTGAAGCGGTGGATCGGATTGCGCTGAGGGCGGTGGCGTACGCGCTCCCAGTCAGGAAGCAGCTTGACAAGGATGCCCGCCTGGTCGAGCTCCTCCCACACGGGCACGGCGGCGCGCCCGGCGCCGAGGATCGACACCAGCGCGTCACGGGCCTCCTCGGGCCACGGCACCGGCATGGGAGGCGACTGAGCGGCCAGAACGGACACCGTCGCGGGCGCGAGCGGCAGCCCGGAGTCGGCCGCGGCGGCGGCCGCGCGCAGCACGAGTACGGGGTCCTTGCGCGGGTTGATCCCTCTGGCGAGCACCACTTCGCCACCGTGCTCGACCACGCCGTCCGCCAGCGGGCGGCGGCCTCTGGGAGCAGGACCTGACAGAAGCCTGTCAACGGTGCGCCAGGTGGCGTCGAAGGCATGGGAGACGGTGCGGCCGGCCTCGGCGAGCCGGCGCATGAGCGCTTCGGCGTCGAGCAGGCCAAGCAGCCCGGCCACCGCGTCCTGCTCCTGCAGCACCAGCCGGTCGGTGCCGCGGGCGGTCACGACGTGCAGCGCGTGCCGGACGTCGAGGATGAACTCGTACGCCTCCCGCGCCCGGGGACCCGGCGCGGACGCGACCCAGGCCGCCGCCACGGCCTGCATGGCCTGGACGTCGCGGAGCCCGCCGCGGCCGTCCTTGAGATCAGGTTCGAGGAGGAAGGCCAGCTCGCCGCTGGCCTGCGCCCGCTTGTCGGTCGCGTCGCGCAGCTCGCCCAGCCGGCGCCGGGAGTCGGCCCGCCACTCGGCGAGCACCGCTTCCCTGGCCTTCCTGGTCAGCTCGGGGTCGCCGGCCACGTGCCGGGCCTGGATGAGGCCGAGCACGGCCTTGAGGTCCTGCCTGGCGACCGACACGGCCTCTTCCACCGTGCGTACGGAGTGGTCGAGGTTGACCGCCGAATCCCAGATCGGATACCAGATCCGGTCGGCGATCCTGGCCACGTCGGCCCGGCCGTTGTGCAGCAGGACCAGGTCGAGGTCACTGCCGGGGGCGAGTTCGCCCCTTCCCAGACTTCCGACGGCGACCAGCGAGACGTGCTCACCGTCGCTCGCCGTGCGGAAAAGATCTTTGAGCCAGCGATCGGTGTCCGCGGCTCGCTCCTTGCGAGCCGCGGCGTACGAACGGGCCTCTCCCCTCACTGCTGTGCCCCCTTGCCGAGCTCCGCCCGGACGACGTCGTCCGGGCATCGCCGCGGATCAATCCGGAAAACCCTGCCGTGCTCCGCCTGGACTCCGTTGTCCAGGCGCTGCAGCTTCATCACAGGGCCTCCGGGCCCCTCTCTCCCGTGCGTACTCGGATAACGGTGTCCACGGGCACGGACCAGACCTTGCCGTCACCGATCTTGCCGGTGTGCGCGGCCTTGACGATGACGTCGATCACGTCTTCCGCGTCATCCTCTTCGGCGAGGACCTCGAGCCGGACCTTCGGGACCAGGTCCACCTGGTATTCGGCGCCGCGGTAGACCTCGGTGTGGCCGCGCTGGCGGCCGTAGCCGCTGGCCTCGCTGACTGTCATTCCCTTGATGCCGAACTGCTCCAGCGCGGCCTTCACGTCATCAAGCTTGAAGGGCTTGATGATCGCGGTGATGAGCCTCATGCGTCCACCTTCTTAGCTGCGGGGGCGATGGGTCCGTTGGGGGACGTCACGCTGGAGGCGTGAACCGTGCCGAGGTCGTAACTCGTCTCGGCGTGGGTGGTGATGTCCACGCCGGTCACCTCGGCGTCTTCGGCGATCCGGAAGCCCATCGTCTTGTCGATGATCTTACCGATGATCCAGGACATCACGAAGGAGTAGCCACCGACGGCGACCGGGCCGAGCACCTGCAGGCCGAGCTGGCTGATCTGGCCGCCCTCGATCAGGATGCCCTTGTTCTGGCCGGGCAGGAACGGGTAGGCCGCCACGAAGCCCAGCGCGACCGCGCCGATGACACCGCCGACCAGGTGCACGCCGACCACGTCGAGAGAGTCGTCGAAGCCCAGCTTGTACTTCATGCCCACGGCGTAGGCGCAGCCCACACCGGCGAGCAGGCCGATGACCACCGCCGCCCACGGGTCGACGAAACCACAGGCGGGCGTGATGGCGACCAGACCGGCCACCGCGCCGGAGGCGACACCGAGCGTGGTCGCGTGACCGTCGCGCAGCTTCTCCACCAGGAGCCAGGCGCCGGCGGCCACGGCCGTGGCGATCTGGGTGTTCATGAACGCCAGGCCGGTGGTCTGGTCGACGGCCAGCTCCGAGCCGGCGTTGAAGCCGAACCAGCCGAACCACAGCAGACCGGTGCCGAGCAGCACCATCGTAAGGTTGTGCGGCCGCATGGGCTCCTTGCGCCAGCCCTTGCGCTTGCCCAGGACGAGTGCGAGGGCGAGCGCCGCGGCGCCGGCGTTGATGTGGACGACCGTACCGCCGGCGAAGTCCTCGATGCCGAGCTGGCCGAGCCAGCCGCCGCCCCAGACCCAGTGAGCGACGGGGAAGTAGACCACGGTGGCCCACACCAAGGAGAACAGCACCCAGGCGCCGAACTTCGCGCGATCGGCGATCGCGCCGCTGATGAGCGCCACGGTGATGATGGCGAAGGTCAGCTGGAAGGCGGAGAACACCATGAGCGGGAAGTTGTCGACCGCGGCGGCCTCGGCCGTCACGTTGCCGCCCTCGACGATGAGGTTTTCGTAGACGGCGTTGAAGACTCCGCTCAGGCCGACGAAGTCGAGCCCTCCGACGATCTTGTTGACGAAGCCCGATCCGTCTCCGACGGCGTCGAACGCGAGGGAGTAGCCGTACAGGACCCAAGCGACCGTGACGACGATGATGCTGACGAACGACATCATCATCATGTTCAGGACACTCTTGGCCCTGGTCATGCCCCCGTAGAAGAACGCGAGGCCCGGAGTCATCAGCAGCACCAGGGCGGTGCATACGAGCATCCAGGCGGTAGTGCCGCTGTCGATCATCGAAGCGACCCTCCTTACATGTGACGTGTGGCCAAAGCGTGTTCTCCCGGCGTTTCATGGCTCGACCAGGTGTGTTTCACATTCGTGAATCTCGCCGCGCTGATGTTTCGGGTACGTTTCGGGCTTCTCACTCGCCCGATTTTTGAGCCGCTATTTCGGTCATGAGACACTTAGGCTTGCCTTACCTAAGCGATCAAGGAATCCTCATGCGCCTCCCCCTGGCCGTCGCCGCCATGCTCCCCCTCCTCGCCCTCGCCGCCTGCGGGACTTCCACGTCCACGCAGGAGGAGGGGCCAACCAGGACCGTCAAGCACGCCATGGGCGAGACGAAAGTTCCCATGACGCCGAAGCGGGTCGTGGTGCTCGACACGGACAAGCTCGACACCATGGTCTCGCTCGGCCTCGCGCCCGTCGGCGCGGCGCAGGCCCAGGAGAACCAGAAGTGGCCGGCGTACCTCGGCTCGGCCCTGTCGGCCACCAAGGCCGTCGGCACCCTGCAGGCCCCGAACATCGAGGCCATCATGGCGCTCAAGCCGGACCTCATCCTGGGCTCCAAGTTCCGGCAGGCCGCCTTCTACGACAAGCTCAGCAAGATCGCCCCCACCGTGTTCACCGAGAAGGTCGGCGTCACGTGGAAGGAGAACTTCCAGCTCGACGCCGCGGCGCTGGGCAAGAAGGACCAGGCCACGCAGTTGCTGTCGGCGTACGAGTCGCGGGCCAAGGAGGTCGGCGCCAGGTTCTCGAAGCTCCAGGTGAGCATCGTGCGGTTCATGCCGACCGAAATCCGCATGTACGGCCCCGAGTCGTTCAGCGGCATCGTCGTCGGCGACGCGGGCATCCCCCGGCCCGAGGCGCAGCAACTCGCCGACCAGCAGGACAAGCGCTTCGGCAAGCTGAGCCAGGAGAACATCGCCAAGGCCGACGCCGACGCGATCTTCTACAGCGCGTACGGCGAGGCCGCCGCCAAGTCCCAGGCCGAGGTCACCGGCGGGCCGCTGTGGAAGAACCTCGCCGCCGTCAAGGCCGGCCACGCCTACAACGTGGACGACGAGATCTGGATGACCGGCATCGGCGTCACGGCCGCCGGCAAGATCCTCGACGACCTGGACAAATACCTCACTCCGCTGGTCTGAGCCGGGGTCACGGGTCAGACGAGAGCATGGGCACGGCCGTCACCTCGGGGCGCCGAGGCGTACCCGGTCGCCCTTCCTGACCCGCCCCGGCCGCACCACCCGGGCGTACACCCCCGCGCACGCCTGCGGCCCCATGTCGAACACCGGCACCCGGTTGTGCCGGGCCACCGTGCGCAGCGCCTCCGGGTCGCGGCCCAGCGGCCCGTGCGCCAGCGTCGGCACGGCGCACCGTGGGCTGGCCACGATGACCTCCAGCACCACGTCGTCGCCGACCTGCAGCTCCCGGCCCACCCAGGCGTTCTCCGGAAAGCCCTCCGCGGCCGCTCCGATCACCAGGTTGGGCCGGTAGCGGAGGGCCTCGACCTGCCCGCGCGGGCTGAGCGCGCCGATCCGCTCGATTGCCGCGGTGGTGATCAGATGAATCGGCGCGAAGTCGAAGAACGTGCCGCCGGGTGACGCGCCGCCCAGCGTGCCGACAGTGTGGGGCACCTCCGCCTCGATGCCCTCGGCGAGCACCCGCTCGGGGAGCGATCGCTCGAACTCCGCGCCCTCCGGCGGCACGTCGATCAGTCGCACCTCGCGGCCGAGCAGCCTGGACAGCTCCTCGTCCCCCGGGACGCGGGCGCCATCGACGGTCAGCAGGTCGCGCCAGAGCCGCGGGTTCTTGGCGCTGGCGATCTTCCCGGTCGCGACGTCGAGCACCGCCCGCGCCCGATCCCCGGCCAGCCCGCGCTCGGTCACCTCACTCTCGGCGACCTCCTCCCCCAGCATCGACTTGACCGGGTAACGACGCAACATCTCGATATGCATGAAAGGCAGCCTATGGCGGCCCGGCCCCGCTCAGGGCTGGGCCCAGAAGCGGCGCAGGTGCGGCACCAGTTCGCCGGCCCGCTCGTCGGGGAAGAACAGCCTGCCGCCCGCGATCTCGACGATCTCCCTGACGCCGGGGATCGTGTCGCGCAGCCAGCGGGCCCAGCTCACGTCGAAGAACACGTCGCCCGTGCCCCAGACCACGAGGGTCGGCACGGTCAGCACGGTGAGCTGCGGCTCGATGGCGATCATGTCCTTGGCGTCGATGGAGGTCAGCAGCCGTTCGAAGGCCCGGCCCCCGTCCGGCTTGGCGAAGATCGGCCGCAGGTACGCGTCCACCATCGCCGCCGGGTCGTCGATCCGCTCGTAGCCGTCGCCGTAGGCGGTCTTGGCCAGTAGCTCCGGCTGGTCGAGCACGGCCGCGGTGAGTGCGGCCAGTTCGCCGCGCGCGGCCAGCTCGACGGTGGGCTCGAACGCCTTGGGCGGCGTGTTGGTGTGCACGTCGCAGTTGGTGAGCGTGAGCGTACGGAGCCGCTCGCGGTGTCGTACGGCGAAGACCTGGGCCACCGCGCCGCCGGTGTCGTTGGCGACGAGATCCACGTCGGTGAGGCCGAGCTCCTCGCACAGTTCCTCCACCGCCTCGGCCAGCGCGGGGATGGACAGGTCGGCGCGCGGGGCGCTGCCGCCGTGCGGCGGGAGGTCGATGGCGACGCAGCGGCGTTCGTCGCGGAGTTCGGCGATGACGTTGCGCCACAGGTATGAGCTGGTGCCGACGCCATGCACGAACAGCGCCACCGGGCCCTGCCCCACGTCCACATAGTGGATGCCGTTCACGGGTTCCTCCAGGATTACAGACCGACTGTCGGTCTAGAAATTACCGACTGACAGTCGGTTTGTCTAGAGTGATGCCATGAACCTCAAGGCGGAGCGCGGCGCGGCCACCCGCGACAGGGTCCTATCGATCGCCACGCGGCTGTTCGCCGACCGGGGCTACGACGACACCTCGATCGAGGCGGTGCTGCAGGAGTCGGGGCTGAGCAGAGGGGCGCTCTACCACCATTACGCGGGCAAGGACGCGCTGTTCGAGGCGGTGCTGGAGGCCACGGAGTCGGCCATCGGCGCCATGATCGTGGAGGCGGTCCGCGGCCTCTCCGACCCGGCTGCGGCCCTGGAGGCGGGCGTGCTGGCCTGGATCAGGCTCGCCGGGGACCCGGTCATCAAGCGCGTCGTGCTCATCGACGCGCCCTCGGTGCTGGGGTGGGAGCGGTGGCGGGCCCTGGAGGAGCGCTATTCGTTCGGCATGCTGAAGAGCGCGCTGGAAGCCACGGGGGCGGTGCCGGCCGAGTTCCTGGACCTGCACGCGCACATGCTGCTCGCGGCCGTCAACGAGAGCGCGCTCCTGGTGGCCAGGGGCGGCGGCCACGACACCGCCGAGGCGGCCGTCCAGGAGTTTCTCCGCCGCCTGCTCCGCACCGACTGAGCCGGCCTCCGCCGCACCACACGTCGCCGACGCGGCGCATCGGCGGGAAGGTGTACGGCGGACCGGGCCTCAGCCGGTGCCAGGAGGGCGAGAGGTCAGGCGGCGGCCGTGGCCATCTTGCGGAGACGGGCCAGAGCGTCACGCTCGATGCGGCGAGCCCGGTCGCGCCCGATGCCGTAGCGCTCCCCGACCTCCGTCAACGTGTGCTCGCGCCCGTCCACCAGCCCGTATCGCCACCGCAGCATCTCGCTGGTGGAGCCCTCGAGCCCGGTCAGCCACTCGTCCAGCCGCTCCCGCTCCAGGATGTCGATCGCCTGCTGCTCGGGATCGGCCCACGTCTCGTCGGCGATCATGTCGCCCAGCTCGGTCTCGTCCTCGTCACCGACCCCCAGTTGGAGCGAGACCGGGTCGGAGGCCCATCGCCGCAGCTCGCGCACGCGCTCGATCGGCAGCTCCAGGATCTCGGCGAGATCGTCGTCGGTCGGCTCGGCGTCGAACTCGGCCAGCATGTCGCGGCGCACCCGCATCAGCCGGGTCATCTGCTCCCCGGCGTGCGTGGGCAGCCGCACCGGCCGCGCCTGCTCATGGATGGCCCGCCCCACCGACTGCCTGATCCACCAGGTCGCGTACGTGGAGAACTTGTATCCCCGGCGGTAGTCGAATTTCTCCACGGCACGAACAAGGCCCAGGTTCCCCTCCTGGACCAAGTCGATGAGCGGCATCCCCCTGCCCGAATATTTCCTGGCCACCGCCACCACCAGGCGCAGGTTGGCCTGGATGAACTCGTCTTTGGCCCGCTGACCCGAGATGGCCAGGCGCTCCAGCTCCTCGTCCGCCGCGTCCCCGATCCGCGGCTCCGAGCCCCCGCTGTCGAGCAACTGCTCTGCGAAGAGTCCCGCCTCGATCCGCTTGGCGAGCTCTACCTCTTCCTCCGCCGTGAGCAGTGGGACCCGGCCGATCTCGGCCAAATAGGTCCCCAGCAGATCGCGGTCTGCGACGTGCTGCTCCTGCGTGCGACTCCCCGTAGGCCTTGCCATCCCCAGGCACCTCGTTCCGCAGCTGCGTTCTATATCCGGGCAACGTCCGGCCACATGCAAAGATTCCCTAAAGCACTACGTCCGAGGGAGGGTTCTGGATGTCCTCCTAAAGGAGGAGACCGCCCTGAAACACCTGGTGAACGAGGGGTACGCCGGGCCGGTAGGCCAGATGGACGTAGGACGGGGCGTCGAGCACGACGAGGTCCGCGCGGGCTCCGGGCCGCAGCCAGCCTACGTCCGTACGGCGGAGCGCGCGCGCCCCGCCGTACGTCGCCGCCCGGATCGCCTCCAGCGGCGTCATCCCCATCTCGCGCACGGCCAGCGCCACGCAGAACGGCATCGACGAGGTGTACGACGACCCCGGGTTGCAGTCGGTCGCCAGCGCCACGACGACCCCGGCGTCGATCAGCCGCCTGGCGTCCGGGTACGGCGACCGCGTCGAGAACTCCGCCCCCGGCAGCAGCGTCGCCACCGTGCCCGAGGAGGCCAGGTCAGCCACGTCGGCCGCCGTCAGATGGGTGCAGTGGTCGGCTGAAGCCGCGCCCAGCTCGCAGGCGATCCGCACCCCCGGCCCCTCCGTGAGCTGGTTGGCGTGCACCCGCGCCCCCAGCCCCGCCTTGAGGCCGGCGCTCAGGATCTCCCGCGTCTGATCCCCGTCGAACGCCCCGCGCTCGCAGAACACGTCCACCCATTTCGCATGCGGCGCGCACGCCTCCATCATCTCCCCGGCCACGAGCCGGACGTAGGAGTCGGCGTCCATGTCCGCGGGCACCACGTGCGCCCCCAGGAACGTGGTCTCGCCGGTCAGCCCGGCGGCGATCTCCAGCGAGCGCCGCTCGTCCTCGACGGTCAGCCCGTACCCGCTCTTGATCTCCACGGTGGTGGTGCCCTGGAGGAGCATCTCGTGGACCAGGGCGCGGGCGCGGGCGGCCAGCTCGGCGTCGCCGGCCTGCCGGGTGGCGGCGACCGTGGTCCTGATGCCGCCCCCGGTGTACGGCTGTCCTGACATGCGGGCCTGGAACTCGGCGGTCCGGTCGCCGGCGAAGATCAGGTGGGCGTGGCTGTCGACGAAGCCGGGGATGACGGCGCGGCCCCGCACGTCGACCCGCGTGTCGGCGCCGGGGGCCCGGGCGGCGGGCCCCGCCCAGGCGACCAGGCCGTCCTCCAGGACCAGCGCCGCGCCGGGGATCTCCTCGCGCTCGGGATCGCCGGTGTAGAGCAGCCCGATCCCGTCGATCAGCGTCGTGGTCATCGCAGGGCTCCGATCGCCTCGGCCAGCAGGGATCCGACGTCGCCGAGCCGGTGCCGCCCGTCCGCGACCACGCGGCGCCCGCCGGAGATCACCGAATGCACGTCCGCCGCCGTGGCCGCGAACACCACGGCCTCCAGCCCCTTCGCACCCGCCGTGCGGACGGAGTCGAGGCGTAGCGACACCAGGTCGGCCCACGCTCCGGGCACGAGCATGCCCGCGTCCGGGAAGCCGAGCGAGGTGTGGCCCGTGGACGTGGCGGCGGTGAGCAGGGCGGCGGCGGGCCAGTGGCCGCGTTTCCCGCTGGCCAGCCGCTCGTCCAGCTCGACCGCCCGGGCCTCCTCGAACAGGTCGATCATGGCGTGGCTGTCGGAGCCGAGCGTGATCGGCGCGCCCCGGTCGGCGAGGGTCCTGGCCGGGCCGACGCCGTCGGCGAGGTCGCGCTCGGTGGTGGGGCACATGCAGATGTACGTGCCCGACTGCGCGAGCAGCTCGACGTCCACGTCGGCCAGATGGGTGGCGTGCACGGCGGTCGAACGCGGCCCCAGCACCCCGTGCTCGTGCAGGACCTGGACGGGCGTGGCGGCGTACGTCTCCACGCAGGCCGCGTTCTCCGCCGGCTGCTCGGAGACGTGCGCGTGCAGGGGTCCGGCATGCCGGTGCGAGAACTCGGCGACGACCGGCATCTGCTCGGGCGGCACCGCGCGTACCGAGTGGATGGCCGCGCCGATCTCCACGTCGGCCTGGCCCTCGTAGGCGGCGGCCAGGTCGTCGGCTCGGGCGGCCCAGCGCTCGGCGTTGCCGTCGCCGAAGCGCACCTGGGCGCCGGACAGCGGCTTGCCGATGCCGCCGGTCAGGTAGCAGGTGTCGAGCAGCGCGATGCGCAGCCCGGCCTCGCGGGCGGCCTGGACGAGGGCGTGGCCCATGGTGTTCGGCTCGTCGTACGGGCTGCCGTCCGGGGCGTGGTGCAGGTAGTGGAACTCGCCCACGCAGGTCACCCCGGCCAGCGCCATCTCGGCGTAGACGGCCCTGGCCAGCCGCAGGTAGCTGTCGGGGTCGAGCCGGGCGGCCACCTCGTACATGCGATCGCGCCAGGTCCAGAAGTCGCCCTTGCCCTCCTGGGCGGCGCCCCTGAGCGCGCGGTGGAAGGCGTGGGAGTGGGCGTTGGCCAGGCCTGGGATGGTGAGCCCGGCCAGCCGCTCGGCGGAGCCGGGCGGCGGGCCCTGGCCGATCCGGGCGATCCGGTCGCCGTCGACCACGACCAGCACGTCGTCCGCGACGCCGTCGGGCAGCCAGGCCTGTTCGCACCAGTACGTCAGCGACACAGATCCTCCAGCACGTCCGCCAGTGCCACGACTCCTGCCTCGCAGTCTGCCTGCTCGGCGTGCTCATCAGGGGAATGGGACACGCCGGTGGGATTCCTGACGAACAACATGCCCGTCGGCACGCCCGCCGCGGCCAGGATTCCCGCGTCGTGCCCGGCTCCGGTCGGCAGGATCGGCGCGGGCGTGTCGCCGCCCGCCACTCGGGCCAGCCGGTCCCTCAGCACCGGGTCGAAGTCGACCACCGGCGTCCAGGACTCCTCGCGCACGTCCGCGCCGCCGGCCAGCTCGGCCACCAGGTCGCGCACGTCGAGCTCGGCCGGGCCCCGGGCGTCCAGCCAGGCCGTGACCAGGCCGGGGACGGCGTTGGCGTTGCCGGGCGAGACGCGCACTTTGCCGACGGTGGCCACGATGCCGCGCCGCTCGGCGGCCGTGCGGGCGGCCAGCACCATGCGGGCGAGCGGCAGCATCGGGTCGTCGCGGTCGGCCAGCCTGGTGGTGCCCGCGTGGTCGGCCCGGCCGCGGAAGTCGAACCGCCACCGCCCGTGCGGCCAGATCGCGCTCGCCACGCCCACCGGCCTGTCGTATTCGACGAGAGCGCGGCCCTGCTCGACGTGGAGCTCCACGAAGGCGCCGATGGTGGCCCGGGTTTCGGGGTCCCGCCCCAGCTCGTGCGCTTTCCGCCCGGCCCGCGTCATGACCTCCGCCAGGGTGTCGCCGTCGTCGTCGGTGAGCGCCAGCGCCCGCTCCGGCTCGATCGCGCCCGTGAGCAGGCGCGACCCCATGCACGGCACGCCGAACCTGGCGCCTTCCTCGTCGGTGAAGCAGACGATGCCGACCGGAGTCCTGGGCGATGTGCCGCGGCTTTTCAGGATGTCGAGGGCGGCGAAGGCGGACACGACGCCGAGCGGGCCGTCGTACGCGCCGCCCTGGCGTACGGAGTCGAGGTGGCTGCCGGTCACCACGCCGGGCCGCCGCGACGGGTCGCCCCACCAGGCCCAGAGGTTGCCGTTGCGGTCCTCGCGCAGGTCGAGCCCCCGTCGCGCGGCCTCACCCGCGAACCACTCCCGTAGCTCCATGTCCGCGTCCGACCAGGCGTCCCTGACGTAGCCGCCGGTCGCCGGGTCCCGTCCTACGTTTGCGAGTGGTTCCAGCATGGACCCACTGTAGTGAATGGACCCATTCAGTTCACGGGGCCGGCGGCGGGGCGTACGGTCAGCTCGGTGAGGTGGGCGTCGGCGCCGGCGTTGACGGCGGCCAGCACGGCCCGCGCCACGGTCTCCGGCTTGAGATATTTGTCGGGCTCGAACGGGCCGCCCTCATACTGGCGCAGCTCGCGCTGCATGTCGGTGGCCGTCCGGCCGGGGTAGACGGTCGTGACCCTGAGCTCGCGCTCCTCCAGCCGCAGCGCGTCGGCGAACGCCCTCAGCGCGAACTTGCTGGCCGCGTACGCTCCCCACTCCGGATTGGCGCGCTGGCCCGCGCCGGAGTTGATGCACACGACGTGGCCCCGGGCGCGTCTGAGCGCGGGCAGGAGCAGCCTGGTCAGTTCGGCGACGGCGACGACGTTCACCTCCATGGTGCGGCGCCAGACGTCGGCGGGCTGGTCGGCGATCCTGCCGAGCACGCTGATCCCGGCGCAGTGCGCGAGCACGTCGATCCGCTCGATCCCCCGCACATCCGCCTCGGTGACGGCGGTCAGCTCCACGGGCCAGGGCCGCGCGCCGGGCAGCTCCGCCGCCACGCCTGCGAGCGCGCCCTCGTCCCTGCCCCCGAGGATGAGGTGATGCGTCGGGCCCAGTGCCCTGGCGATGGCCGCGCCGACACCCCGCGAGGCACCGGTGACCAGCGCCGTTGGTCGTTCAGTCATGCCCTCACCCTATTGACCTCGGCCGACATCGCGGACCCGGTCCAGGCGGCGCTGACGTTCATCGGCAAGCTGGAAAAGCAGCAGCTTTCGGACGCCTCCGTATGGCAGGATGACGCAGCTCCAGATGCGCGTCGAGACCATGGGACACCTCGTCCACCTCAAGCATCACGACGGCGCCCCCGAGCACGTACGCGAGAGCCTCCGCCTGACGAGGCCGGTGAACTGCCATGAGGAGACTTGTGATCATTAAGGCGCATGACTTACAGAAGACATTCACCACCAAGAGCCGCAAGGGCCCGCAGAAGGTCGAGGCCGTGCGCGGCGTCGACATGGAGGTGGCCGCAGGCGAGATCTTCGGCGTGCTCGGGCCGAACGGCGCGGGCAAGACGACCACGATCAGGATGCTGACCACGCTGATAAGACCCGACGCGGGCAGGGCCGTGATCGCGGGGCACGACCTGCTCAAGGAGCCCGCCGCCGTCCGCAGCAAGCTCGGGTACGTGAGCCAGGCCGGCGGGGTCGAGGACACCACCAGCGCCAGGGCTCAGATCATGATGGCCGCCAAGATCCATGGGGTGGCCGATGCGGCGGGGGCGACGGCCGACGTGCTGGAGCGCTTCGACCTGACCGAGATGGCCGACCGCCCGGGCCGGACGCTCTCCGGCGGTCAGAAGCGGCGGGTCTCCATCGCGCTCGGGCTGGTGCACAACCCGCCGCTGCTGTTCCTCGACGAGCCGACCACGGGCCTGGATCCGCAGAACCGGGCGAACCTGTGGGACCGCATCAGGCAACTGCGCGAGTCCGGCACGAGCGTGCTGCTCAGCACCCATTACCTGGACGAGGCGGACGCGCTGTGCGACCGGCTGATGATCGTCGACCACGGCCGGGTCGTGGCCGAGGGCACTCCCGCCGAGCTCAAGCGGGAGGTCTCCGGTGATGTGATCACTCTCAGGCTCGACGACCCGGAGCGGGCGGCGGAGACGCTCAAGCCGCTCGCCCGCGAGACCCGCCTCGACGGCGACGTGCTGCGCGTCTACGCCGACGACGGCGAGCACACGCTGCCCGCGCTGCTGCGGGCGCTTGAGGAGCAGGGGATCAAGCTGAGCTCGATCGCGCTCGACCGATGCACGCTCGACGACGTGTTCCTGGCCAAGACCGGCCGTTCCCTCCGCGACACCGGAGCCGCCGCATGATCCGCCACACCGTCCTCTTCACCGGCTACGAACTGAAGAAGTCGTTCAGCAACCCGGTCTGGCCGCTGTTCGGCATCCTGCAGCCGGTGCTCTACCTGGTCATGTTCGCGCCGCTGTTGAAGACCATGACACCCGGCGGGACGACGGTCGACGCGCTGCGCATGTTCACCCCGGCGGCGATGATGATGATCGCGGTCTTCGGGTGTCTGTTCTCCGGGTTCGGCCTGATCGCCGACCTGCGCAACGGCTCGCTCGAACGGCACGCCGTCAGCCCCGCGTGGCGCCCTGCCGTCGTGCTCGGGCGGGTGGCCAAGGACATGGTGGTGCTGGTCTGCCAGGCGATCCTGGTGTTGATCGTGGCGATCGCGATGGGCGTGCGCATCGGGGCCGTCGAGCTGCTGCTCGTGCTGCTGCTGATGGCCGCGACCGGGCTGTTCGCCTCCAGCCTGTCGCAGGGGCTGGCGCTGACCGTGCGCGACGAGAACGGCATGTCCCAGACGCTCAACCTGTTCCTGCTACCGATCATGCTGCTGGCCGGGTTGTTCGTGCCGATCTCCTTCGCGCCCGACTGGATGAAGACCCTCGCGCCGATCAACCCGCTCTACCATGCGGTCGAGGCGGGGCGGGCGTTGTTCGCCGGGCGGCTGTCGGACTCCTCGATCCCGATCGCGTTCGCGGTGTTCCTGGTGCTGGCGGTGCTCACGACGGCCTGGTCGGTGCGGTCGCTACGCAAGATCGCCGGGTAGGAACGTACCGGTCTCGTCGGTCATCCGCTCATACTCCTCCAGACGGGCCTGCGTACGCAGCGGCGCCGCGTCGGCCATGGCCTCGACCAGGGCCATGGCCAGGGCCAGCGGCGCCGCGTGCGAGTCGAACACCAGCCGGTCGCCGACGGGCGCGTCCAGCACCACCTCGGCCGGAAACTCTGGCTTATCCGTTATGACCGCCGCCCGCAGTCCCAGCTTCTCGGCGTACTCCAGCGCCTGCAGGGCCTCCCTGGGATAGCGCGGCAGCACCACGGCCACCACCCACTCGGCTCCCGCCCGCCGCGCCGCGTGCAGCCCGTCGACCAGCTCCGACCCGCCATGGGTGAGCAGGCGCACGTCGGGGTGGATGCGGCGGGCGTAATAGGCCAAGGTGGTGGCCAGCCCGCAGGAGACCCGCAGCCCCAGCACGGGCAGCGGCTCGGTGGCGGCCAACTGCTCGCCCAGCTCCTTGAGCGGGAACGCCGTCAAGCGCTCGCGCACGAAGGCGAGGTTGCGGATCTCGGCGTCGATGGCGCCGCGCAGCAGGCTCTCCTGTGGCGCCTGCGCCGCGCCGCCCAGCACGAGCGGCCGCAGCGCCTGACGCAGCTCGGGATAGCCGGCGAAGCCCAGGACCATGGCGAACCTGGTCACGGACGGCTGGCTGACCCCGGCCCGCTCGGCCAGCTCGACGCTGGACAGGAAGATCGCCTCCTCGAGGTGCTCGCTGAGGTAGTGCGCGATCCTGCGCTGCACGGGCGACAGCCTCCGGCCATCCAGCAGCACAGCGAGTCCACCGTGATATCCGTCCGCCACGCCACCTCCAACGTTCCCCGCCCGGCATTGTCATCCCGCCCTCGGCTGCGGCCTGCCTCTGAGGGCCGCCCGCCGCCCATGGCTCATGACGGCAACTGAGCGGTGAGACTACAGGGCGGCCACCGACCGGAGGACCAGGCCCGTACCGAGGAGGACGACCATGACGGATGTGCCCAGCGGGGCCAGGCCGGACACCCTGGCGGCCAGGCGGCGGCCGGCGGCGGCGCGTTGTTCCAGCCGGTCCACCAGCTTGACCAGGAGCAGGCCGGTGAGCGTGAGCGTGGCCGCCATGCCGACGCCGTAGGCGGTCACCAGCGCCACCCCGAACCAGGTGCGGCCGAGTGCGATCGCCCCGAGCAGGACGATCAGGGCCGAAGGGCTGGGGACGAGCCCGCCCGCAACCCCGAGCCCGACCAGCCCGGCTCGCCTGCTCTTGTCCCCGTCCTCGTTCTCTTCCCCATGCCCATGCCCATGCCCATGCCCATGCCCATGCCCATGCCCATGCCCATGCCCATGCCCATGCCCATGCCCATGCCCATGCCCATGCCCATGCCCATGGCCGTGGCCGTGGCCGTGGCCGTGGCCGTGGCCGTGGCCGTGGCCGTGGCCGTGGCCGTGGCCGTGGCCGTGGCCGTGGCCGTGGCCGTGGCCGTGGCCGTGGAGTGGTGTGTGGTGGCGGGCGTTCAGCAGGAGGCGGAGGCCGATGACGGCGATCAGGGCGCCGCTGGCCACCCCCAGCCAGGCCAGCACCGACTCCCCGGCCAGCGCCGTGAACGCGCTCAGCAGCAACCCCACCACCAGCACCCCGGCCGTGTGCGTGGCCGTCACCGTCGCGCCCACGATCACCGCGTCGCGCGGCCGCCCCCGCCGCCCCGCCAGGTACGCGGCCATGATGGTCTTGCCGTGCCCCGGGATCAGCGCGTGCCCGGCCCCCAGCACCACCGCCAGCCCCACGGCCAGCAGCCCGAGCGGCACCGTCAGCGAGTCCGACCCGACCAGCTCCGTGAACGTCCGGTCCAGGCCGGCCAGCGCCTCCCCGATGGGCCCGCCGATCCCGATCCCGCCGGGCACGGCGCCACCGGGGGCGGCCGAGCCGCCCGAAGGGCCCAGGGCCGGGGCGGCGACGGTCAGCGTGGCGGTGCGCTGGTCGAGCGGCTCGGCCAGCAGGCCGTCGGGGTACGCCCGGAGCTCCCGGCTCACGCTCACGGCGGGCACCGACGAGTGGGCCAGCCGTACCCCGTCACCAACGGCGGTGATCTCCCGCCAGCCGATCCTGTCCTGCTCGAACCCGTCGGCGAATTCCACGGCCCCCGAGGCGCGGATCTCGGCCACGAGCCGGCAGGTCAGGCGGCTGGTCTGGAGACCCCCTTCGCCGGGGCGGTAGGCGAACTCGGCGCCCGCCACGCGCCACGGCACCTCCGCGCCGGCCACCTGGAGCCGCTGGGCGGCGGCCAGCGCGGCACAGCGGCGGGCCGCGTACCCGGCGTCCACCTGTGGCCTGGCCTGCAGGGTCGGCAGCTCGGCCAGATCCACGACGGCGAGGTTGCGCACGTCGGAGGCGGAGATCCGCAGGCCGTTGTAGTGGTTGACGGTGAACTTGCCCAGCGGGTGCAGCGTCGATGGTCTCGCCTGCGCCGGGCCTGCCGGCAGGACGGCCAGCACCAGGGCCGCCACCGCGAACAGCAGGCCGGATCGGAGCGATCTCATGAGAACCTCGCCAACGCGGGAAGTGCCGGGTCGAAGCCGGGGTCGACGCGCACCGCGGAGCGGCCGAGCGCCCGCTCGATCGTGGCGCGGTGGTAGCGCAGCAACGGGTTCCGCCAGCCGGTCGAGGTGGCCTTCTTCGCGTATGGCAGCGCCTGGCCGGGCTTGCCCGCCTTGTACAGGGCCCAGGCCAGGGCGTCGGCGGCGACCAGGTTGGGGTTGCGCGTGTACTCGGCTCTGGCGTGCTCAACGGCCGACGCCGGGTCGCCGTGGTCGGCCTCGAACTCGGCCCAGGTCAGGTCGTCGCGCACCCCCGCGGCCTCGAACAGCTTCTGCTGCGCCTTGAGCAGCGTCCAGTCGGCTTTCAGGCCCGCCTTGAGCCGCGTCTCGCCCTGCTCGATGAGGTATTGAGGGAGCGGGAGCCGTTCCACCACTCGCTCGTAGAGGTCGAGCGCCTCGGGCAGCCGGCCGCCCAGCGCCGCCGCCCTGGCCTGGCCCGCCAGGGCCGGCGTGTAGGCGGGGTAGGCCTGCAGGGCCTTGGTGTACCAGTCGTTCGCCGTGGCCAGATCGCCGGAGTGGAGCGCCAGCTCGCCCAGGTAGAAGCGGGTGTAGGCGAGGTCGGCGGGCAGCCAGGCGTCGTCATGGGCGCGTTCGAGGTATTCGCGGGCGCCGGCCGGGTCGCCGCGCAGCTCGGCCGCGTACGAGGCACGCGCGAAGGTCGCCACCCCCGGGCGCAGGTCCATCATCGTGGCCACCGCCCGCTCGGCCCCGCGCAGGTCTCCTAGCTGCGTCCGGGCGTCGGCCAGCACGCCGTGGGCCGCGGCGCCGTACGGGTTGGCGGCGATGGCCCGCTCGGCCAGCCGTACCGCGTCGGAGAACTCGTGGCGGCCCGCGGCCAGCGCCGCCTGGCCGGTGAGCACCGCGTCGTCGCCCGCCGCCAGCTTGGCGGCGGTGACCAGCGCGCCCTCGGCCTTGGCGTAGTACGACGGGTCACCGGTGATCCTGGCCTGGTCCACGTACTGGGAGCCGAGCTCGGCCCAGCCGCGGTAGTCGCCGGGCAGGCGCTTGAGCCGTTCCCGCAGCGTCTCGGTGAAGGGCTGGGCCGTCGCCGGCTGCTGGGCGGGTGCCGCCGAGAAGGAGACGATCGTGAAGATCAACGCTCCGATGAGGGCGAATCCGCCGAATAAAGCGAGGGTGCGCATGTCAAAGGCTCCAGAGCTGGGTGCCGGACCGGCCGGCCGCGACGGGATACGCGGCCGGCCGGTCCTTCTCTGGCGGCAGACGATGGGAGACGGGGAGTCTGCCGCCGCGGGAACCGGCCGTGTCAGGAGAGGGAAGCGGCCGGTCGGGGTCTAGCGCTGGTTCACTGCCACGTTGCCCGGCAGTGGGATGTACGGGAACGACGGCAGGAATGGCTTGTCGTTCTTGTCCACCTTGTCCGTCAGGCCGGGGACGAGCTTGCCTGACTGCGCGGCGCCTGCCAGGGCCTGCAGTTCGATGTCCACGACGTCGTCGACGAGGCGCCGGCCGTTCGGGAAGCCCTGCAGGTCGCCGGCCAGCACGCCGAGCCGGTTCGGGTCCTTCGAGGGCGGGATCGCCATGTTGAGCCGCAGCATCTCCGAGGGACGCAGCTTGGCGGCGTCCTTGTTGAGGATCTGGGAGTTCAGGTCGGCCTTGATCGGGCCGTTGGCCTTGGCGATGCCGGTCAGGAATATCTCCACCAGGTCGTCGCGCGGGGTCGCCGGCGCCTTGATGCCGTAGATGGCCTCCAGCAGCCGGGCCACCTCCGGGTCGGTGACGCGCTTGACCAGCGCGGCCACGCCTGCGTCCCGCTCCGGCGGCAGCGCGTTGAACGCGTCCTTGAGCCCGGCGGGCGAGACGACCTCGTTGACCAGCGGGTTGCCGAGGCGCGAGACCTGGACGTACTTGCTGCCGTTGAACTTGTCCGTGGTGGACCAGACGCCGATCACCGGGTTCCGATTCGGGTCGCCCTTGACGGCCAGGTCGGATTGCGGCACCTGCACGGCCAGCGTGTTGACGTTGTAGCCCCTGGTGGTGTCCTGGCCGACCTCGGTCAGGTCGCCGCCGTAGAGCAGGTCGAACACCCGCAGGTCCAGGAAGAACGCCTCGTCCGACTGACCGGCGAACGCCTTGCCGCCGCCGGGCAGGCTCCCGATGGACTGGGCGCGCAGCGTGCCGTAGTCGGGCATGGACGCCGGGCCCACGTTGCTCGGCGCGACGATGCCGTCGGAGATCAGCGTCCTGGAGCCGCCCGGCGTGATGCGCTTGAGCGTGTAGCGCTGGCGGAAGAGCAGGTTGGGGTCGTCCAGCGAGGTCACGGGCCCGTTGTTGTACAGGAACGTGGTGGTGCCGCGCTGGTCCTCGTCGCGGAACGTCCACTGATACGTGACGTCGGGCTTGGCGTCGCCGTCGTTGTCGATCTTTATGTTGTAACGCGAGCCGGTGTCGAACGGGTAGAAGTTCGGGCCGCCGTTGGGCTCCTGGAACGGGATCCAGTTCGCCAGCAGCGTCACGGTGCCGGCCTTGTCGGGGCTGACGAACGCGTACAGGTCGGTGTTGTCGTTACGCGGGTCCCCCGCGATCTTCGGAGCCTCGCGGTGCGAGGAAGCGGTGCCGGAGTCCATGCGGAGCACGGCCGACGACGACGCGGCGAGCGCCGCGGCGAGGCCAAGTCCGACTAGAGCACGCCGGTTGATCCGGAGCTCCATGCTGTTCGGTCCTTTCGAAGGGCTGATCGGTGCTGCGAGGTTCCGGCCGGGTTCCTCGACGCCCTATTCGTCCGAGCGCCGCCTCTGGATGTCTCATCCTCAAGAAGGAGGGTCAACCAAAGTTGACATACTTAGGTCGTCAATTTAGGTTGACCTCGTCGGGTGGTGCCGATCGGGCGGCACCGTTCGTTGGACGAAAGTCGAGAAATATCGTGAAGGGAGATGCGGTGGTCAAGGAGTTGCTCCTCTACGTCCGCCCACACCGGAAGATCCTCTTTCTGGGCGGGTTGCTGGGCCTGATCGGCTCGGTGGCGGGCCTCGCGATGCCGTTGCTGGCCAAGTACGTGGTGGACGCGTTCGGCGAAAGACAGTCGATGGCCGGGCCGCTGCTGGGGTTAACCGTGGCGGTGCTGGTCGGCGCCGTGGTGTCGGCCGCGGGCAACTACCTCATGGAGCGCACCGGCGAGGGCATCGTGCTCAGCGCCCGGCGCAAGCTCGTCGACCGGATGCTCCGGCTCAGGGTCGCCGACGTGGACCGGCTCAAGCCCGGCGACCTGCTGTCACGGGTGACCGGTGACACGACGCTGCTGCGCGCGGTGCTGACCAACGGCATCGTCGAGTCGGTCAGCGCGGTGTTCATGCTGGTCGGCGCGATCATCATGATGGCGACCATGGACGGCGTGCTGCTGCTGGTCACCCTCCTCGTGGTGGTGGTCATCGGCGGTCTGGTCGCGCTCATCATGCCGAAGATCCAGCGGGCGCAGTCCCATGCCCAGGAGGCCGTGGGCGAGATGGGCGCCGTGCTGGACCGGGCGCTGCAGGCGTACCGGACCGTCAAGGCGAGCGGCGCGGAGGAGCGGGAGATCGCCGTGGTCGGCGACGCGGCCGTGCGCGCCCGCGACCGCGGGCTCCAGGTCGCCGGGTGGACGTCGCTGGCCGGGGTGGCGACGTGGATGGCCGTGCAGATCGCCTTCCTGTGCGTGCTGGCCGTCGGCGGGGCCCGGGTCGCCTCCGGCACGCTGGAGGTGTCGTCGCTGATCGCGTTCCTGCTGTACCTGTTCTACCTGGTGCCGCCGATCGGGCAGCTCGTCCAGGGCGGGGTCCAGCTCCAGCAGGGCCTGGCCGCGATGAAGCGGATCAAGGAGATCGAGGACCTGCCGGCCGAGCCCGCCGAGCCACTCGGCGTCACGATCGACGCCGCGCCGATCGGGGTGACGTTCCAGGACGTGGTGTTCCGCTACGGCGAGGACCGGCCGCTGATCCACAACGGAGTCAGCTTCGAGGTGCCGCCCGGCGGGCTGACCGCGCTGGTGGGGCCGTCGGGAGCGGGCAAGTCCACGGTGTTCGGGCTGCTCGAACGCTTCTACGACCACCAGGACGGCACGATCGTGATCGGCGGGCGGGACATCCGCGACTGGCCGCTGGGCGAGTTGCGCGCCGCCCTCGGGTACGTCGAGCAGGACGCCCCCGTGCTGGCCGGCTCCCTGCGGGAGAACCTGCTCTTCGCCGCTCAGGACGCCACCGAGGAGGACCTGCGCCGCGCCGTGGCCCGTACCCGCCTCGACGACCTGGTCGCCAGGCTGCCGGAAGGGCTGGAGACGCCGGTCGGGCACCGCGGGGTGCTGCTGTCGGGCGGCGAGCGGCAGCGCGTCGCCATCGCCAGGGCGCTGCTGCGCAAGCCCAGGCTGCTGCTGCTCGACGAGGCGACCTCGCAGCTCGACGCGGTGAACGAGATGCGGCTGCGCGAGGTCATCGCCGAGGTGGCCAGGGAGACGACGGTGCTGGTGATCGCGCACCGGCTGTCCACGGTGACGAACGCCGACCGGATCGTGGTCATGGAGTCGGGCGGGGTGCGGGCGGTCGGCTCGCACGACGAACTGGTCGGCGCGGACGAGCTCTATAGGGAGCTGGCCGCTACCCAGTTTCTCGTCGGCTGACCGTTGTAGTCTGCGGGTGACAAAGATGAATGTTGTCATTCAGGAGGGTCAGGATGAGCCGCACCGTGCGGGCGCCGCGAGGCACGACGATCACCGCGAAGGGGTGGCCCCAGGAGGCCGCGCTCCGCATGCTCCAGAACAATCTGGACCCGGAGGTCGCCGAGCACCCAGAGCAGCTGGTCGTCTACGGCGGCTCCGGCCGGGCGGCGCGTGACTGGGCGTCCTTCGACGCGCTCGTCAGGACGCTCACGACGCTCGACGGCGACGAGACCCTCCTGGTGCAGTCGGGACGGCCCGTGGGCGTGTTCCGCACCCACGAGTGGGCGCCCCGCGTCCTCATCGCCAACTCCAACCTGGTGCCCGACTGGGCCAACTGGGAGGAGTTCCGGCGGCTGGAGGCGGCCGGGCTGACCATGTACGGGCAGATGACCGCCGGTTCGTGGATCTACATCGGCACGCAGGGCATCCTGCAGGGCACCTACGAGACCTTCGCGGCCGTGGCCGCGAAGCGCTTCGGCGGGTCGCTGGCCGGGACGATCACGCTGACGGCCGGGCTGGGCGGGATGGGCGGCGCCCAGCCGCTGGCCGTCACCATGAACGGCGGTGTGGCCATCTGCGTCGACTGCGACCCGCGCTCGGTGACCCGCCGCATCGAGCACCGCTATCTCGACGTGGCGGCGGCGTCGCCGGAGGAGGCGCTGCGGCTGGCGTACGAGGCGCGCGACGCCCGCAGGCCGCTGTCGATCGGGGTCGTGGGCAACGCCGCGGACCTCCTGCCGGACCTGCTGTCCCGCGGCGCCGAGATCGACATCGTGACGGACCAGACCTCGGCGCACGACCCGCTGATGTACCTGCCGGTGGGCATCGCCTTCGAGGACATGGCCGCGGAGCGGGACAAGGATCCCGCCGGGTTCACCGAGCGGGCACGGGCCTCGATGGCGCGGCACGTGGCCGCCATGGTCGGGTTCAAGGACGCGGGGGCCGAGGTCTTCGACTACGGCAACTCGATCAGGGGCGAGGCGCGGCTGGCGGGCTACTCGCGGGCGTTCGACTTCCCCGGGTTCGTGCCCGCGTACATCAGGCCCTTGTTCTGTGAGGGGAAGGGGCCGTTCCGGTGGGCGGCGCTCAGCGGCGATCCCGCCGACATCGCCGCCACCGACCGGGCCATCCTGGAGCTCTTCCCGGAGAACGAGCCGCTCGCCCGGTGGATCAGGAAGGCCGGGGAGAAGGTGCACTTCCAGGGGTTGCCCGCGCGCATCTGCTGGCTGGGCTACGGCGAGCGCAACGTCGCCGGCGAGCGCTTCAACGACATGGTGGCGTCGGGCGAGCTGCAGGCGCCGATCGTGATCGGGCGGGATCATCTGGACAGCGGATCCGTCGCGTCGCCGTACCGGGAGACGGAGGCCATGGCGGACGGGTCGGACGCGATCGCGGACTGGCCGCTGCTCAATGCCATGCTCAACACGGCCTCCGGGGCCGCCTGGGTGTCGATCCACCATGGGGGCGGGGTGGGCATCGGACGGTCCATCCATGCCGGTCAGGTGACGGTGGCCGATGGGACGGCGCTGGCGGGCGAGAAACTGAACCGGGTCCTGACCAACGACCCCGGGACGGGCGTCATGCGGCACGTGGACGCCGGCTACGAGGAGGCCGCCTCGGTGGCCGCCACCCGCGGGGTCCGGATCCCGATGCGCGAGTCCTGACGTCTCGCGCGCTCTGGCGTATAGTCATGCCCATGACTACTCATGGGCATGACTAGCGGATGGCGCTGCGGCACGCTGTGCTGGCCGCGCTGCTCGACGGCGAATACAGCGGCTACCAGCTCACGAAGGTCTTCGACGTTGGTGTCTCCAACTTCTGGTACGCCGCCCCGCAACAGCTCTACGCCGAGCTGACCAAGCTGGAGGCCGACGGCCTGATCACGGGCCGGGAGGTCGTCCAGCACGGCCGCCCCAACAAGCGGGTGTTCAAGGTCACCGAGGCCGGGGCCGGCGAGCTGGCCGGCTTCGCCGCGGCGCCCGCCAGACCCCTGCTCATCCGCGAGGATCTGGCCGTCAAGGTGCATGCCGTGGACGTGCTCGACCCCACGCCGGTCATCGCGCAACTCCGGGAGCGGGCCGAGCAGGCCGCGGTCAAGCTGGCGTTCTTCGAGAAGATCCTGCTGCGCCTGCGCGGCGACCGGGACGAGGAGTCGTTCCTGCGCGAGGGAGACCGCGTCGGCCCCTACCTGTCCTGCCTGGGCGGCTGCCGGCTGGAGCGGGAGATGCGCGACTGGTGCTTGGAGACCGCGCGGACGCTGAGCGAGCGCTCCGCCCATGCCGGGAGGACGAGATCATGAGTTACGCACGTTACGTCGCGCTCGGCGACAGCCAGACCGAGGGCCTCGGCGACGGCGACGACGTCCGCGGGCACCGCGGCTGGGCCGACCGCTTCGCCGAGCACCTGGCCCGCGCCAACCCTGGCGTCCACTACGCCAACCTCGCGGTACGCGGCCGCACGGCCGCCCAGATCCGCGACGAGCAACTGCCGGTCGCCCTGGAGCTGCGTCCCGACCTGGCCACGGTGATGGCGGGCATGAACGACATCATCCGCCCCGGCTATGACGCCGCCGCGGTCGTCGGCGCGGTGGAGGACATGTTCGCCGCCTTGACGGGCGCGGGGGCCCACGTGGTCACCGTGACCCTCCCCGACATCGGCAGGATCGCGCCGCTGGCCCGGCGGCTCCTGCCCAGGGTTCTCGACTTCAACGACCGCATCCGCGCGGCCGCCGCCCGCCACGGCGTCGCGCTGATCGACACCTATCCGCTGGCGTACGTCACCGACGCCAGGATGTGGAGCAGCGACCGGCTGCACGCCAGCCCGGAGGGGCACGCCCGCTTCGCCGCCGCGGTCGCGCACGCGCTGGAGCTGCCGGGCAGCGATGACACCTGGATGGCGCCGCTCCCGCCGCTGCCCACGCCTTCCGCCTGGCGGGCGGCGGCGACGGAGGCGCGGTGGCTGGCCACGTTCGCGGGGCCGTGGATCGCGCGCCGCCTGCGCGGCCGCTCCTCGGGCGACGGCCGCACCGCCAAGCGCCCGCTGCTCACGCCGATGATCGACGGAGGTCAGTCGATGTCGGGCACATCGTCGGCGTCGTAGTCGACGTCCCCGTCATCGGCCCTGCGCAGCTTGATGTCCTCCACCCAGCCTTGCGCGAACCGGCGGATCTCCTTGATCCGCTCCTCGCCCACGCCATGGGCCTCGAACGTCTCGTCCTCCATGAGATCGACGAACTCCAGCCGCGTGAGCAGCTCATGCACCGAGAAGGAGTCGTGGTGCACGGCAGCGAGCCGTTCGAGCGCGCGGTAGGAGTAGAGGTGCGCCACGGAGGCGACGTCGATGATGTCGCGGGCGAGGCTGCGCTCGTGCACGGCGCGCATCTTCAGCCCGACCGCGTCGTCCAGGCCCAGCACCCGCAGCGCGCCGCAGCTGATCGGCCGCTCCTGGAGCGCCTCGCGCATGAGGTCGAACTCACACGTCTCGCCGGTCGTCGCGTCGGCGACCACCAAGCGGCCCAGCCGTGGCGTGACCTCGATGATCGACGTCTCCAGTCCGGCTTCCTGGAAGGCCGCCACGACGCCATCGGTCACGTCGGGCAGTGGCGATTCTGTGGCGAAATCGAGGCCCTTGCTCAACCGGTCGGTGAAGCCATGGGCGCGCACCGCATGGCCGCCCGCGAGCACCAGCCCGTAGCGCTCGCACACAGGTGACACCGCGTCCAGCAACCGCTCCTGGAAAGGCGGGAAGCGCATCAGCCGGACGTCGTACCGCGAGGGCAGCGCCATGACGTCAAGTATGCCGACGGCCACGCCGGGTGGATGGCAGATCGTGGCGCCCCGAGAGGAACTCCTGGAAGGCGATCTTGGCCTTGATCACCGGCCGCCGCCATCGCTCCTCACGGTGGATGGCCCTGGCCATCTTGCGCGGCGACCGCTTGGCGAAGAACCAGTGCGCCCACGGCGAGCCGGGACGCGCCAGCCGTACCGCGCCGACCAGCAGCATCGGCGGCACGAACAGGCCCGCCATCCCGGTCCAGATCTTGCCCTTGAGCAGCGTGATCACGGCGAGCGCCAGGTTGGCGATGATGAGCGCGGCGGGGGCGACGAAAGTGCCGTAGTCCCAGGTGAGCGGCCGCAGGCCGATGAGGAGCAGGCCGGTGACGGCGACCGCGATGAACACGGCGTCGACCGACGTGCGCCCCTCCTCCTCCCAGTACACGTCGTGCAGGTGCAGGATCAGCGCGAACTCGTCCAGCACCAGCGCTGAGCCGACGCCGAAAATGCACGCCGCGACGGCGTATCCGACCTGGGACGCGGAGGAGACGATGAGCCCGGCGACGCCCCCGATCAGCATCAGCACCACGCCGAACACGACGTGGTGGATGTGCATCTCACCCACGTTCACGTTGCGGAACCAGCCGACCTTCGCCCTGATCAGGCGCACGTTGATGCGGGTGGCGATGAACGCCACGATGAGCGTGACGAAGTAGCAGAACAGCGGCAGCCGTCCCGTGTCGACGATGTTGAACTGGAACCAATTTTCCATGGGCCTAGAACTGATGGTACGAGCCGCGAAGCCCCATACGTCGCGTGGCGGGAAGTCTGCCGTCTATGGGTCGGTCTGGCAGATGGTAAAGCGTCAGGACTCGTGACGGCTTCCGTGGGGCCGTCATGACAGGAACGCCCGCAGCAGGGCGGCCGTCCCCTCCAGGTGCTCGGTCACGGCCTGCCGCGCCGCGTCGGGGTCGCGCGAGAGTATGGCGTCCACGATGGCCTGGTGCTGCCCGGCGGCGTGGTCCAGGTTGACCTGGAGCATCGGGATCGCGTTCAGCAGGTCGCTCACCCGCGAGCGGGCGTCCGCGCACGTCGTGGCCAGCAGGGTGGAGCCGGTCAGCTCGGCGATGGACAGGTGGAAGGCCGTGTCGAGGCGGCGGTAGTCCTCCAGGGGCGCCTGGTTGAGGTCCGAAAGCCGGCGGACGAGCACGGCCCGCTTGTCCTCCGTGAGCTCGGACATGGCCAGCACCTGGGCCGCCCCGCACTCCACCGCCAGCCGGAACGTGAGCGCGTCGGACAGATCGTCCATGCCCATCGCCGCCACGACCTGCCGCAGCTCCCCCGCGCCCGGTTCGGGGGGCTCGTAGATGACGAAGGCACCTCCGTAGCGGCCCCGCCGTACGTCGAGGTAGCCCGCGTCCGACAGGGCGCGGATCGCCTCGCGCAGGGTGACCCTGCTGATGCCGAGCCGAACGGCGAGCTCCCGCTCCGGAGGGAGCTTGTCACCCGGCGCCACCACGCCCAGCTTGATGGCCTGGAGCAGCCGCTCCACGGTCTCCTCGAAGGCGTTGCCCGCCCGCACCGGGCGCAACACCGTCATCAAACGCGCCGACTCGTCCAACATGTCCTCAGGTCTTGACAAGGGATCCCGCCATGCACCTCAATGGTCTAAGACTAGCCCAATCAACGGGAAAGCGCCTCTGTCCAGATCGGAGCGACGTCACGTGAGCGAAGGGTTCCTGTCCGTCGGCGAACTACGCGACGAGGTGACAGCCGGCCGCGTCGACACCGTCCTGCTCGCGATCGCCGACATGCAGGGCAGGTTGCAGGGCAAGAGGCTGTCGGCGCGCTATTTTCTCGACGAGGTGGTGGGGCACGGCTCCGAGGGCTGCAACTACCTGCTGGCCGTGGACGTGGACATGAACACCGTCTCCGGCTACGCGATGTCGTCCTGGGATCGCGGGTACGGCGACTTCGTGATGAAGCCGGACCTCGGGACGCTGCGCCGGGTGCCCTGGCAGGAGGGGACCGCGATGCTGATGGCGGACCTGGTTTGGGAGGGCGGCGGCGACGTGACCGCCTCGCCCCGCCAGATCCTGCGCAGGCAGCTCGCCCGCCTGGCCGAGCGCGGATTGACCGCGTACGTGGGCACCGAGCTGGAGTTCATCCTCTACGAGGACAGCTACGAGGACGCGTGGAAGCGCGGCTATCGCGACATGTCGCCCGCGAACCTCTACAACGTCGACTACTCCCTCCTCGGCACCGCCCGCGTCGAGCCGCTCCTGCGCCGCATCAGGCGCGGCATGGAGGGCGCCGGCATGTACGTCGAGTCCGCCAAGGGCGAGTGCAACCTGGGCCAGCACGAGATCGCCTTCCGCTACGACGAGGCGCTCAAGAGCTGCGACAACCACTCCATCTACAAGAACGGCGCCAAGGAGATCGCTGCCCAGGAAGGCAAGTCGATCACCTTCATGGCCAAGCCCAACCACCGCGAGGGCAACTCCTGTCACATCCACATCTCCCTCCGCAGCCAGGACGGAGATCCGGTGATGGCCGGCGAAGGGCCGCACGGGCTCTCGCCGCTCGGCGCCCGCTTCATCGCCGGACAGCTCGCCTGCCTGCGCGAGCTCACCATGCTGTACGCCCCCAACATCAACTCCTACAAGCGCTACGTCCCCGGCAGCTTCGCCCCCACGGCCGTCAAGTGGGGCGTCGACAACCGCACCTGCTCGCTCCGGCTCGTCGGCCACGGCCACTCGCTGCGCGTGGAGAACCGGGTGCCGGGCGGCGACGTCAACCCTTACCTGGCGGTGGCGGCGCTGGTCGCGGCCGGGCTGCACGGGATCGACAACGAGCTGCCGCTGGAGGAGGCGTACGAGGGCAACGCCTACGCCTCGGGCGCCGAGACGGTGCCGCACACGTTGCGCGACGCCCTCGCCCTGTTCGAGGGGTCGAAGCTGGCGTGTGAGTCGTTCGGCGAGGACGTGGTCGAGCACTACGCCAACAACGCGCGGGTGGAGCTGACCGCCTTCGACGCGGCGGTGACGGACTGGGAGCTGTTCCGTGGTTTCGAGCGGATGTGAAGGGACGCATGAAGATCGTTAATCCGGCGACGGAGGACGTGCTCGCCGAGGTCGAGTTCGCCGACGCGGCCGAGGTCGACCGGGCTGTGGAGCGTGCCAGGAAGGCGTACGCGGGGTGGCGGGACGTGGCGCCGGGCGACCGGGCGCGGCTGCTGCGGCGCTTCGCCGACCTGGTGGGCGAGCACGGCGAGGAGCTGGCGCGGCTGGAGCTGGCCAACGCCGGGCACCCGATCGGGAGCGCCCGCTGGGAGGCCGGCAGCGTACGCGACGTGCTGCACTTCTACGCCGCCGCCCCCGAGCGCAACCACGGCAAGCAGATTCCGGTGCCGGGCGGCGTGGACGTCACGTTCCAGGAGCCGCTGGGCGTCGTGGGCGTCATCGTGCCGTGGAACTTCCCCATGCTGATCATGTCCTGGGGCGTCGCCCCCGCGCTCGCGGCCGGCAACACGGTGATCGTGAAGCCGGCCGAATGGACTCCGCTGACCGCGCTGAGGCTGGCCGAGCTGGCCTTGGCGGCGGGCCTCCCCGAGGGGGTGCTCCAGGTTCTGCCTGGGGCAGGGGAGGTCGCGGGGGCCAGGCTGGTGGAGCACCCGGACGTGGCCAAGATCGTGTTCACCGGCTCGACCGAGGTGGGCAAGGAGATCGCCGCCAAGGCCGCCGCCCACGTGAAGCGGGTGACGCTGGAGCTGGGCGGCAAATCCGCGAATATCGTCTTCGCGGATGCGGACCTCGAAAAGGCGGCGAAAACCGCGCCTTATGCCGTCTTCGACAACGCGGGCCAGGACTGCTGCGCCCGGTCCAGGCTGCTCGTCCAGGCCGACGTGTACGACGCGTTCATGGCGCTGCTCACCCCGGCCGTACAGGGCGTCAAAGTCGGCGACCCGCTCGACGAGAGCACCGAGATGGGGCCGCTGATCAGCGCCGAGCATCTCGACCGGGTTCGCGGCTTCGTCGCGGACGGCACCCCCTACCTGCAGGGATCCTGCCCGCAGGGCAAGGGCTACTGGTTCCCGCCGACCGTGCTGACCCCGGACGTCACCGACCGGGCGTTCACCGAGGAGATCTTCGGGCCCGTCGTGTCGGTCGTGCCGTTCCGGGACGAGGCGGAGGCCGTACGGATCGCCAACGACACCCCCTACGGGCTGAGCGGCTCCATCTGGACCCGCGACGTGGGACGAGCGTTGCGCGTGGCCAGGGCGGTCGAAGCGGGCGCGCTGTCGGTGAACTCGCACTCGTCGGTCCGCTACTGGACCCCGTTCGGCGGCTTCAAGCAGTCCGGCCTCGGCAGGGAGCTCGGCCCGGACGCCCTGGCGGCGTTCACCGAGACCAAGAACGTCTTCATTTCGTGGGAGTGAACCCGACGCAGTGAGCGGAGTGGAGGCCCGACGAAGGAGGGACTCCGCGAAGCGAATGAGGAGCGGTGAACGACCAAATGAGCAGGGAGTGAACCCGGCGCAGTGAGCAAAGCGAATAATGAGCAGGGAGTGAGATCAGTGCAGCGGTTGCAGGATCGGGTGGCCGTCATCACCGGCGCGGGCAGCGGCATCGGGCTGGCCACGGCCCGCAGGTTCGCCGAGGAAGGCGCCAGGGTCGTCTGCGTGGACGTCGACGAGGAGGCGGGCAAGAAGGCCGCGGCCGAGGTCGGCGGCCTTTTCGTCAAGGCCGACGTGACCAGCGAGGACGACGTCGTGCGGATGTACGAGACGGCGCACGCGACGTACGGCAGCGTGGACATCGCCTTCAACAACGCCGGCATCTCGCCGCCCGACGACGACTCGATCCTGGAGACCGGCATCGACGCCTGGCGCCGCGTCCAGGAGGTCAACCTGACCAGCGTCTACCTGTGCTGCAAGCACGCGATCCCGTACATGCGGCGGCAGGGCAAGGGCTCGATCATCAACACCGCCTCGTTCGTGGCCGTCATGGGGTCGGCGACGTCGCAGATCTCCTACACCGCCTCCAAGGGCGGCGTGCTGGCGATGTCCCGCGAGCTCGGCGTGCAGTTCGCCAGGGAGGGCATCCGGGTCAACGCCCTGTGCCCCGGGCCGGTGAACACGCCGCTGCTGCAGGAGCTGTTCGCCAAGGACCCGGAGCGGGCGCAGCGGCGGCTGGTGCACGTTCCCGTGGGGCGCTTCGCCGAGGCCACGGAGATCGCGGCCGCGGTGGCGTTCCTGGCCAGCGACGACGCGTCGTTCATCACGGCCAGCGAGTTCCTGGTGGACGGCGGCATTTCCGGCGCCTACGTGACGCCGCTCTAGGAGGGGTCGTGCGTCCTGTCATCGGCATCACGTCCTACGTCGAGCCCGCGAAGTTCACGGTGTGGACCGACATGACCGTCGCGCTCCTGCCGTACATGTACGTGGAGCAGGTCGTACGCGCCGGCGGGCAGCCCGTCGTCCTGCCGCCGGCCGGCGATCCCGCGCAGGTCGTGAGCCGCCTGGACGGGCTGATCCTGGCCGGGGGCGGCGACATCGACCCGGCCAGGTACGGCACGACACCGGAGGAAAAGACCAGCTATATCCGCAAATTTCGGGACGAGGCGGAGTTCGCCGTGATCAGCGCCGCCCTCGACGCCGAGCTGCCGTTCCTGGGCATCTGCCGCGGCCTCCAGGTGCTGAACGTCACCCTCGGCGGCACCCTCCACCAGCACCTCCCCGACGTGGTCGGGCACACGGGCCACTCCCCCGCGCCCGGCCGTTTCGGCCCGCTGCCCATCACCCCCGCCCCCGGCACCCGGCTGGCCAAGGCCCTGGGCACGGAGCCGGTGACCGTCCCGCACTACCACCATCAGGCCATCGACCGCCTCGCCCCCGGCCTCACCGTCACCGCCACGGCCGAGGACGGCACGATCGAAGCGGTCGAGCTGGACTCGGGCCCGTTCACGGTCGCCGTGCAGTGGCATCCGGAGGCGGCCGACGACTGCGCGACCTTCGAGGCGCTGGTGGCGGCCTGCTGACCGGCTCAGTGCCGGTGCTCCTCAGCGCAGCCCCGTGAAGAACGCGCGGACGTCGGCGACGAACGCCTCCGGCTGTTCCAGGGCGGCGAACGTGCCGCCCTGGTCGTGCTCCACCCAGCCGACGATGTTGTTGTCGCGCTCGGCGAAGCGCCGGATCGGCCGCAGGATGTCCTTGGGGAAAACCGAGATCGACGTGGGCACCGTGGCCGGCTTGAGCTCCCACTCGACGCTGGTGTCCTGGTCGGTGTCCGGCGTCTCGACGAACGACCGGGCGGCCGAGCCGGCGGTGTTGGTCAGCCAGTAGAGCATGACCGTGGTCAGCAGCCGGTCGGTGTCGATGCCGGCGTCGCTCCACTCGTGGTAGACGCCGGCGAACCAGGCCAGCAGCGCGACCGGCGAATCGGCCATGCCGTAGGCGAAGGTCTGCGGCCGGGCCGACTGGATGAGCTTGTAGCCGTACTGCTCGGTCAGGTAGCGCTCGCGGAAGGCCAGGCGTTCCTGCTCCACCTCGCTCAGGTCGTCGAACTCGCCGGGCGCGCCGATGGGGAAGCAGATGATGCCGTTGCCGTGCATGCCGGCGACGCGTTCCGGAGCCAGCACGCCGACCTCTCGCGAGATCCAGGTGCCCCAGTCACCGCCCTGAACGCCGAAACGCTCGTAGCCGAGCCGGGTCATGAGCTCCAGCCAGGCTCTGGCGATGCGGGTGGAGCCCCATCCGATCTCATGGGTGGGACCGGACAGCCCATAGCCGGGCAGGGACGGGATGACCAGGTGGAAGTCCCGGCTGAGCGGCTCGATCACGTCGAGGTACTCCACGGGGGAGCGGGGCCAGCCGTGGGTGATCAGCAGGGGCAGGGCATCGGGGTTCGCGGACCGGATGTGGAGGAAGTGGACCCGCTGCCCGTCGATCTCGGTGACGAACTGGTCATGCCGGTTCAGCTCGGCCTGGGCGCCGGCCCAGTCATAGCCGGTACGCCAGTACGCGACCAGCTCCTTGAGGTGGCCGAGCGGAACGCCATATCCCCAGCCCAGACCGGGGACCTCGTCCGGCCAGCGCACCCGGTCGAGCCGCGCGTGCAGATCGTCCAGATCGGCTTGGGCGGTTTCGAGGCGGAAAGGCCGGATGTCGTGCAAGGTCACATGATCTCCTTCGAGCGTATCGTACGTCGTACCGTACAGCATACGGTTCGTGCCACGCAAGCCGGCCACTCGACATGCTGGTGAAAAGCCGCGGATGCCTTCTCGGGCACCCGCGGCCGTTACGCGACCGGCTTCAGCACGTCGTCGAAGAAGACGACGTCCTTGCCGTACTTCTCCTCGACCCTGCGGCGCAGGTCATCGCTCGTCAGCCAGGAGGTCACCTCCACCCGGTTCCGCGTCACGCTGGAAGACGCCGTGATGAGGCCGCCGCTGCCCATCTCGCCCTCCACCTGCCGCTGGATCTCGTGCAGCTCGGCCTGGCTGCGCTGCGCGCCGCTCACGCACAACGCGCCGCCCCACACCCCCCGGATCCACTTCTCACGACCCGCCAGGTCGCCGGTGAACTTGAGATTCAGGACCAGGCGCTTCGGATCGTTGCCCTGCTTCTCCGTCTCCCTGGGAGTCAGGAGCGGGTCCAGGTAGCTCTGGTCGAGCCACGCTCCCGCGAACTCCTCGGCCGTCCCGGCCAGCGACATCGCCTTCTCCAGGGTCTCCTGCGTCGCCCTGGCCGGATCGACGGGCCGCCAGCCGCCCGCGGGCTTGGGGCACGGGCTCGCGAACCCGCCCTCCCCCGCCGGATCCTCCCTGGCCCGCACCGGCTCTCCCGGCGGCTCCGTCAGGGTCAGCCGGGCGCCGTCCCAGGTGCCGACCACCCGGTACGAGCCCCACTTCACGCCGGCCAGCGACTCATGCTTCACCTTGCTCCAGTCCCAGCCCATGACGTCGGGACCACCGCACTGGGGCGGGTTCGACTCCGCGACCATCGTGCATAACTGGGGCCCGTGCCCGCCGCCTTCGAGCACCGTCAGACTGGCCTCGTAGCGAGGCGGTGGCGCGGGAGCCGCGGCCTCCTGGGCGCCGCAGGACGTGACTGTCAGGGCGGCCGCGAGGCCCAGAGCCGCCGTTCGCCGATTCATACCTCTATCGACGTCACCGTCCCCCGGACGGTTCAGGACAGACCGGTACGCGACAACACCCCCGTCACGGCACTAGGCTGACGGACATCACCGACGAAACCGTGCGGGAGAGCACCCTGACAGCCGGTCAGGGTCCCTGAAGGAGCAAGCCCTCCCCGCGAACCTCTCAAGGCAAAGGACCGCACGGACGAGGTGTCCTCTGGAAAGCAGGCCTGCTGGGGCCTCGCCGAAGGTGAAAGTCCGGTAAAACCCGGGCGAAGCTCTCAGGCATCAATGACAGAGGGGGAGGATGCTGGCATCCGATCCTGTCCTGAGGTGCGCAAAATGTCCCGACCGACACCGCTACGAGACGTTCACGAGAGCCTCGGCGCCACGCTCACCGACTTCGCGGGGTGGCTCATGCCCCTCCGGTACGGAAGCGAGTCCGCGGAGCACAACGCCGTTCGCGAGGCGGCCGGGCTGTTCGACCTCTCCCACATGGGCGAGATCTTCGTAACAGGGCCGCAGGCCGGGCAGGCGCTGGACTACGCGCTGGTCGGCCACCTGTCGGCGGTGGCGCCCGGGCGGGCCAGATACACCATGATCGTCAATGAGCGGGGCGGGGTGCTCGACGACCTCATCGTGTACCGGCTCGGCGACGAGGAATTCATGGTCGTGGCAAACGCCTCAAACTACGAAAAAGTCGCGAATGAGCTGACGATTCGCGCGAAGGCGTACGACGCGGTGGTCGAAGACCGCTCCGACCAGTACGCCCTGATCGCCGTACAGGGGCCCCGTTCCCAGGAGATCCTCGCCACGCTCACCGACGCCGACCTCGGCGGGCTCAAGTACTACGCGGGCCTGCCCGGCCTGGTGGACGGGCGGGAGGCGCTCATCGCCCGTACCGGCTACACCGGCGAGGACGGGTTCGAGCTCTTCGTCGCCAACCAGGACGCGGTGCCCCTCTGGCACGCGCTCATGGCCGCGGGCGAGCCGTACGGACTCAAGCCCGCGGGCCTGTCCAGCCGGGACACGCTCAGGCTGGAGGCGGGTATGCCGCTGTACGGCAACGAGCTCACCGCCGAGCTCACCCCGTTCGACGCGGGGCTCGGCAAAGTGGTGAAATTCGACAAGCCCGGCGACTTCGTCGGCAGGTCGGCGCTCGAGGCGGTCAAGGACGATCCGCCCCGGCGCCGCCTCGTCGGCCTGGTCGCACGGGGCCGCCGGGTGCCGCGACATGGTTACCCGGTCACCAAAGACGGCGTCGTCGTCGGCGAGGTCACCAGCGGTGCGCCTTCCCAGACTCTGGGCAAGCCCATCGCGATGGCCTACGTGGACACCGGGGCCGAAAAAAGCCTGGCCGTGGACATCCGGGGCAGCCAAGAACCTATGGACCTGGTCGAGCTGCCCTTTTACAGGAGGAAGAAGTGAGCAACATCCCTGACGACCTGAGCTACACCAAGGAGCACGAGTGGGTGGCCGGGGTCGACGACGGGCTGACCGTGACCGTCGGCATCACGGCCTATGCCGCCGACGCGCTTGGTGATGTCGTCTATGTGCAGCTCCCCGATGTCGGTTCGGTCGTCGAGGCCGGCGACTCGGTCGGGGAAGTGGAGTCGACCAAGTCCGTGAGCGAGATCTACACGCCGGTCGGCGGCGAGATCGTCGAGGTGAACCAGGCCGTCGCGGACGACCCGTCGCTCGCCAACAGCGACCCGTACGGCGAGGGCTGGATGTTCCGCGTCCGTATGGAGGGCGACCCGGAGGACCTGCTGTCCGCCGAGGAGTACACGGCGCTCACCTCGGGTGAGTCCTGATCTAATTTCGCCGGGGCCCTCACCGGGGCCCCGGCCCTGCCTGAAGGGCGCACATCAATGGCGATCAGCGTCTTCGACCTCTTCAAAATAGGCATCGGCCCCTCCAGCTCCCACACCGGCGGCCCGATGGCGGCCGCGCACAAGTTCGCCCGCGGCCTGCACGACGACGGCCTCCTGCCGCGCGTCGCCCGCGTCGAGGCGATCCTGTACGGTTCCCTGGGCCTGACTGGCAAGGGCCACGGCAGCGACAAGGCCGTCCTGCTGGGCCTTTCGGGCGAGAAGCCCGAGCTGGTGGACGTCGACACGATCGAGGACCGCCTGGCCGCCATGCGCGCCTCGGGCACGGTCAAGCTGTACGGCACGCGCGAGATCCCCTTCGTCGTGGGCGAGGACCTCGTCTTCGAACGCAAGATCTCGCTCCCCGAGCACCCGAACGGCATGCGCTTCACCGCGTACACCTCGGACGGCGAGAAGCTCAGAGAGAAGGTCTACTTCTCGGTCGGCGGCGGCTTCGTGGTGGACGAGCAGGCCACCGGTGCCGACCGCATCAAGCCGGACGACACCGTGCTCCCCTACCCCTTCACCACCGGGGAGGAGCTGCTCAAGCACTGCTCCAACACGGGCCTGTCGATCTCCGCCCTCATGCTGGAGAACGAGAAGGCCTTCGGGCGCACCGAGGAGGAGATCCGCGCGGGCATCCTCAACCTGTGGCGCGTCATGTCGGAGTGCGTGCGCCGCGGCATCGCCAAGGAAGGCGTACTGCCCGGTGGCCTCAAGGTCAAGCGCCGCGCCAACCAGCTCCACCGCCGCCTGCAGTCGGAGCCGGCGGAGAAGGACCCGCTGCAGGCCATGGACTGGGTGGCGCTGTTCGCGCTGGCGGTCAACGAGGAGAACGCCGCCGGCGGCCGCATCGTCACCGCCCCCACCAACGGCGCCGCCGGGATCATCCCGGCCGTTCTGACCTACTACACCCGCTTCGTCCCGCACGCCGACGACGAGGGCGTGGTCCGCTTCTTCCTGACCGCCGCCGCGATCGGCGTGCTGTTCAAGGAGAACGCCTCCATCTCGGGCGCCGAGGTCGGCTGCCAGGGCGAGGTCGGCTCGGCCTGCTCGATGGCCGCCGCCGGGCTCACGGAGGTCCTCGGCGGCACGCCGGAGCAGGTGGAGAACGCCGCCGAGATCGGCATCGAACACAATCTGGGCCTGACCTGCGATCCGATCGGCGGACTGGTCCAGATCCCGTGCATCGAGCGCAACGCCGTCGCCTCCAACAAGGCCATCACCGCGGCGCGGATCGCGCTGCGCGGCGACGGCCGCCACTACGTGGCCCTGGACAAGGCCATCAAGACCATGCGGGACACCGGCCGCGACATGCTCGACAAGTACAAGGAGACGTCGCGGGGCGGGCTGGCCGTCAACGTGATCGAGTGCTGAGAGTCGCGCTTGGGCCTGTTTGTGCAGGTACGGCGGGTAGAGCCGGCGGCGAATCTGCCTGAATTCGCGTCCCGGCCCGGGCGGCGCCTCTACGATCGGTCGCGAGCATGACAGGAGGCAGGCCGTGTTCCGCGAGCACAAGCCGAGTGTCCGGTGGGTCCTTCCAGAGGGTCGGTACAACCCCGTGGTCGGGGAGGGTGTGCGGTGGCTCGACTATGAGCGGGCCGCCGAAGTCGATGCCGCGCCCGTGAAGGACGCCGATTCTCCGGGGGGCTCGACCACCTTAGAGCAGACGGCGGCGATGGAGCCCGCGAGCGGGCAGGAGCCCGATGCGGCCGCGACCGGCGACGGGGTGCCGGACGAGGACTGCGCGGCCCTGCCCGACGATCCTTGGTCCGGCGTCCTCGACGGGCCGGCCGAGCCGGCCCCGGAGTGCGACTGGTTCGATGGGCCGCACCGGCCGCCCAGGCTCGCCGACTGCCGGCCGTACGGAGTGCCGGGCGGGCTCGCGCAGCCGGACCCGCAGGTGGAGCGGGACCTGGCCGCGGCACTGCCGCCGGGCGCCCGCTTCCCCGACCCGCGCGGCACCTGGGTACGGCTGATCAACGGCGGCGGTCCCGCCGACGACCCGTTCAGAACCTCCAACGCCGCCGACTGCGCGCTGGCCGTGCTGTCCACCTGGCACGGCGAGCCCGCGACAGCCGCACCCAGGCTGCCCGAGTACGACAGGGTCGGCCGGCCGCTGCTCACCGGCGAGCGGGGCAGCAGGGCGCGGATCGAGCGATGGGCCGGGCATCGCCTCCAGTACACCGGCCAAGGGCGGCACGCGTACCCGATGATCGCGCGGCGGCTGCTCAACGCCGGGCACGGGGCCGCCGCCGTCATCGTGGTGCGCTGGCCGGGCGGCGGCACCCACGCGTGGAACGCCGTCAACGCCGACGGCGAGGTGATCTGGATCGACGCGCAGCGGGGGCACATGTCCGTCGAGCCCCCGTACACGACGGTGACCGGGGTGTTCTGCATGATTCTCGACAGGAAAGGGCAGCCGCGATGAACCTGGGTCAGGCTCGGGCGCTGGCCGAGGAATACTTCAACGGGGTACGGCCGCCGGACGAGGCGTTGCCGGTGGGACTCTACGGCTTCCATGACGGATATGTCGCGTGGATCCCGGAGCTCGACCCCGACGACCCCGCCAGGTTGCCGGACACGGTCGGCGGCGGCTGCATCGTGATCGGCCGGGCCACGGGTGAGGTGGTGGCCCGGCCGCTTCTCGACCCCGAGACGGTCGCCGAGCTCTGGCCCGGCCGTACGCCCCGCTGAGGGCCGGCCCTCCGCGGGAGAGGGCCGGGCGCCGCCCCCATGAGACGCCCGACCCTCCGGATCGCGGGCTGCCAGGAGACGACGTGCCGGGCCGCCCGCGCGTGAAGGATAGGGTCCCCCTATCCTCCTTTTCCGGTTTTATTCGTCTAAGCGCTCTTCGCCCGGATCAGCCCGTCGCAAGGGAGCCGACGATCGAGGTCCGCGCGGCCCTGCGCGCCGGGAGCACGGCGGCCAGCACGCCCGCCAGCCCCGACAACACCACGAACAGCGCGATCTGCGGCACCGGCACCGAGAAGACGGCCCCGTCCAGCATCGCCATCACCGCGGCCCACCCGAACACGCCGCCGAGCCCGGCCCCGACCAGCGCCCCGATCAGCCCCAGCACCAGCGCCTCGATCGAGAGCATCCGGCGCAGCTGCGGCCGGGTCAGCCCCAGCGCCCGCAGCAGCGCCGACTCCCTCGTCCGCTCGTGCACCGACAGCGACAGCGTGTTCGCGATGCCCAGCAGCGAGATCAGGATCGCCAGCCCCAGCAGCCCGGTGACGATCATGAGCAGCATGTCCAGCGTCTCGTCGAACTGCCCGCGCACCTCGGTCGAGCTGGACAGCTGGACCATCGGATAGGCCGCGATGGCCGCCTCCACCACCGGGCGTGCCCGGTCGGCCGGCACGCCGTCCCGGATGTTGATCATCACCCTGGAGTCCGGCAGGCGCGGGAAGTACGTCTCGAACGGTTGCTCGGCGACGGTGAGCGGGGGCAGCCAGGAGTTCGTGCCGGACAGGACGGCGACCACCCGCAGCGCCACGGTCCCGGCCGCGCCCGTCTTCGCCCGCACGGTGTCGCCGACCTTGACGCCCAGTTCCCTGGCCGCGTAGTCGAGCAGCGCCACCTGACCTGCGGCGAGCCCTGACATCGACCCGGAGAGCACCTCGGAAGCGATCTTCCCGTTGAAGGTGCCGATGTCGTAGTTCCGGTCCGCCACCTTCGTCCGGATCTCCCGAGTCAGCAGCACCGCGGCCAGCTCCGGCTTTCCGCGCAGTTCCGCGGCGACCGACCGCGGGATGCCGGCCTCGTTTCCCTGGGCGGCCAGCATGTAGTCGACGGGGAACTGCTCATCGAGCTTGGCCTGAACGGTCGCCCTGGTGGAGGCGCTGAGCACCGAGATCAGCACCATCAGCGTCACCCCGATGGTGAGCGCCACCGTCGTGGTCGCGGCCCGCCCGGGGTTGCGCACGGAGTTGTCCAGGGCCAGGCGCCCGGGCACGCCGAACAGCCGGGCCGGGATCCAGCCGACGACCGCGCTCAGCGGCCTGACCAGCACCGGCCCGAGGATCAGCACGGCCAGGAAGGTCAGCGCGCCGCCGGCCATCACGACGAACAGCGTGGCCGGCTCGCCGGGCGTCATCCCCCACACGCCGAAGCCGGTCGTGCCCAGTCCGGCCAGCGTGAACAGCGCCGCCGAGCTCCAGCGCAACACCCCGGCACGGAACGTCTGCTCCTCCGCCTGCGTGCGCAGCGCCGCGACCGGCGGGACCCGGGTGGCCGACCGCGCCGGCAGCAGCGCAGCGCACACGGTGACCACCAGGCCCACGGCCAGACCGATCGCGATCGTGGCCGGCTCCAGCGCGACGGCCGTGCCGGTGGGCAGCGGGGCGTCGAACGCGCCGAGCACCGCCAGCGCGAGCGCGGCCAGGCCGTACCCGATGACCAGGCCGAGCGCGGAGGCGAGCAGGCCGACGGCGACCGACTCCACCACGATCGAGCCGAACACCTGCCCCCGTGTGGCGCCGATGCAGCGCAGCAGCGCCATCTCCCTGGTGCGCTGCGCGACGAGGATGTTGAAGGTGTTGTAGATGACCAGCGCGGCCACCATCATCGCCACGACGCCGAACATCAGCAGGCCCACGGTCAGCGTCTTCATCTCGACCCCGGCCGCTCTGGCCAGGTCCGCGGCCAGTTCGTCGCCGGTCTTGACCACGGCCGCGCCGCCGGCGGCCGCCGCCACGGCCTGCTTCAGCCCGGGAGCGGCGCCCGCGACGTCGATCTCCAGATAGCCCTTCGCGCCGGTCATCCGCTGCGCGGTGGCCGTGGTGAAGCCGAGCGCGCCGGTGAAGGAGAGCTCCTGGTCCACGCCGGGGTCGAGGAGCCCGACGAGCTTGAACCGGTGCGCGGCCTGCCGGCGGTCGAGCACGGTGATCGTGTCGCCGATCTGGAAGCCCTGGGCCTTGGCGGTGTTCTCGTCGAGGACGGCGGCCTCGTCGTCGGTGCCCGGACCGCTGCCGGCCACGATCGTGGTGCGGTCCAGCGGGCCGCGGACGATCGAGACGGCCGTGGTGGGCTGACTGCCGACGACCTTGCCGTTCTTGCCGAGCAGTGGCGCGGGTCCGCGGATCAGGCCCTGGGCCTCGGTCACGCCGGGGATGGCGCGTACGCGTTCGAGGACCTTCTCGGACAGGACGCCGTCGGGCTTCGCGGGCAGTACGGCCACGTCCACCTTGTCCGCGTCGGCCGTGACCCGCTGGGAGAACCCCGCCTGGATGGTGTCGTTCAGCACGAACGTGCCCGCGATGAACCCCACCCCCAGCATGATCGCCAGCGAGGTGAGCAGCAGCCGCAGCTTGTGCGCGCGCAGCCCGGCCAGTGCCGTCTTCAGCACCTCACGCCTCCAGCTTCACGAGCGTGTCCAGCACGGACTGCGGCGTCGGCGCGGCGAGCTCGGTGACCAGCTCGCCGTCGCGCAGGAACACCACGCGGTCGGCGTACGAGGCCGCGACCGGGTCGTGCGTGACCATGACGATGGTCTGGCCCAGATCGCGCACGGAGGTGCGCAGGAAGGACAGGATCTCGGCGCCGCTCCGCGAGTCCAGGTTCCCGGTCGGCTCGTCGGCGAAGATCACCTGGGGCTTGCTGATCAGCGCCCTTGCCACGGCCACGCGCTGCTGCTGGCCGCCGGACAGCTCGCTCGGGCGGTGCGCGAGCCGGTTCTTCAGCCCGACGGTCTCGATGACCCGGTCGAACAGCGGCTGGTCCGCCCGGCGGGCGGAGATCTCCAGCGGCAGGCGGATGTTCTGCTCGGCGGTCAGCGTGGGCAGCAGGTTGAACGCCTGGAAGACGAAGCCGATCCGCTCGCGGCGCAGCAGCGTGAGCTGCCTGTCGTTCAGCCCGGTCAGGTCCACGTCGCCGATGCGCACGGCCCCCGAGGTCGCGGTGTCGAGGCCGGCCAGGCAGTGCATCAGCGTGGACTTGCCGGAGCCCGACGGGCCCATGATGGCGGTGAACGCGCCGGTCGCGAAGGCCACGTTCACTTCGCGCAGGGCCTGCACGACGGCGTCGCCCTGGCCGTACACCTTGGTCAGATTCGTGGCCACCACGGCGGGCGGGGCCTGGGTGAGCGTCACATTCACTCCTTGTCGCGGATCTGGACAACGCGATCAACGCTAGGAGTGGAAATTTCCCGATCTATGGGTCCTGAGGAGGGACTTCAGGTCGGACCACAGACGACCCCGGTCAGACTTTCGGCCGATGGGACGGCACGACCAGCCCGACCTCGTACGCGTAGACCACCACCTGAGCCCGGTCCCGCAGCCCCAGCTTGGCCAGCACCCGCCCCAGATGAGTCTTCACCGTGGCCTCGGCGACCTCCAGGCCGTTCGCGATCTCCATGTTGGACAGGCCGCGGGCCACCATGAGCAGGACCTCCCGCTCGCGCGGCGTCAGGTCGGCCGCCGCCGTCGGCTCCCGCGACGGCAGCTGCGCGGCGAACTTGTCGAGCATCCGCCGCAACGTGCTGGGCGAGACCACGGCGTCGCCCGCGTGCACGTGCCTGATCGCGCTGAGCAGGTCGTCCGGCGGCACGTCCTTCAGCAGGAACCCGGCCGCGCCCGCCTTGACCGCCGCGAACGCGTACTCGTCCAGGTCGAACGTGGTCAGGATCAGCACCTTCGGGCCGTCGATCCGGCTGGTGGCCTCGACGCCGTCCATGTTCGGCATACGCACGTCCATGAGCACGACGTCCACCTCGGTGGTCTTCAGCAGCTCCAGGGCCGCGACCCCGTCGCCGGCCTCCGCCACCACCTGGATGTCCGGCTGGGCGCCGAGCACCATCCTGAAACCGGCACGCAACAGCTCCTGATCGTCGACCAGCATCACGCGTATCACCAGGCCACCTCCTCTACGCCGCCTTGACCATGGGCAACCTGGCCAGCACCTCGAAGCCGCCGCCGGGACGCGGGCCGGCCCAGATGGCGCCGCCGTACATGCCGGCCCGCTCGCGCATGCCGATCAGCCCGTGACCGTCGGGGCTCTTCGGCGCCGCCGCGCCCCTGCCGTCGTCGGTCACGCGCAGGACCAGCTCGGGGCCGCCGTACTCGATCTCCACGAGCGCCTGGACGCCGGGGCCGCCGTGCTTGAGGGCGTTGGTGAGAGCCTCCTGGACGATGCGGTAGACCGCGAGCTGCTGGCCTTCGGGCAGCTCGCCCGGCACCCCGCCGACCCGCAGCCGCGCGGGCACGCCCGAGCCGCGCACCAGCTCCTCCAGCTGGCCGAGCCCCGGCTGCGGGGTGTAGTCGGTGCCGCCGGTCTCGTTCTCCCGTAGCACGCCCACCAGCCTGCGCATCTCGGCGAGCGCGGCCCGGCCGGTCTTGGAGATGTTCTTGACGGCCAGCCGGGCCTGCTCGGGGTCGCTGTCCAGGGCGTAGCCCGCGCCGTCGGCCTGCACCACCATCACGCTGACGTTGTGGGCCACGACGTCGTGCAGCTCTCTGGCGATCCTGGCGCGCTCGGCCGCGGCCGCCATCCTGGCCTGCTGGTCCCGCTCGCGTTCCGCGCGCTCGGCGCGCTCCTCCAGGCCCTCCAGGTAGCGGCGGCGGGTGTTGGCGTACAGGCCCGTCAGCCAGATCGTCACCACGAAGATCGAGCCGCTGACGAACATGCCCAACGTGGGCGTGTCCCAGTTGACCAGAGCCAGGAACGCCCCCAGCTCCGCCACCAGGCCCGCGGCCAGCGCCCAGCCGAACGAGCACCGATAGGCCACCGCCCAGAGCGCGACCAGCACCGCCAGGTTGGCCGGCAGCGGGTTGATGTCCGCCAGCCACTGCCCGAAGCTGATCAGCGAGACGACCGAGAACGCGGCCAGCGGCCGGTCCCGCCACAGCAGCGGCGCGAGCAGCACCGCCGACAGGCCCAGGTAACCGGCCACGCTGAGATACGGGCCGCCGCCCGGTGGGGTGTAGCTCGCGTAGGGCACCGTCGTGAGCGCGCACAGCGCGGCGAGTGGAGCGACCCGCAGGGCGCTGGCCAGCTTCTCGTGGCGGCGCGACCACGCCCGTACACTCCCGAACACATCATCACGATATGTAAGGCAGATCCGGGGTTGGTCCGCCTCTAGGCGGAAGTACGTGTACGACCAAGGTCGCACATGCCGAGGGCCTTACACGGGGCTTACGGTGCGTTGGGCATCCTTTTACTTGGGAGCGCCCGTTTTGCGGGCGAGTAAAGGGAGATCGTGATGGCGGATCATGATCGCGACGCTGGGTCGCGCGGTGAAGAGGAAGCACCGCGCGACCCGGACCCGGGCGCGACGGCGGACACGGACGTTCACCCGAGCGGACCTGGCCTGAAATACGGCGAGATCCCGCCAGGCCCCGGAACTCAGGCGACCCAGGAGCACGCGTCGGCCGCGCACACCATGCCCGGCCCCTCCGGGTGGCCCTCGTCCCCGCCACCGCCGCGCTCCGACTCCTTCAGGGACTTCATCCGGCAGAAGCCGGCCCAGATCGCCGGCGCCGGCCTGATCGGCCTCGTCCTCGGCGCCATGCTCGGCGGCACCGCCGTGGCGGTGGTCAGCAACCTCGCCGACAGGCACGACGGATACGACATCCGGATGGCTCACGACTGGGGAGCGAGACGCGGTTTCGTGATCCCTGAACGCGCCTATCCCCTCTGCGGCATGGGCCCGGACAACGTCCCCTGCGTGGCGCCGCCCGGGAAAGCCGTGGTGCCCGATCCCACCCAGACATTCGTCGTTCCTCCCCCGAGGCCCACCAGCACTGGTTAGCGGGAGGTAAGGAACCGGGCTTTTCCCGGAAATGATGAGCGCTGGGCTCGGTTTGAATGGCTCGGGCGGCCGCGGTGGGCGAAAATGGCCACGCTCACCGGAATCCCGCGTAGCGTTCGACGATCGCCGGGAAAACCTGCGGCCGTTGTGCCCGGACCGTCACTCGCAAACGGCGACATTCGCCGGGTGAAACAGGCACCGGCCCGGTGCGTAGATGTGCGGGCGGGGGGATTCGAACCCCCACGGTGTCTCCACCAACAAGACCTAAACCTGCCGCGTATGCCATTTCGCCACGCCCGCGCTGGTCCCCGCGAATGCGGGCCTGAAACAGTTTAGCGCTCCGCGCGGGCACGGGAAGCAGTGTGCGGACGCGATGCCCGCGCGGACGGCGCGGGCCCTCGCGCGAGAGGGCCCGCGGGCAAGGTCAGGCCAGCCCCAGCTTCTTCTTGAGCGCGGCCACGTGCCCCGTGGCTTTCACGTTGTAGAGCGCCTGCTCGACCTTGCCGTCACCGTCGATGACGAACGTCGAGCGGATGACGCCCACAACTTCCTTGCCATACAGCTTCTTGGTGCCGTACGCGCTGTATGCCTGATGGACGGCCAGGTCCGGGTCCGACAGCAGAGGGAAGGTCAGGGAGTCGCGTTCGACGAACTTGGCAAGCTTTTCCGGTTTGTCCTTCGACACGCCGAGAACGACGAATCCTTCGGCCGTCAACTGGCTGAGGTTGTCGCGGAAGTCGCAGGCCTGCTTGGTGCAGCCGGGCGTCATCGCGGCAGGGTAGAAATAGAGGATCACGCGTTTGCCGCGGCAGGCGTCGAGCGAGACGGTGCCGCCGTCGGCGGTGGGCAGCGTGAAATCGGGCGCGGCGTCGCCCGGGGCGAGTCGGATTTCTGTCACTGGGCCCTCCTGGGTTCGTCCCGCAAACCTACCGGCCCGGCCGCCGTGCCGTACGGGGTGAGGAACTGACAGACTGATCACGACGACTGCGGACGGGCACGCGAAGCGGGCACGGCCACGCGTACGGTCGAGAGGAGAGCCATGGCTGAGACCGATCCCGACGAGCTGGAGCGGCGGATCGCGCAAACGCGCGCGGAGTTGGCGGAGACGGTCGACGCCATTGCCGACCGGGTGAGCCCCAAGCGAGTCACCGAGCGCACGGTGGCCGACGTCAAGAGCAAGGCCGGCAACTTCGTGGCGTCCGTGGGGGATGCCCTGGGGGTCACGCAGAAGCCGGTCGAATACGGCGAGGAGTCGGACCGGCTGTGGGAGGAAGAGCAGCCCAACCTGGCGCCGATGCTGATGGGGATCGGCGCGGTGCTGGTCGTAGGGGCGGCCATCGTCCTCTGGCGGCGCCGCCGCAACCGCGGCTGACCTCTCAGAGGAAGGTCCGGCCCTCGCCTCTGTACGTGGGGGCCGACTCCACGACGGCGTCGCCGTCGATGAGGTGCAGGGTGTCGAAGCGCTCGCACATCTCGCCCGCCTTGGCGTGCCTGAACCACACCCTGTCCCCGATGCGCAGGTCCTGGGCCGCCTGGCCGAGCAGCGGCGTCTGGACCTCGCCCGCGCCCTCTTCAGGCGCGTAGCGCAGGCCGGCGGGCAGGTACGGCTGGGGCAGGCGGCTCGGCCCGGCGGGCCCCGAGGCCAGATACCCGCCGCCGAGCACCGTCGCCGTGTCCGGATTCGGCCGGCGCACCACCGGCAGCGCGAACAGCGCCGCCGGGTGGCCGGTGAAGCTCCGGTAGAAGTCGAACAGCCGGGGATGGAAGAGGCCGGATCCGGCCGCCACCTCCGTGACGGCCTTCTCACGCACGGTCCGCTCGATGCAGCCGGTGCCGCCGCCGTTGACGAATTCGAGGTCGGCGATCTGGCGTACGGCGTTCACGATGCGGCCGCGCCGGACGATGAGCTCCCGCGCGGACCGCTCCTGCACGAGGCGCAGGACGCGGGTGTAGGCGGCGTTCGCAGGCGGGGCGTCGCCGACCCCGGCGATCTGGGCCTCGTACGCCATCAGCCCGGTCAGCCGCAGGCCGGGCCGCTTGGCGATCGCGGCGGCCAGGTCGGCGGCCTGGTCGGGCTCACGGATGGGCGAGCGGAGGGCGCCCGCCCGAAATTTCCCACCGAAGGCGACATACCCGGCGTCCAGGTCGACGCAGACCCGGATCTCCGCCCGAGGATGCGTCGCGGCCACGGCCGACTCGATGAAGTCCAGGTGAGCCGCCGAGTCGACGGTCACCGTGATGCGCCTGGCCGCGTGCGCGTCCCCGGCCAGGGCGGCCAGCGCCTGCCGGTCGGCCGTCGGGTAGGCCACGAGGATGTCGGTGAAGCCGTGCCCGGCCAGCCACAGCGCCTCGGGCAGCGTGAAGGCCATGAGCCCGCGGAAGCCGTCCATGGCCAGGACGCGTTCGAGGACCGCGCGGCTGCGTACCGACTTGGTGGCCACCCGGATCGGCTTGCCCGCCGCCCGCCGTACGAGGTCGGCCGCGTTGGCCCGCATGGCCGCCAGGTCGAGGATCGCGAACGGCGGCTCCAGCGCCGCTGTGGCGTGGTCATACCGCAGCCGGTCATCCATACCAGCAGCGTAACGGCATATAGGGCAAAAGAACATGAGCCCAGTTCACATTAGTCGGAGTCCCCGTAATGTTCGGGCAAATCGGCGGCGAGGGCGCGGTTCACGCGGTGCGCGGCCCATGTACGTCTGTCGTTGTGATGACCACGCTTCAGCAGCTGCTGCCCGGTGCCACCGTCACGGCTCAGCACGCTGGGCTGCGCAGAGCGAGGAGGGTCCTCAGGCCGGCGCGTACCCTCCCGGGAGCCGTCGTCGCGCTCGCACTCGCGGCCGGGCTGGGGGCGACCACCGCCGAGGTGGTGTCGGCACTGCTCGGGCATCCGCTCGGCTGGGTCCCCGTGAACGAGCTGGTCGAGCTGGCGGGCAAGAGCACCTGGCCGGAGCTGTCCACCGCCGCCCTGGTCACGGCCGGCGCAGGCGCGCTGTCGCTGCTGCTGGCGATCGTGCCAGGCCGCTGCAGGCTGGTCCCGGTGGAGACGTCCGATCCGCTGATCGTCATCGGCATCACCCGCGTGGGGCTCCGCCGCACGCTCCGCTCGGCCGCCCAGCAGGTGGCAGGCGTGGACAAGGCCCAGGTGCGCCTGCGCAGGCGCACCATCGAGGTCACCGTCGTGACGGGCGCGGAGAGCACGGGCTTGATGCTCAGGCAGGTCGGCACCGCAGTGGGCGACCGGCTCGCGGGCGTGGGCACGCTCGGCACGGGCGAGGTCGTGGTACGCCTGCGCAGGAAGGGTCTGTGATGCGTCAGTACGCCGGCAACCGCATCGGCCTGGCCGTCGTCGGGATCACGCTGCTGGGCCTGGGCGGGTACGCCTGGCTGCGCGGCCAGGACCGCTTCTTCGACCTGCCGCCGCACGCCAAGGTCCTCCCGGCCCAGGCGACGCGCGCTCTCGGCGCCGAGCCCTGGCCGCTGTGGATGCTGTCCCTGGTCCTGCTCCTGCTGTGCCTGACCTGCCTTCGATGGCTGCTGCTCAGCCTGGGCTGGGGCCGTCGCGGCGCCCGCAACGGCACCGGCACCGCCATGCTGTTCGTCGGCCTCAAGGGCGTCGAGGGGCTGAGCAGGGCATGCGTACGGGTGGGCGAGGACGGCCTGCGCATCGGCGTGACCTGCCCGGCGGCGACCGACATGGGGACTGTGGTGAGCAAGCTGGACCAGGACATCGTGGGCAAGATCCGCCGCGAGGTCCGCGACGACGAGACGCCCACCATGGTGCGCCTGCACGTGCGGCGATAGCTCAACTGTTCTGGGGCACCGGCCCCCTCATGCCACCTGCACCGTGATCGTGTGCCAGCCGGTCGCCCCATCGGGCGCGGGCTCCGCTTCCTGCTCGGTCTGGGTACGCCCGGCGGCGTCGGTGGCACGCACCTGGATCGTGTGCTGCCCAGGGGTGGCGTCCCAGTCGATCGACCACTGCCGCCAGGTGTCCGGCCCGGGTACCTCCGCCAGCCGCGCCTGGCGCCACTGCCCGCGATCGACCCGCACCTCCACCGCGTCGATCCCGGTGTGCTGCGCCCACGCCACTCCGGCGATCGTGGCACGCCCGGCCTTCAGCGAATCCCCCGCCTTGGGCACGTCGATGCGCGACTGGGTCTTGATGGGGCCCTCGGCCGACCAGCCGCGCGGCGTCCAGTACGCCTGGTCCCGGTCGAACCTGGTGACCTTGATGTCCACCACCCACTTGGTGGCCGACACGTACCCGTACAGACCTGGCACCACCTGGCGCACCGGGAAGCCGTGGTCCACGGGGAGCGCCTCGCCGTTCATCGCCACCGCGAACAGCGCCTCGCGCCCGTCCATGACGACGTCGGCCGGGGTGCCGCAGGTGAATCCGTCGGCGGAGGTGGACAGCAGCATGTCGGCGTCCGCCTGGAGGCCCGCCTTGCGCAGCACCTCGGCCATGCGGACGCCGAGCCAGCGGGCGTTGCCGACGAGCTCGCCGCCGACCACGTTGGACACGCAGGTGAGCGTGACGTCGGCCTCTGTGAGCGGCATGTTGAGCAGGTCGGCGTAGGTCAGCTCTATGGGGCGCTCGACCATTCCGTGGATGCGCAGCGTCCATTCGCGGGGATCGACCCGGGGGACGATGAGCGCGGTGTCGATCCTGTAGAAGTCCTTATTAGGCGTGATGAAGGACGACAGGCCGTTGATGTGGAGGTCCGCTCCTGCGGGGATGGGCTTGGCCGGGATCCTGGGCCGGGGCAGCGCCATGCTCACCCGCGCGACGTCCACCGTCCGCCGCACGCCGGACTGCCACCCGAGCACGGCGGCCGTTCCGGCGACCACCACCCCGCCGGCGACCCCGGTGAGCAACCGCCTCCGGTCGAAGGCCGGCCGATCCGCCTCGGCCGGGATCACCGCCACCCGCCCGGCCGCGCCGTCCCGCCCCGTGACGACGCCCTCATCGGCGTCCGAGCGCCCGCCAGTGTCCTTGTCCCCCACCGCTCCGCGCGTGGCGGAGCGCGCGTCCTGGCCGCCGGAGTCGGCATCGCCTGTCGCCGTCTGCGGGCCGCGTTCGCCGCCGGAGTCGGCATCGCCTGGCGCCGCCTGCGGGCCGCGTTCACCGCCGGAGGCAGCACCGCCCGTCGCCGTCTGCCGGCCGCGTTCGCCGCCGGCCCGCCGTACCAGCCAGGAAAGCGTCCAGGCGCCCGCGATCACGCCCGCGACGGTCGGCAGGGCGTCCAGGAGCCCGGCGTCCGGACGGGTCAGCACCGCGAGCACGCCGATCACCCCGAACGCCGCCAGCCCGGCACGGCCGTAGGCGAGCCGGCGCCTGGCCAGCACCCCGATGAGCGCCGCGACCCCGGCGAGCACCACCAGCACGCCCCCGATCAGGACCGCTTTGTCGCTCGTGCCGAACGTCTCTTTCGCGAACTCCACCACCGGCTTGGGCGACAGGTCGACCGTGGCATCGCCCACGGCGAGGACGGGAAACGCCTCAGGCTCGACGAACCCGGCCACGAGCAGCGCGATCCCTAGGGCCACGCCGCCGGACACCAACCCCGCCAGGGCGCCCGCCCAGGCGGGCGCCATCTCATTGCTTCGCACAATGCGACGGTACGTCGGCCTGCGTCCCCGTGTTCTTACACGGTGGTTACGAGGTCACCAGCTCGCGCACGATCGGCGCCAGGGCGCGGAAGGCCCGCCCCCGGTGGCTGATGGCGTCCTTCTCTTCCGGCGGCATCTCGGCGGTGGTGCGGTCCTCGCCGTCGGGCACGAAGATCGGGTCGTAGCCGAAGCCGTTGGACCCGCGCGGCGTGGTGACGAGGCGGCCCGCAAGCACGCCCTCGGCCACGCGGGACGCCCCGGAGGGCAGCGCGAGCGCGGCGGCGCAGGTGAAGTGGGCGGTCAGCCGGTCGGTGGGCACGTCGGAGACCTGGGCGAGCAGCAGGTCGAGGTTGGCCTGGTCGTCGCCGTGCCGGCCGGACCAGCGGGCGGAGAAGACGCCGGGCATGCCGTTGAGCACGTCGACGCAGAGCCCGGAGTCGTCGGCGACGGCGGGCAGCCCGGAGCCCCGGGCGACGGCGTGCGCCTTGAGCAGGGCGTTTTCCTCGAACGTGACCCCGGTCTCGGCGACCTCGCCGATCGAGGGGAACTCCTCCAGGCCGACGATGTCGAATCCGGCCAGGATGCGGCGCAGCTCAGCGATCTTGCCCGCGTTGCGGGTGGCCAGCACGATCTTCATGTGCCCAGGGCCTCCTGCTGGATCAGCGTGAGCTCCTCACAGCCGGTCACGGCCAGGTCGAGGAGCCGGTCGAGCAGGGCGCGGTCGAACGGGGCCCCCTCGGCGGTGCCCTGCACCTCGACGAAGCTGCCCTCGCCGGTCATCACGACGTTCATGTCGGTCTCCGCGGCGACGTCCTCGGTGTAGCAGAGGTCCAGCATCGGCACGGAGCCGACGACCCCCACGGAGACGGCCGCGACCGAGCCGATCAGCGGGTCGCCGGGGCACATCCGGCGCTCGCGCATCCACGCGACCGCGTCGGCCAGCGCCACATAAGCGCCGGTGATGGCGGCGGTCCTGGTGCCGCCGTCGGCTTGCAGGACGTCACAGTCGAGCAGAATGGAGTTTTCGCCCAACGCTTTGTAATCGACACAGGCGCGGAGCGACCGTCCGATCAACCGGGAAATCTCGTGAGTGCGGCCGCCGATTTTGCCGCGGACCGATTCGCGATCGTTGCGGGTATTGGTCGCGCGCGGCAGCATGGCGTATTCGGCCGTAACCCAGCCCTGGCCGCTGCCTCTTCGCCAGCGCGGCACGCTGTCCTGCACCGATGCCGCGCACAACACCCTGGTCCCGCCGAATTCGACCAGCACGGAACCCTCCGCGTGGGTCAGCCATTGCCGGGTGATGGTAATGGGGCGGAGCTGGTCAGGGTTGCGGCCATCCTGTCGGGACATGCAGATCACCCTATCTCCGCGCCGCGACGCTCTTGACCAAATGTGTCCGACACATGGATCCTTACGCAATGACAACGGGGGTGTTGCGAAACCCTGACTTCCTCCGGTACCTCAGCTCGCACGTCGCCGACGAACTCGGGGCGAATATCTCGCGCGTGGCGCTTCCGCTGGTGGCCGTGCTCGTGCTGCACGCCGGCCCGGCGGAGGTCGGCCTGCTGTCGTCCCTGCAGACGGCGGCGTTTCTGGTGATCGGCCTGCCCGCGGGGGTGTGGGTCGACCGGATGCGCAGGCGGCGCGTGATGATGGCGTCGGACCTGGCCAGGTTCGTGCTGCTCGCGAGCATTCCGGTGGCGGCGGAGTTAGGCGTGCTGTCCATCTGGATGATGTTCGTGGTGGCATTGCTCGCGGGCATGATGCAGGTCTTCAACGACGTGGCGGACCAGACGTACCTGCCGGAGCTGGTCAGCGAGGGGCAGCTCAGCGACGGGAACTCGAAGATGGAGGTCGTGCGCTCCGGAGCGTTCCTGGCGGGGCCGGGGCTGGGCGGCGCGCTGGTGCACCTGCTCGGGGCTTCCCGCACGCTGGCCGCCACCGCGCTGGGCGCCCTGGCCGCGGTGCTCTTCCTGTCCTCCATCAAGGCGCCGGACAAACCGCCGCCGGACACCGAGCACCGGCCTCTCCTGAGAGGGATCGCGGAGGGACTGGCGTACCTGTGGCAGGACCGGATGATGCGCCTGTTCGCGGCGTCGACCGCGCTGGTCAACCTGTGCATCAGCGCGGTGCTCGGCCTGTCGGTGCTGTTCCTGGCCGAGGAGGTCGCGCTTTCGCCGGCCGTCATCGGGGTGCTGCTCATGTCGGGCGGGATCGGCGGCCTGATCGGCGGCCTGACCGGCGGCTGGCTGTCCAGGAAGTACGGCACCGCCAGGATGACCTGGCTGGCCGCCACCCTGGGCGCGCCCTTCGGCCTGCTGCTGCCGATGACGCAGGCCGACTGGCGGGTGGCGTGCTTCGCGATCACCTCGATCATGCTGTCGTGGAGCGCTGCCCTGACGAACGTGGGCCAGATCACCTACCGGCAGACGGTGACACCCGAGCAGTTGCTTGGCCGGGTCAATGCCTCGGTGCGGTTCCTGGTCTGGGGCACCATGCCGGTGGGCGCGCTGCTCGGCGGCCTGCTCGCGCAGCAGATCGGCGTGCGGCAGGCGCTGTGGTTATTCATGGCGGGACGGCTGCTGGCGGTCCTACCACTGCTGTTCTCGCCGCTTCCGCGCATGCGTGACTTCGCGAAGGCGCGGGCCGGCTCGTAGACCGCGAGGTTCAGGCCAGCTCGTAGACCGCGCCGCTGCGTGCCAGCTCGACGGGGCCGTCGTAGCCGCCTCTGGAGGCGTCGTCGAGGACCCTGGCCTGATCGTTCCACGGGACGAGGTGGGTGAGCACGAGCCTGCCGACGTCGGCCTTCGCGGCGTGCTCGGCGGCCTGGCGGCCTGTCAGGTGCAGGTCGCGGGGCAGCCCCGGCTGCTCGACGAAGGACGCCTCGCACAGCAGGAGGTCCGTGCCCGCGGCCAGCCTGACCAGTTCGTCGCACTCGCCGGTGTCGCCGGAGTAGGCCACGGATCTGCCGCCGCTCGCGACGCGGAAGCCGTAGGCCTCGACGGGGTGGTTGACCAGGCCCGCGGTGAGGGTGAACGGGCCGATCTCGTACGTGCCGGGCTCCAGCGGCACGAAGTCGAACGCGGTCTCCAGACACGGCTCGTCCGGCATGCCGTACGCGGCCGACAACCGGGCCGGGGCGGCGGCGGGCGCGTAGACGGGCACGGCAGGATACGGCGCCTGCGGCCCGTACGTCCGCGCCACGTGGTATCCGCACATGTCGAGACAATGGTCGGCGTGCAAATGGGTCAGGCAGATCGCGTCCACGTCGTACAGGCCGATGTGGCGCTGGAGCGCGCCCAGCGACCCGCTGCCGAGATCGAGCACCATCCTGAACCCGTCCGCCTCGATGAGGTAGCAGGACGCTGGGCTGTCGGGGCCCGGGTAGCTGCCTGAGCATCCGACGATGGTCACCTTCATGTGGGCCTCCCGTTAAAGGTAGTACCCCCCACTGGTGCGACTTCGACCGCGTCGATCTCCGGGCCCAGGAAGCGCCGCCCGAGCCGGGCGAAGAGCAGGGAGTCGCCGGTGGCGCGGAAGCGGTGCCGGGGGGTGGCCTCGCTTATCGCCGCCAGATCGCGGTCGTGCAGGATCCGATAGACGTCCTTGGCCGTCTCGTCCGCGCTGGAGACCAGCGTGAGCTCGTCGCCGGCGACATAGGAGATGGCGCCGGTGAGGAGGGGATAGTGGGTGCAGCCGAGGATGAGAGTGTCGCACCCGGCGGCCCTGATGGGGTCCAGATAGTCGCGGACGACCTCGATGAGCTCGTCGCTCATCGTCTCTCCTCGTTCGACGTACTCCACCAGGCGCGGGGCGGCCACGCCGGTGAGCTGCACGTCGGGAGCCGCGGTGAAGGCGTCGTGATAGGCCATCGAGTCGATGGTGGCCCTGGTGGCGATCACGCCGACCTTACCGTTGCGGGTGGCGCGCACCGCGCGCCTGGTGGCGGGCTGGATCACCTCGACGACGGGCACGTCATAGCGCTCGCGGGCGTCGCGCAGCACGGCGGCGCTGGCGCTGTTGCACGCGATCACGAGCATCTTGACGTCGTGCTCGACGAGGTGGTCCATCACCTCCAGGGCGTGGGCACGGACCTCTGCGATGCGTTTCGGCCCGTACGGCTGGCGGGCCGTGTCGGCCACGTAGATGATCGATTCATGGGGCAACTGGTCGATGATCGCGCGGGCGACCGTCAGGCCGCCGACCCCGCTGTCGAAAATCCCAATACTCGTGTCCGGCACGCTTCAGAGAGTAGGCGACCTGCGCGATCAACACTGCGTAAGAATCCTCACAGCTGCGACGTGTGAGCCTGATGCGGTGTTGTCTTGCTCACATCAGCCTCTGCCGACGCGTGCGAGCTGGCGCGACTGGGCGACCAGGCGGCCTGCGGAGTCGCGTACCTCCACCTCCTCGTCGAACCAGCCGTCGGAGATCAGCCGGCCGCTGCCGAGCAGCGTGAGCCAGCCGGGCGCGGGCAGCGCGCGCAGGTGCCAGGTGAGGTCCACGGTCGGCGCCCAGCCGCGCTGACCGGCCGAGAAGACCACGGGCGGCAGCGCGTCCACGGCGAGGGCCAGCACGTACGGGTCCGGGTCCTGGGGCTCGGCCATCCTGAAGTACGCCCGCGACTCGGGCCTGCCGGTGGGGGCGCCGGTGAGCCAGCCGATCGTGGGCGGGTCGAAGAACAGCTCCATCTGGGCGCTCAGGTTCATGCCGGATTCGGGCTTGGGGTCGGGGAGTTTGACGCAGTCCTCAAGGCTCGGCATGTCATACGCCGATTTTTCGGCATAAATGGGCTCGATGTCGTTCAGCGTCGCGGTCGTGATCAGGGTCTCGATGTGCGCCACGCCATCCTGTACGAGCGTGGCCCTGGCGAAAGCGGCCGTCCTGCCCGCCTTGAGCGGCTCGACTTTGACCTGCGCGGGACCGGCCACGGGCGCTTTGAGGAACTGCGCGGTCGTGCTCACCGGGTGCTCGAATGGCGAGGCGTCCACTGCCGCGCGCAAGACCACGGCCATGAGGTAGCCGCCGTTGAGCGGGCCGCCGATCGCGTAGCCGGGGTCGAGACACACGTCGTAGATCCCGTCGTCGATCTTGATCGCCTGCGTGGCCTCGTCGAATTTGGTCATCCACCCTGCCTCAAGTCTGGAATCTTATTCTAGTTAGGCACATACTACGGAGGCCGCGTTCGGCGGTCTGCCGCAGGCAGCGGAGCTCACGCCGGGACGTGGCCATCATCAGCGTGCCTACCTGGGAAAACGCGGTCCAGCTGAGACTGTTTGATCATGGCTAGTGTCACCGAACTCATAGGTCAGTCCGTCTGGGACTCCAACGGGGTGTGGGTCGGTCACGTCGTCGACATCCGTGTGGTCAAACACCCGGGCGAGCTCCAGCAGAGCCACACCGTCTACGGACTCGTCGTCTCCGGCCGCCGCGCCCCGCTGCTGCTCGGGCTCACCCGCGACCGCCAGGGCCGCGCGTCCTGGCTCACCCGGGCGCTGGCGCGGGTGGTCTACGCGGGGTGCACGTTCGTGCCGTGGTCGAGCGTCACGGACTACAGCGGAGGCGAGGTCCACATCGCCGTACTCAGGAAGGAGCTCAGCCGGGTCTGATTTCGACTTCAGCACATTGCAAGCGCCCGACAAGCAACATCAGCTAACTTTCTCTGTGGTCAAAAGTCCACTTTGTGAGTTGAGTGATGTCTGCGAATAATCCCCCATATGGCCAGGATCCCGACCGAACTACGGCGTACAACTGGAACCAGGGGCAGCAGCCGGAGAACCCGTACCAGCCCGGGCAGCCGTACCCTCCGCAGCAGCCCTACCAGCAGTCCTACGGCCAGCCTCCGCAGGCGTCGCAGGGTGCGCATGGCCAGCAGCCGCCGTACAACCCGCAGCCCGGCTACGGGCAGCAGCCCTCCTACGGGGCGCCGTACGGGCAGCAGGGCCAGCCGAACCACCAGCAGCAGGGTCAGGGCGGCTGGCAGCAGGAGCAGTTGCCGCAGGGCGGTTGGCAGCAGCAGCAGGACCAGTACGGACAGCAGCAGTATGGGCAGCAACAGCAGTATGGGCAGCAGGGTTGGCAGCAGCAGGGTCCCGAGGGCTTCGGCCCGGCGCAACCCGCCAAGAAGGGCCGCAAGGGCTGGGTGATCGCGGCCGCCGCCTCGCTCGCGGTGATCCTGCTCGGCGGCGGCGCGGTGTGGGCCGTGGGCGCCATCGGCGGCGGCGGCACGCAGCCGAACGACGTCCTGCCCGCCAACTCGATCGCCTACGCCCGCCTCGACCTGGACCCGGCCGCGAACCAGAAGCTGGCACTGTTCCAGCTGGCCAGGAAGTTCACGGTCACCAAGGACTCCTTCACCGGCGAGGACCCGCGCAAGGCGCTGTTCGACACCATCAACAAGGACGCCGACAGCAAGGTCGACTTCGCCAAGGACGTCGACCCGTGGCTGGGCAGCAGGATCGGCTTCGCCGCCGTCCCCTCCGGCAAGGATGAGCCCGACTTCGCGGTGGCCGTCCAGGTCAAGGACGAGGCGCAGGCCAAGGCCGGCATCGCGAAGCTGATGGACGGCGACAAGTACGGCATCGCCTTCCGCGAGGACTACGCCATCCTCACGCCCACCCAGGCGCTGGCCGACAAGTACGCCCAGGCCGAGGGCAGCCTGGCCGACAACGCCGAGTTCAACGACGACATGGGCGCGGTCGGCGAGCAGGGCGTGCTGTCGTTCTGGGCCGACATGGGCGGCCTCATGGAGCTGGCCAAGAAGGAGATCCCTGCCAGCCAGCAGGCAGCCCTGGACCAGGTCAAGGACGCGAGGTTCGCGGGCGCGCTGCGCTTCGACAGCGCCTACGTCGAGCTCGCCGGCACGGTGCGGGGGGTCAAGGCGATCACGCCGCAGGGCGAGCTGCCCAAGGCCAATCTGGGCACCCTGCCCGCCACCACGGCCGGTGCCGTGTCGATCTCCGGCCTGGGCGATGCCGTCACCAAGCAGTGGGCCCAGATCGACAAGCAGGCCGCGGCGGTCGGGGCCGAGGAGATCAAGCAGCTCATCGAGCAGAGCAAGACCAAGTTCGGCCTGGACCTCCCGGCTGACCTGGCCACGGTGTTCGGCCAGAACTTCACGCTCGCGGTGGACAGCCAGGGCCTGGACAGCAACGCGATCAAGGGCGGCGTGCGGATCGTCACCGACCCGGCCAAGGCGCAGGCGATCCTGGACAAGGTCCAGCAGGCGCTGACCGCCGGCGGCCAGCCCGCTCCCCAGATCGCCAAGGTGGCCGGTGACGGCGTCTTCACGGTGGCGACGACGGACGAGTACGCCAAGAAGCTGGCCGGTGAGGGCACGCTGGGCGACTCGGAGACGTTCCAGACGGCGGTCGCCAACGCCGACGACGCGACGACCGCGCTCTTCGTCGACCTGGACAAGATCGAAAATCTCTACCTCAAGTCCATGCAGGGCGACGAGAAGGCCAACCTGCAGGTGCTGAAGGCCATCGGCGTCAGCGGCACGCAGACCGACACCGAGTCGACGTTCTCGATGCGGGTCCTGTTCAACTAGACACCACGGTGCTCAGCACCGACACGAGAAGGGCGGCCGGTTCACCGAACCGGCCGCCCTTCCGCATGCAAGTCTCAGGCCCAGAGCTGGCCTTCGAGCCGCTCTTCCGCCTCCTCCAGGGTGCCCTCGTAGGCGCCCGTGGACAGGTATTTCCAGCCGCCGTCGGCCACCACGAACACGATGTCGGCCTGCTCCCCCGCCTTGACCGCCTTCGCGGCCACGCCCAGCGCCGCGTGCAGCGCGGCCCCGGTCGAGACGCCGGCGAAGATGCCCTCCGCGGTCAGCAGCTCGCGGGTGCGCCGCAGCGCGTCGGCCGAGCCGACCGAGAAGCGCGTGGTCAGCACGGACTCGTCGTAGAGCTCGGGGATGAACCCCTCGTCCACGTTGCGCAGCCCGTACACCAGCTCGCCGTAGCGCGGCTCGGCGGCGACGATCCGCACGCCGGGCACCCGCTCGCGCAGGAACCGCCCCACCCCCATCAGCGTCCCGGTCGTGCCGAGACCGGCCACGAAATGGGTCACGGTGGGCAGGTCCTCGAGGATCTCGGGGCCCGTGCTCTCGTAGTGGGAGCGCCAGTTGGCCGGGTTGCCGTATTGGTAGAGCATCACCCAGGAGGGATTCTGGGCGGCCAGCTCCTTGGCGACGCGTACGGCCTCGTTGGAGCCGCCGGCCGCGGGCGAGGAGATGATCTGCGCGCCCCACATGCGCAGCAACTGCCGCCGCTCCTCCGAGGTGTTCTCCGGCATGACGCAGATCAGCTTGTAGCCCTTGAGCTTGGCCGACATGGCGAGCGAGATGCCGGTGTTGCCGCTGGTGGGCTCCAGGATCGTGCAGCCGGGCGTGAGGAGTCCGTCCTTCTCGGCCTGCTCGATCATCCAGAGCGCGGGCCTGTCCTTGATCGAACCGGTCGGGTTGCGATCCTCGAGCTTGGCCCACACGCGTACGCCGGCGGACGGCGACAGCCTCGGCAGACCGACGAGAGGCGTGCGGCCGACCGAGTCGATCAGCGATTCGAAACGCATGTCACCCGCCGGCGACGGCAGGGAGGACGGTCACGGTGTCACCGTCGGACACGGGCGTGCCGAGTCCGCCGAGGAAGCGCACGTCCTCGTCGTTGAGATAGACGTTGACGAAGCGGCGCAGGCCGCCCTGGTCGACCAGGCGGTCCTTGAGACCGGGGTGGCGGGACTCCAGATTGGTGATCAACTCGTCGAGGGTGGCGCCCTCGGCGCTCACGGCCTTCGCGCCGTCGGTGTAGTTACGCAGGATGGTCGGAATGCGAACCTCGATGGCCATCGCGGTCAGTCTCCTCAGGTCAGGTCGTCGTCCCATCGGCAGCAACGCCGACGGCTGAATGCGGATTCCTGGACACCGAAAGAAGCCTGCTCATCAGACTGCCGCCCGGCCGTCGTGCCTTTCACGACTTCAGGCGCGCACGCCGCTCCCCGTGGTGGACCGCTGAACGCGGCCCGCCGCAGCGGCCAGTCCGCTGAGCAGATGCCTCATCAGCGACGACAGTCGTAGACGACGACAGCCGGAGTGTGCGCGAAGAGGAAGCTCTGCACCGGCCGGACCTTCATGGGAGAAACCTTACCTCTTCCTCGGTAATCACTCCGTCGAGGATCCGGTAGGAGCGGAACTCCGCCTTGTCCTCGTCCCTGGTGGAGACCAGGACGTAGTGCGCGTTGGGCTCGGAGGCGTACGACACGTCGGTGCGCGACGGGTATGCCTCGGTCGCGGTGTGGGAGTGGTAGATCACGACGGGTTCCTCGTCGCGGTCGTCCATCTCCCGCCAGACGCGCAGCTGCTCCATCGAGTCGAAGCGGTAGAAGGTGGGCGAACGCTCGGCGTTCTCCATCGGGATGAATCGCTCGGGAACGCCGTTCTTGCCCGCGATCACGCCGCATGCCTCATCGGGGTGGTCCGCGCGGGCATGGGCGACGATCTTGTCAGCGAGTTCCTGCGAGATCGAGAGCATGCCCGGAAATTACCAGAGGGCCCGGACCAGGCTGTCCTGGAGGTAGGTCAGCCAGTCATAGGTGACGTAGGCCGGGTATCTGGGGTCGTCCTCGGACATCATGGCGATCTCATCGTGAACCTCTTCGGTCACCTCGAGCTTGGTGCCGAGCGTGAGGCGTATGTCGTTGAGCGCGCGCAGCCACGCCTGCGCCTGCTCGGGCGTGAGCTCGGCGCGCCCGGACCTGGCCGTGTCGAGCACGGTCTGGGCGTCGGCGCGCTTGCCGTCGCGCAACGTGGCCTCGGTGTAGCGGCGGAACTCCGTGGCCTCCTGCTCGTCCTCGTACGCCGACGGGAACAGCCGCGCCAGCACCGGATCGGACGGCGCCTCGCCGCCCCCGATGCCGAGCGCCCGCTCCAGCGGATCGTCGCTGGTCTCCCCCGGCGACACCAGGCCGAGCATCATCGAGACGAGCGAGCGCAGCAGCGAGATCTCCGCGGCCTCGAACCGCGTGACGACCCCGCCCTTCTTGCCCGGCGAGAATCCCGAACTCACCCGCACCTCTTCACGTGCTTCACTTGACCGAATCCGGCTGGAGCGTCGCCCACAGGCCGTAGGAGTGGAGAATCTGCACATCGCGTTCCATCTCTTCGCGCGTGCCGCTGGACACGACGGCCTTGCCCTTGTGGTGCACGTCCATCATGAGTTTTTCGGCCTTCTCCTTGGTATAGCCGAAGACCGTTTGGAAGACGTAGGTCACGTAGGACATGAGGTTGACCGGGTCGTTCCAGACGATGGTTACCCATGGCAGATCGGGCCGGACGTCCGATGACGGACGCTCGACGGCGAATGGAGCGGTGGTACCCACATCCCCGAGTCTGCCCTATCTGGGCCGTAGTCTTCGAGTCGTGACAATGACCATGAGCACTGCGTTGCTTACAGATCACTATGAGCTGACGATGCTGCAGGCGGCCCTGCAAAGTGGTGCGGCACATCGGCGCGCGGTCTTCGAGGTGTTCGCCAGGCACCTGCCAGGCGGGCGGCGTTATGGGGTTGTCGCCGGGACTGGACGTGTCCTGGACGAGCTCGAACGCTTCCGTTTCGGTGACAATGAACTCACCTATCTGCGTGAGCACGGAGTCGTGGACGAGCCCACCCTGGCGTTTCTCGCCGATTACCGGTTTTCCGGGAACATCTGCGGCTACCTGGAGGGCGACCTCTACTTCCCCGCCTCCCCCATCATGATCGTGGAGGGCACCTTCGCCGAGGCCGTGGTCCTGGAGACGCTGATCCTGTCGATACTCAACCACGACTGCGCGATCGCCTCCGCCGCCTCCCGCATGACCAACGCCGCGGGCAAGCGCCCGCTCATCGAGATGGGCTCGCGCCGCACGCACGAGGGCGCGGCGGTGGCCTCCGCGCGGGCCGCGTACCTCGCCGGATTCGCCTCCACCTCCAACCTGATGGCCGGGCACATGTACGGCATCCCCACGGCCGGTACGGCGGCGCACGCGTTCACGCTGCTGCACGACTCGGAGCGGGCGGCGTTCGAGGCCCAGATCGCCTCCCTCGGCCCCGAGACGACGCTGCTGGTGGACACCTACGACGTGCCGGCCGCCGTGCGCACCGCGGTGGAGCTGGCCGGGCCGAAGCTGGGCGCGGTCCGCATCGACTCCGGCGACCTGTCCGCCGCGGCGCAGGAGGTGCGCGAGCAACTCGACGCGCTCGGCGCCTTCAACACCCGCATCCTGGTCACCTCGGACCTGGACGAGTACGCCATCGCCGCGCTGGCCGCCGCCCCCGTGGACGGCTACGGCGTGGGCACCTCGCTGGTGACCGGGTCGGGAGTGCCCACGGCGGCGCTGGTGTACAAGATGGTGGCCAGGGAGACGGCCACCGGGAAGCTGGAGGCCGTGGCCAAGCGCTCGGTGGGCAAACCGTCGCGCGGCGGCCGCAAGGAGGCGTACCGGCTGCTGGACGACGCCGGCCACGTCGAGGCCGAGCTGATCACCACCGGCGGCCCGGTCCCCGAGGGCGGCATCCCCCTCCTGTACGAGCTCGTACGCGACGGCGCGGCCGTCGGCAGGGAACCCCTGTCCGCCGCCCGCGAGCGCCATGCCAGGGCCCTGGCCACACTCCCCCAGGAGGCCCTCCAGCTGGGTAGAGGGTATGCGGCGGTGCCAACGGAGTTCGTCTGACGTAGGGTGCAGCTCATGGGCACCGCGTTAATCATCGTCGATGTGCAGAACGACTTCTGCGAGGGTGGCAGCCTGCCCGTGGCGGGCGGGTCCGCGGTGGCCGCGGCGATCACCCGCCACGTGGCCGAGCACGGCTATGACCATGTGGTGGCGACCCGCGACTACCACATCTCGCCCGGCAGCCACTTCTCCGAGACGCCCGACTACGCCACCAGCTGGCCGCCGCACTGCGTGGCGGGCACGCCGGGGGCGGACTTCCATCCGTCGTTCGACGTGTCGAAGGTGGAGGAGGTCTTCAGCAAGGGCGCGTACACGGCGGCGTACAGCGGATTCGAGGGCACGTCCGGCGACGATGTGACGCTCGCCGAGTGGCTCAGCCAGCGCGGGGTGCGCGAGGTGGACGTGGTCGGTATCGCCACCGACTACTGCGTGCGGGCCACGGCGCTGGACGCGGTCAAGAACGGGCTGGCGGTGCGGGTCCTGCTGGACCTGACGGCCGGGGTGGCCAGCGCCACGATGGAGGCGGCGCTGGCGGAGATGAAGGAGGCCGGCGCCACCTTCATGGGCGCACCCGCGGTCGGTTGATCGTTCCCGGCACCGCCTACGATTTGGCCACCGCCAGCCGGACCGCGTCGTCGAACCTGGCGAAGACCTCGAACGCGTGCCGCAGCCCGGTGATCGACAGCACCCTGGCCATGACCCCCTGCACCCCTCCGAGCAGCAGCCGGGTGCCCCTGGCCTCGCACCGCTGCAGGACGCTGACCAGCTCGTTCATCCCCATCGAGTCGCAGAACGCCACCCCGGCGAGGTCCAGGATCAGGAAGGGACGCGGGGGCAGGTCCCAGATGTGCTGCATGTGCTCTCTCAGCACCGGCAGCGCATTGACGTCGAGTTCGCCTTCGAGCCTGAGGATGATGGCGTTTCTAGAGAGGCCAGAAGTAACGCTGAGCGTCGCCTTTCCGTTGGCCCCAGCTGACATGGGCGGAGTCCTTCTGTGCATCTCGAGACAACCAAGAGTGTTGTTGCCGCTTCTGCCGAGCTTCTAACGGAAGGCCACGCCTCTGTGACCAAATGCGCATAGGTCGCGGCGGGTGGAAGGACCGCCTGCGCGCAGCGCTGAGGGCAACGCGCCGCGCGCGATGGCACTAGCGGCGCTGGGTGGCCCAGCGGCGGATCATTTCGATCCGCTCCTGGATCTGCTCCGCCGTGGCCTGGGCGATCGGCGGGCCGCCGCACGCGCGCCGCAGCTCGGAGTGGATGACCCCGTGCGGCTGCCCCGTGCGGTGGTTCCAGGCGCCCACAAGGCCGTTGAGCTCCCGCCTCAGCTCCGCGATCTGCTCGTGCGGCGCCAGCGTCTCCCGTGGCTGGTCGGCGACCGCCTGCTGTTTGCGCTTGGCGGCCTGCTGGTCGGACTGCCGCTTGCGGAGGAGGGTGGCCACCTGGTCGGGCTCCAGCAGCCCGGGCAGGCCGATGAAGTCCTCCTCCTCGGCCGAGCCGATCTCGGCTCCCGTGCCGAACTCGCCGCCGTCGAACAGCACCCGGTCGAACGTGGCCGAGGTCTCCATCGTCTCGAACGGGAGCTCGTCGCCGACCACGTCGGGACTGTCCTTCTGACGCTGGGCCTGCTCCAGGAGCGCGTCATCGAGGCCGTCCTCGGGAGGCCGCTTGTTGAGCACGTGGTCGCGCTCCACCTCCATCTCGTTGGCCAGGCCCATGAGCGTGGGGACCGAGGGGAGGAAGACCGAGGCCATCTCGCCGCGCTTGCGGGCCCGGACGAAGCGGCCCACGGCCTGGGCGAAGAAGAGCGGGGTCGAGGTCGAGGTGGCGTAGACGCCCACGCACAGCCGCGGGATGTCGACGCCTTCGGAGACCATGCGCACGGCGACCAGCCAGCGGTCCTCCGAAGCGGCGAACTGCTTGATCTTCTTCGACGCGCCGGGGTCGTCGGAGAGGACCACCGTGGCGCCCTCACCGGTGATGTTGCGCAGGTGCCGGGCGTAGGCGCGGGCGGTCTCGTGGTCGGTGGCGATGACCAGGCCGCCCGCGTCCGGGACGCCCCGGCGCACCTCGGTGAGGCGGCGGTCGGCGGCCTGCATGACCTGGCGGATCCAGTCGCCCTTGGGGTCGAGCGCGGCCCGCCACGCCTGCGAGAGCTGGTCCTTGGTGAGCGGGGTGCCGAGCGTGGCGGCGATCTCGTCTCCGGCGCGCGTGCGCCACTTCATCTCTCCTGAGTACGCCAGGAAGATGACCGGCCGCACGACCCCGTCGTCGAGCGCGGGGCCGTAGCCGTAGGAGTAGTCGGCGACGCTGCGTTTCAAGCCCTCCGTGTCCTCCTCGTAGGCGACGAAGGGGATCGGGTTGTCGTCGGACCTGAACGGCGTCCCGGTGAGCTGGAGCCTGCGGGCGGCGGGCTCGAACGCCTCGCGCACGCCGTCGCCCCACGACTTGGCGTCGCCCGCGTGGTGGATCTCGTCGAAGATGATCAGCGTCTTGCGCGCCTCGGTCCGCGCCCGGTGCAGGGCGGGGTGCATGGCGACCTGCGCGTACGTCACCGCGACCCCGGTGTAGTCGCGCGACGTCGTGCCCTGGCTGTTCTTGAACTCCGGGTCGATGCCGATGCCGACCCGCCCGGCGGCGTCGGCCCACTGGCGCTTGAGGTGCTCGGTGGGCGTCACGACGGTGATCGCCCTGATCACCCCCCGGGCGAGCAGCTCGCTGGCGATGCGCAGGGCGTAGGTCGTCTTGCCCGCGCCCGGCGTCGCCACGGTGAGGAAGTCACGTGGCTCGTGCCTGAAGTAGAGGTCGAACGCCTCCTGCTGCCAGGCGCGCAACTTGGGCGCCGTGCCCCATGCGGCTCGGTCTGGATAGGAAGGCGAAAGGTGGGACGCGGCGAAGGTGCTCACCGCATCACCTCTGGGGTTCGTGTGCTTCGCTCTCTCACAGTGACCCAAGAGTAGACGGGGACACCGACAAGACGTGCCGTGAGCCGTGGATTCTGGCCAAGGTCTTCCCCCCGTGCTATGCGGCTTATCGGAGACTCGTCATGACGGCGTCGAGAGCCTGTCTGCGTGCGGTTTCCTCGGGTTGGAGCAGCCCGACGAGCAGGACGGCCCGGTCGCCGCGAGTGAGCAGCATCACTCTGAGGAACGCGGGCCGGTTGACCACATCCCGATATTCCGCCCTCAGTGCCCGCGTGTGGCCCCCGGGGATCTGCTTGTCCTCGACCACGCGCACGCGATCCCCTTTGAGCAGGAGCCTGGAGTACAGCTCCGCCGCCTCGGCCGCGGCCTTCCCGGCGTTCTTCACCGGCCCGGGAACCGGCCTGGCCATCACGAGACCCCCGCTCCCGTCTCTGACGACCGACGTGAACCCCGTCACCGGCGCCACCGCCCCCACGCGCCACCCTTGCGGCAACGTCGCCGTCACCCCGGCCAGCGAGTCGCTCAGCCGCCCCGTCTCCACCGGCGGCGCGGTGATCCTCGACATCACCGCGGCCGCTCCCGCGATCAGCCCCGCCCCGGCTAACAGAGCCGCCAGCACGACCGCCGACCGCCGCCACAGCTGCCCTCCCACGCGCCGGCCCGTCCCCGGGTCCACCGGGGACCCGTAGAGGCGGGCGGACGGCGGGAGCGACCGCCAGGGCGGCTGAGAGTCCTCCTCGGGCTCCAGACCGCGCTCGTGGCCAGATTCCCAGTCCGGCTCCGGCTCGGGCTCAGGGCGCCGCTCCAGGCCCCGGTACGGCTCCCGGTTGCGTCCGGCGGTCCTGCGGATCCGCGGGTTCCAGGGCTCCTCGATGTCCTCGACCTCGTCCGGATCCTCGGGCCCCAGATCCAGCGGGTGTGGCTTGCGAGGGCTCGACCGCCCCCAGCCCGGCTCCTCGTCACGGCTCGCCGGAGGCGGGCCCCACGCGGGCTCCGTGTCCTCTGGAGGAGTACGGCGATGCCGGGCGCCGGACTGCGGCGGCCAGACGCGGTGATCACCCTCCATGACACCTCCTCGTCCCGCTGTCCTATCACTCCTGGCGGCGAGGATCCGGCGAACCGTGATCGCTGTGACGGAAGGTGCGGAATTCAGCGGATGCGTCCGGCGAGCACGGCACCGCTCAGGCCGACGGCCGCCATGAGGAGCGAGATGACGACGAACCCGGTGGCGATCTCCGCGGAGGAGTGCCCGATCAGGTTGATCAGCGCCCCGCCGATGCCGATCGCCAGCGCGGACCCCAGCATGTCCGTCACCGACAGCGCCGCCGAGTTCGCCCCCTGCTCGTTCACCGGCGACTGCTTGAGCGCCGTGACGCTGATGGTGGCCATGCCGAGCCCCATCCCGAAGCCGGCCACGATCCACGCGGGCACCGCGATCCACCCGCTCACTCCGGGAATGACGGACGGCAGGCACAAGAGGATCGCCACGGTGACGCCCGACGCCCCGAGCCGGACTCTCTTGTACGGCTCCGCGGTCCGCCGGCTCTGCAGGAACGACCCGGCAGACCACCCGAGTGCCCCGGTCGTGAGCGCGATCCCCGCCTCCTTCACGGTGAAGGACTTCACCTCCTGCAGGGCCAGCGGGATGAAGGAGTTCACCCCGAAGAAGGCGGCCGAGAAGAATCCGCGCATGAGCACGGTCGTGGGCAGCCCCCGTCCGAACCGCAAAGCCTTGGGAGGCAGCAGCCGGTAAAGGCCGTAGAGCAGGAGGCCCAGCCCGACCACCGTCCCGACGGCGCCCATCACCGGCGACACGTGCAGCCGGTCCACGCCGTACAGCAGCAATCCGGCCCCGGCGGCCGTGGCGGCGGCGGCCAGCGTCATCGCGAGCGGGCGGGATCGGGGGCCGTCCGAGGGCTCCTCGTCGGCGGCAGGCCGGCGCAGCGCGGGGACGAGCATCACCAGCGCGGGCACGACCAGGGGGATGATCCCGAAGAAGACGTACCGCCAGCCCCACTGGTCCGCCACGAACCCGGCGATGGACGGCCCCACCATGGAGGGCACGACCCAGGCGGCGGAGACCGCCGCGAAGACCTTGGGCCGCATCTCCGCCGGGTAGACCCGCGCGATCATCACGAGCAGGGCCACGATCGCGGTGCCCGCGCCCAGCCCCTGCACTGCCCGCGCCACCAGGAACAGCACCGCCGACTGCGCCGCCCCGGCGAGCCCCATGCCGGCGACGAACAGCACCACCCCGGCCAGGAACGGCAGCGGGTACCCGCGCCGGTCCGACCAGAGCCCGGCCACCACGTTGGCGAACAGGCTGGCGATGAGGAAGGCGGAGAAGCTGACCCCGTAGAGGTTCAGGGCGTCCAGTTCGTGGGCGATGCCGGGCATGACGACACCGACGGACATGCCCTCGAAGGCGACCAGGGTGATGACGAGCAGGATGCCGATGCTGGCGGTGCGGTAGGCGGGGCCGAGAATCCGAGGAGGTATGTGCGGAGCGTCGAGTGCCTTCGGTGCTGTCACCCACACATCGTAATTTGTCGCACGATCTAGGCCTTCGGGGTGTGACGGTAGACCGCCCACATCTCGTGCATGCGCGTCGCCTGCCCGCGCGTGAACTCCGACATGCACCGGTCGTGGGCGTAGTCCATGAAATTGCGTACGGGGTCCTGCCCGGCCTGCGCGCAGGTGTCCTTCGCCGCGGAGCACGCCTCGGTCGGCCTGGCCTCGGCCGGGGTGTCGTCGATGCCGTCGCCGGGCGCCTCGCAGCCGTTCTCGAACGTGTGGAACAGGCCCAGCCAGTGGCCGATCTCGTGCACTCCGGTGAAGCCCCGGTTGTAGTCGCTCATCGCGCCGCCGGGCAGGCTGCGCCAGTCGATCACGACGCCGTCCATGGCGGGCGACTCGGCGTACCAGTAGGGGTAGCTGGAGAAGCCCAGCATCATCTCGCCGAGCTGGACGATGTAGAGATTGAGCGTGCCGGCCCCGCCCTGGTGCAGGGCGGTCTTCATCGCCTGCTCGTGGCCGACCGGGTCGGCGAACCAGGAGCCGTTGTCCTTGACCGAGATGCCGTCCAGCCTGAAGCGCACGCCGGTGTCGACGCCGCCGAAGGCGCCGCCGTACGCGGAGTTGAGCACGTCGATCTGGGCCTTGATCGCTTGGTCGGTGACCTTGCGCGAGCCTGCGGTGAGTACGTGCACGCGGGTCGGCACGGTGATCGTGCTGGGCGGGGTCACCCCGCCCAGCCGCCTGCCGAGCTCGGCCATGACCTTGGCCACGTCCTGCGGCCGCGGCGAGCGCGGCCGGGGCGAGAGGGGACCGGGAGCGCGCGCAGCGGAAGTGGCGCAGGCGTCGGCACGGGCGGCGTCGAGCCGGAGCGGCGGGGCGATCCCCGCCGCGAGCAGGCATGACAAAGAGACGGCGGTCACGCGCCGGGCCATCCGGTCCCCCCATGACGGTATGAGCTGGTCTGGCTACAGACCGTAGCTCTACCTGGGGGGATTACCCCTCAGCAACACTCACTGCTTGTTGTCGCCCTTGTCGCCGCCGCCCGGGGGCAGGCCCTCGTAGATCTCCTTGCACTCCGGGCACACCGGGTATTTCTTGGGGTCACGACTGGGCACCCACACCTTGCCGCACAGCGCGCGGATGGGGGTGCCCGTCACCATGCTCTCGGTGATCTTGTGCTTGTCCGCGTAGTGCGCGAACCGCTCGTGATCGCCGTCGCCGTGCGATGTACGCGGCGTGGTTTCTTGCTCAGGGAGGATCTTCGTGCTCACCCCATCGAGTTTATGCCCGTCGGCGCACGTTTCCCCACACGCCGGTACGGCCCGCGCCGCGTGGCGCGGGCCGTACCGAAGCGATCAGCCCATGTGAACCGGCGCGCCCTCGGCCTTGCGGCCGGCCCGCACGAACATCGTCAGGGCCGCGGTCAGCACCGCGACGCCGGTGCTCACCAGGAAGGCGAGGTGCATGCCGTCCATGAAGGAGTTGTGCACGGCGTCGACGATCGGCTGCGGCAGGCCGGCCGGCGCCGCGCCGAACGCCGCCGCCTTCTCCAGCCCCGCCAGCTGTGCGGGCGGGATCGCCTGGGCCGCGGGCCCGAGGTAGCCGGGCAGCGTGCTGGAGATCTCGGCGGCCATCACGGCGCCCAGGATCGCGGTGCCGAGCGCGCCGCCGACCTGCATGGCCGACTGCTGCAGGCCACCCGCGACGCCGCTCAGCTCCACCGGCGCGTTACCCACGATGATCTCCGTGGCCCCCACGAACACCGGCGAGAGGCCGAAGGCCAGCAACAGGAACGGGATGCCGCTCTCGATGAAGGAGGCGTCGATGCTGAGCTGGGACATGAGGAACATCGAGACGGCGGTGATCAGCAGGCCCGCCCCCATCGTGATCTTCGGCCCGAACCTGCCGATGGCCATGCCCGCCAGCGGCGAGGCGAAGATCATGCCGGCGCTCATCGGCAGCATGCGCAGGCCGGCCTCCAGCGGGGACAGCCCGTGCACGCCCTGGAAGAAGAAGCCCAGGAAGAACATCGCGCCGAACATCGCGAACGCGACCATCATCATCAGCACGGTGCCGATGGAGATGGAGGCGTTCTTGAACAGCGACAGCGGCACCAGAGGCTGTCGCGCCTTGCTCTGCCAGAAGATGAAGGCGCCGATGAGCACCGCGAACGCGGCCACGAAGGTCAGGGTCGTGCTGTCGCCCCAGCCCCACTCGGGCGCCTTGATGATCGTCCAGACGAGCGAGAACATCGCGCCGGACAGAAGCACCACGCCGAGCCAGTCGATCCGGGCGAACGTCTGCGAGCGGTTGTCCTTGATCAGGAAGAAGCCCATGACGAGGGCGATGACGCCGACGGGCGCGTTGATGAAGAAGACCGTCTCCCAGCTCGCGTTCTGGACGAGCAGGCCGCCTACGATCGGCCCTGCGGCGCTGGACAGGCCGATGATCGCACCCCAGGCCCCCATCGCCTGGTTGAGCTTCTCACCGGGGAACGCGCTGCGCAGCAGCGCCAGCGCGGCCGGCTGGAGCAGCGCGCCGAACAGGCCCTGCAGCACGCGCAGGCCGATCAGCGCGCCGATCGGCGTGACGCCGGGAATGACATCGGCCAGCTCGGCGCTGAGTCCGATGCCCACCGAGGAGAGCGCGAACCCGGCCACACCGATGAGAAAGACGCGCTTGTGCCCGAACAGGTCACCCAGCTTGCCCGCGGTGATCAGGAAGACCGCCAGAGCCAGGAGGTAGCCGCTGGTCACCCACTGCAGGTCGGACAGCGACGCCTTGAGGTCAGCCTGGATCGACGGGTTGGCGATGCCCACGACCGTGCCGTCGAGCATCACCATGATGACGCCCAGGCTGACCGCCAGCAGCACCAGCCACGGGTTGCCCCCCGCCCTCTTCTCCGCAGAGCCAGATGATGACGGCTCCATCACCGCCTTCGGATGAGCCATGAAGTCCCCCTCAATACACACGCCCCCACGCCGGAGGCACAGATCTCGTAAGCCTCCGGTAATTTATGGCAGACACTGACAGATGACAAATGACTTTTATTCGGCAGGGCATGACTTATGGCACACTGTGACAGAAAGGTTTCGAGGAGGTGACCGTGGTGGGACTGCGGGAACGCAAGAAGGAGAAGACGCGCGTGGCGATCCTCGACGCGGCGCTCGACCTTTTTATCGAACAAGGATACGAGTCGACCACCGTGGAGCAGATCGCGGGGGCCGCCGAGATCTCCCCGCGCACCTTCTTCCGCTACTTCACCAGCAAGGATCACCTGGTCCTGTGGTTCCACGACCATGGCGAGGAGATCATGCTGGAGACCCTGACGTCCCGCCCGCCGGACGAGCCCCCGTTCACCACGCTCATGCACGCGCTGCGTGCCGTTCTGAGCGATATGGAGGATTCAACGCCCGAGGAGTCCGTGCGGTTCCTCAAGCTGCGCCGGATCCTGGATGAGAATCCGCACCTGATCGGCCAGTCGGTGGCCAGAGGCGCGCAGACCGAGGAACGTCTCGCCGAGATGGTCGCCGCCCGCAGGGAGGCCGACGCCGGCACCGACCCGCTCTCGCACCTGATCGTCGCGTTCGCCCTGTCGACGCTGCGGGTCGGCTTCGAGTGCCCGGGCCACGACGGGACCCTGCCGGAGATCACGAGCCGCATGGCCGAGACCATCGAGCTGGCCGAGCAGTCCTTCCAGCCGGGGTGGGACCTGCGGCTGCCGGCTCGCTAGTTCATCGTCGGGTCGTCCGGGCACGTGGCCACGAAGGCCAGCTCGCCGCGCTGGCGCCGCAGCACGCGCCGCCAGAGCGAGCCGGGGTCCGCGTGGAAGGTGTCGCCGGCCTCGGAGTCGACGACGTACCAGGCGCCCTCGGCGATCTCGCTCTCCAGCTGTCCCGACGTCCAGCCCGCATACCCCGCGAAGATGCGCATCTGCGCGATCTCGCCCTGCAGGATCTCGGGCGGCGCGTCCAGATCGACCGTGCCCAGGCTGGACACGGCAGGGGTGCCCGCGTGCAGCCTGCGCCAGCCGAGCGGCTCCTCGCCGCTCGGGACCGCCGCCAGCGCCAGCGCGCTGTCGGTCTGCACCGGCCCGCCCTCGAAGAGCACCGAGGGCCCGGTCACCAAGGGATCCCACACGGGCAGCACCTGAGTCACCGAGATGTCACTCGGCCTGTTGAGGACCACGCCCAGGGTTCCGCCGTCGTGGTCGTGTTCGAGGATCAGCACGACGCTACGCCGGAAGTTGGGGTCGTCGAGAAGCGGCGTCGCCACCAACAAACCGCCGACGTAGATCGCTTCCGCCATACATCCATCATGGGGTACCGCCGGGGGTCCGCGCTCCCCCACGGGACGCATGTTACTCCCTGCGGCATTACCGGCACTTTACGCATCGGGGGTCGCCACTTGCCTTGCGCGGGCCCCGCCCGCCGGGCCTGATGGCCAAGCCGTGCCACGGCGGGAGGGTTCGTCGCGATGGGTGCCATCCTGTGGTGGCACAGCTCGATCCGGCCGAGCTCGCCTCTATGATCCGGATACGACGAAGGCCCCGGCCCGGGCGGCGGCCAGCGTGCGCCGCACGGACTGCTCGGCGGCCTCCGGCGTCACCGGCTCCCGCGTGACCACCAGACGGTAGTAGAGCGGCGCAGAGACCGCCCTGATCACCTCCATGCCGTCGGTCCCCGCGGGCAGCTCGCCCCGCCCGACCGCCAGCTCCACGACGCCCGCCCATTCCTCGATGCGCCGCAGGAAGAAGGCCCGCAGGGCGGTCGCGGCCTGCTCGTCGCAGGTGGCTGCGGCGATCATGGCCTGGAACGTGGCCCCGAGGCGCCCGTCGTTGACCGCCCGGCACACGGCCTGGGCGTTGACCCGCAGGTCGTCCTCGACCGAGCCGGTGTCGGCGTGCGGCGAGGACTGGTCGGCCAGCTCGGTCATGAGGTCGGTGACCAGGCCCGCCGGGCTCCCCCAGCGCCGGTAGACCGTGGTCTTGCCGACCCCCGCTCTGGCCGCGACCTGATCCATGGTCAGGCCGTGGAAGCCGTGCTCGACCAGCTCGTCCTGCGTGGCCTCTAACACGGCGGCGCGCACCCGCGCAGTACGGCCCCCAGGCCGTACGGTTCCCGCCAAGCGGGAAAATTGTCCCATTAAGTCTCCTCGTCAATGCGCCCCATACCCGCTAATGGGTCACCAATCCCATTACAGGTGGGCGTGATCGCGCTGTCGGGCGGCGCGGACTTGTTCCTGGGCTGTCGCCACTGACCGCGTGTTCGTAAGAAAGGCCGCTCCGGGCTCGGGCGCGGTGCTGAGGGAAGCGTTGCCGCCGAGCGCAATTCTAGGGCGGAACGGTCCATGGAGACGCCTAATTACCAGCGTTCGGCAATACCGAACGACACTGCGCTAGGGTTCCGGTTGTGGGAGAGACGATTCAATCGGTGGAGCGGGCCGCCGCGATTTTGCGGCTGCTCGCCTCCGGTCCCCGCCAGCTCGGGGTGGCCGAGCTGGCCAGGGCACTGGGCCTGCCGAAGGGGACGCTGCACGGCATCCTGCGCACGCTGGTCCGCGTCGGATTCGTCGAGCAGGACCAGACCACGGGGAAATACCGGCTCGGCGCCACGCTGCTCCATCTGGGCAGCAGCTACCTCGACGTCAACGAGCTGCGCACCCGCGCCATCAACTGGGCCGACGCGCTGGCCGGCCGCAGCAGGGAGAGCGCCTGGATCGGCACCCTGCACGAGGGCCACGTCCTGGTGATCCACCACGTGTTCCGGCCCGACGACAGCATGCAGACCCTCCAGGTGGGCACATACCTGCCGACGCACGCCAGCGCACTGGGCAAGGTCCTGCTCGCCTACGACCCGTACGGCGAGACCCTGGCGCCGCTGCAGCCGCACACCAAGAAGACGATCGTCGATCAGGGGGATCTGGAGGCCGAGCTGGAGCTGGTCAGGTCCCGCGGCTGGGCGGCCGAGATGGAGGAGCTGACCGAGGGCGAGGTGGCCATCGCCGCGCCCATCAAGGACTCGCGCGGCATCGTGGTGGGCGCCATCGGCATCCGCGGCGCCGTCGAGCGGCTGGCCCCGGACGGGGTCCTGCACATGGAGTTCGTCTCCTACGTACGCGACGCCGCCCGCGCGATCACGCGCGATCTGGCCCGCTGACGAAAAGAGTTGAACACTTCCCCGGCAACCGAATAGCATTTGCCACATCGTTCGACATTGTCGAACCCTGACCTTGCGAGGAACACCAGTGCCTCGACAGCACTACGTCGCAGCCATCGACCAGGGCACCACGTCCAGCCGATGCATCGTCTTCGACCAGGCCGGCCACATCATCTCCGTAGCCCAGCGCGAGCACCGCCAGATCTTCCCCAAGCCGGGCTGGGTCGAGCACGACGCGGAGGAGATCTGGCAGGCCGTTCAGGGCGTCCTCGACGAGGCGATCGGCGGCGTAGAGGACGGCCGGGTCGCCGCGCTCGGCATCACCAACCAGCGCGAGACCACCGTGCTGTGGGACCGGACGACAGGCCGGCCGGTCTGTCCCGCCGTAGTCTGGCAGGACACCCGCACCGACGCGCTGACCCGCGCGCTGGCCGAGCACGAAGGCCTGTTCAGGGAGAAGGCCGGGCTGCCGCTGACCACCTACTTCTCCGGGCCGAAGATCCGCTGGCTGCTCGACGCATACGGGCTGCGGGAGCGGGCCGAACGCGGCGAGGTGCTGTTCGGCACGATGGACAGCTGGCTGCTGTGGAACCTCACCGGCCGCCACATCACCGACGTGACCAACGCCAGCCGCACGATGCTGATGAACATCCACACGCTGGCCTGGGACGACGACCTGCTCGCCGCGCTGGGCGTGCCGCGCGCGATGCTGCCGGAGATCCGGCCGTCCGCCGAGGTCTACGGGCACACCGCGCAGGGCGTCCCGGTCGCCTCGGCGCTCGGGGACCAGCAGGCGGCGCTGTTCGGGCAGACCTGCTTCACGCCCGGCGAGACCAAGAGCACCTACGGCTCCGGCAGCTTCCTGCTGATGAACACCGGCCACGAGCCGGTCGTCTCCAAGCACGGCCTGCTGACCACGGTCGGCTACCAGATCGGCGAAGGACCGGCCACCTACGCACTGGAGGGCGCGATCGCGGTCACCGGCTCCCTGGTGCAGTGGCTGCGTGACAACCTGGGCCTGATCTCCAGCGCTGCCGAGATCGAGACGCTGGCCAAGACGGTCGACGACAACGGCGGCTGCTACTTCGTGCCGGCGTTCTCCGGACTGTTCGCACCGCACTGGCGCTCCGACGCGCGGGGCGTGATCGCGGGGCTGACCGGGTTCGTCAACAAGGGCCACATCGCCCGGGCCGTGCTGGAGGCCACCGCGTGGCAGACGCGCGAGGTGGTGGACGCCATGAACGCCGATTCGGGTCTGGACCTGACCACGCTGCGCGCCGACGGCGGCATGACCGCCGACAACCTGCTCATGCAGACGCTCGCGGACGTGCTGGCGGTGCCGGTGATCCGGCCGATGGTGGCCGAGACCACCGCGCTGGGCACCGCCTACGCCGCGGGGCTGGCCACCGGCTACTGGCCGGACCTCGACAGCCTGCGCGCCAACTGGCACAAGGCCGCCGAATGGCGCCCCACGACCGACGAGGCCGCACGCGAGCGGGAATACCGCAACTGGAAAAAGGCCGTGGCCCGCACCCTCGATTGGGTGGAGCAGTAGGAGTGGCGATGACGACCGCGATCGGGACGTACCGGGCGGAGATCCGGGAGGAACTGTCCAGCGCCATCTACGACCTGCTGGTGATCGGCGGCGGCATCCTGGGCACGTCGGTGACCTGGATGGCCGCGCAGGCCGGGCTGCGGGTGGCGATGGTGGACGCGGGCGACTTCGCCGGCGCCACCTCCAGCGCCTCGTCCAAGCTCGTCCACGGCGGCCTGCGCTACCTGCAGACCGGCAACGTCAAGCTGGTCGCGGAGAACCACCGCGAGCGCCGCGCCCTGGCCGCCGACATCGCGCCCCACCTGGTCAAGCCGCTGACGTTCCTGGTGCCGATCTACAAGGGCGGCCCGCACGGCGCGGCCAAGCTGGGTGCCGGGGTGTTCCTGTATTCGGCGCTTTCGGTGTTCGGCGACGGCATGGGCAAGGTGATCACGCCGCACCAGGCGCTCTCCAAGGTGCCCGCGCTGCGCACCGAGGGCCTGCGGGGCGCCGCCGTCTACGGCGACCACCAGATGAACGACAGCCGCGTCGCCGTCATGACCGTACGGGCCGCGGTGGACGCGGGCGCGATCGTGCTCAACCACGCCGAGGTCGTCGGCCTGCGCACCACAGGCGGCACCGTGACCGGAGCCGAACTGCGCGACCGGCTGGACGGGACCGAGTTCGGCGTGTCGGCCCGCCTCGTGCTCAACGCCACCGGGCCGTGGGTGGACCACCTGCGGCGGATGGAGGATCCGGGCGCGGCGCCGAGCATCCGGCTGTCCAAGGGTGCGCATCTGGTCCTGCGCCGCCACGAACCGTGGAAGGCGGCGCTGACCACGCCGATCGACAAATACCGCGTGTCGTTCGCCATCCCGTGGGAGGACCACCTGCTGCTCGGCACGACGGACGAGGCGTACGAAGGCGATCCGGCCGACGTTCGGCCCACCGAAGCCGACATCGCACAGATTCTCGACGAGGCCGGGCACTCCGTACGCGACTCGCAGCTCGTACGCGAGGACATCACCTACGCCTTCGCCGGACTGCGCGTGCTGCCCGGCGGCCCGGGGCAGGTGGCGGCGGCCAAGCGGGAGACCGTGCTGACCAGGGGCAAGGGCGGCATGCTGTCGGTGGCGGGCGGCAAGTGGACGACCTACCGGCACATCGGCAAGCACGTCCTCGACAGGCTCGCCCACCTGCCGGGCCGGCCCTTGGGCGACGACCTGGCCGACATCCTGCCCGCCGTGCCGCTGCCCGGTCTGGCCAGCCCGGAAGCGGTGGCCCTGCGGCTGTGGACCGACCGGGAGTACAGCGCCCGCATGGACCCTCTGGTGGCCAGGCACCTGGCCACGCACTACGGGTCGATCGCGTTCGACCTGGCCAGGCTCATCCGTGAGGACCCCGCGCTCGGCGAGCGCATCCACCCCGGCGGCCCCGACATCTGGGCGCAGGCCGTCTACGCCCGCGACCGGGAGTGGGCGGTCACGGTGGACGACGTCGTGCGCCGCCGCACGACGCTCACGGTACGCGGCCTCGACACGCCCGAGGTGCGCGCCCGGATCGCGGCGCTGCTCGGCTGAGTCACAGGAGGCCCCGGCCGGCTGGAAGAACGAGAACAGGACGGAAAGGTGGCCGCTCCGCTGGGCAGGGGGTGGGCATGCGAACTCCCATGAACGAAGCCCTGCTCAGACACTTCCGCGACCTGCGCGACGGCGCCCACGGCCCGGCCACCTCACGGGCGGACAAGGAACGCCTGTTCTGCACGGCGGCCGAGCTGCTCGACCCGGTGGCGCGCACGGTGCTGGACGAGCTCAACGCCGACCTGTTGCTCGGCACGGGAGAGGTGGTGGCCAGCGGGATCACCAGGTCGAAGGAGGGCGGGCTCAACGCCATGTGGTCACTGACGTGGCCGGAACAGCGCGCGAGCGGCGTCCAGCCGATCGCGATCGTCGCCCACTACGGCAGCGGCTTCCACCACCCGCACCTGCGGGGCAACACCGTCGGCGACTGGCCGATGAACATCTTCGATGCCGCGGACGCCCGAGCACAGCTCGACCTGCTGCGCGCGATCGCGGGCGGCGACGCCCACAACCTGGTCTTCCAGGAAAGCTACCGCCTCATGCCCGCCCTCACCCAGCACGCCGACGCGACGCCATAACGACCAGGCGTCGCGTCACCCGCGGACAGCCCGCCAGGGCACCACCGTCACGGCCACAATGCGCCGTAACGGCGGCCGGCCCCGTGAACCGGAGAAGCGTCCCCCTGGACGGGGCCCAGCCACGTGCGGCGGTTGGGTGCCGCCGGCACCGCCGTAAAAATATATTTATGCTTCGGTGAAGCCTCGTGCGCGACCGCCGGCGGACTCGCGGACGGCCGCGGCGACGGCGCCCGCCACGTCCGGGTGGAACACGCTCGGGACGATGTAGTTGGGGCCCAGCTCCTCCGGCGTGACGACGGCGGCCAGAGCGCCCGCCGCGGCCAGCAGCATCTCCTGCGTCACCCCGGCGGCCTGCGCGTCCAGCAGCCCGCGGAACACCCCGGGGAAGGCCAGCACGTTGTTGATCTGGTTGGGGTAGTCGGACCGCCCGGTGGCCACCACGGCCGCGTGCTCGCGCGCGTCGTCCGGCGACACCTCGGGCTCCGGGTTGGCCAGCGCGAACACCACCGCGTCGTCGGCCATCGTCGCGATGTCGTCACCGGTGAGAATGCCCGGCGCGGAGACCCCCACGAAGACGTCGGCGCCCTTGACCGCGCCCCGCAGATCCCCCGCGTAGCCGTCGGCGTTGGTGTGCTCGGCGATCCAGCGCAGCGACTCGTCGAGGTCGTCGCGCCCCTTGTGCACGGCACCCAGGTAGTCGCACACGATCACGTTGCGCGCCCCCGAGGCGAGCAGCAGCCGCAGGACGGCGTTGCCGGCGGCGCCCGCGCCTGCCATGGTGATCCTGACGTTCTCGATGGCCTTGTCGACCACCCGCAGGGCGTTGGTCAGCGCCGCCAGCACGCAGATCGCGGTCCCGTGCTGGTCGTCGTGGAAGACGGGGATGTCGAGCAGCTCGCGCAGCCGCCGCTCCACCTCGAAGCAGCGCGGCGCGCCGATGTCCTCCAGGTTGATGCCGCCGAACCCGGGCGCGATCACCTGCACGGTGCGGACGATCTCGTCCACGTCCTGCGTGTCCAGGCAGATCGGCCAGGCGTCGATGCCGGCGAACCGTTTGAACAGCGCCGCCTTGCCCTCCATGACCGGCAGCGCCGCCTCCGGGCCGATGTTGCCGAGCCCCAGCACGGCCGAGCCATCGGTGACGACGGCCACCGTGTTGCGCTTGATGGTCAGGCGCCGGGCGTCCTCCTTGTTGCGTGCGATCGCCATCGACACGCGCGCCACACCCGGGGTGTAGGCCATGGACAGCTCGTCGCGGTTGCGCAGCGGCACCTTCGAGCTCATCTCGATCTTGCCGCCGAGGTGCATGAGGAACGTGCGGTCGGACACCTTGTGGATGACCACGCCCTCGACGGCCTCGAGCTGGTCGACGATGGTCTGGGCATGGTCGGTGTCCCTGGCGGCGCAGGTCACGTCGATGCGGAGCTTCTCGTGGCCGGCGTTGGTGACGTCGAGGGCGGTCACCACGCCGCCGGCCGACTCTACGGCTGCGGTGAGCTGACTGACGGCCTTGCCGCCTGCGGGCACCTCGAGCCGAACGGTGATGGAATAGGACACACTCGGGACGGTCGCCACGTCAAAGCTCCTTCGGGACTGACCAAGAATGCATCCATGTTAGGGGGCGTCCGGTCAAGCCGGTGCCTCGGCAGGTCAGTCGAGCGCCTCGGCAGCGGTGACGATCAGGTCAACGCACGTCGGTACGGGAATCGTGGTGCTGTCGACGGCCAGATGATACTGGTACGGATCCGCGGGATCGGCCCGGTAGAAGTGGCGCCAGTAGGCCTCCCTGGCGCGGTCGTTGTCCTCGATGATCCGCCGCGCCTCGCGCTCGGTCAGCTCCCCGAACGTGGCCGTCTGCCGGATCCTGCGCTTGACCGGGGCGTCGAGCCTGACGTGCAGCGCGCCTGGATGGTCGGCCAGCACGACCGCGCCCGCCCGCCCCAGGAAAACGCCGCCCTGGGTGCGCGCCGTCTCCTTGAGCATGCGTTCGGTACGGCGGACGAACTCCTCGGGCGGGAGCGGCATCGCGCCGGGGACGTACATGTCCACGCCCCCGAACGTCACGGTCGGCAACCGCATCGCGCCGGACAGCAGCCGGCCGAGGCCGTGCTCGGCCCGGTCGTCATGCGCGAGCGCCTCCTCCAGCGTGCAGCCCAGCTCCTGGGCGACGGCACTGGGGATGGCGCGGTCGACAAAGGGCACGCCGAGAAGTCCGGCCACGGCGGGGCCGATCTGGCTGCCGGCCGTGCCATATGTCGCCGAAATCGTGACGACCCGCATAACCCCAGGCTAGAACAGAGCGCTTGCCAAAGCTCTACGTGCTTTCACCAAAGATGGATCGTCTACCGGCAACGTGTCGAACAAACCGAGCAGGTGGCGCCTGGCCTTGTCGCGCTCGTCGCCGGAGGTGCGCTTGACCACGGCGATGACGCGGTTGAACGCCTCGTCGACCGCGCCGGACAGCATCTCCAGGTCGGCGGCGAGCAGGTGGGCGTCGATGTCGGCCGGGTCCTGCAGGCGTCGCTGCACGTCGGCGGGGTCGGCGCTTTCCGCGCGCTTGATCAGGCTGACGCCCGCCAGGCCCATCTTGGCGTCCTCGTCGCCGGGCACGCGGGCCAGCAGCCGCTCGTAGGCCTCCGCCGCCGCGTCGAGGTCGCCGCGGTCGATGGCCTGCTCGGCGGCCACCATGTCGGGGTCGGCGGGCGGGCCTGCGGGCTGCTCCTGCTCGCCGGGCTCCGCGGGGGGCCGGGCGTCGGGATTGGCCTGGTAGAACTGCTCGACGGCGCCCATCAGCTCGTCGAGCCAGCGGCGCACCTCCTGCTCGGGCAGCACCTGCTGGAAGCCGGTGACGGCCTGCCCCTGGAAGATGGCCAGCACGGTCGGGACGGCCTGCACACGCAGCGCCTGGGCGATCTGCGGGCTGGCGTCGACGTTGACCTTGGCCAGGATGGCCCGGCCGGCCAGGTCGCCGACCACCTTCTCCAGCACCGGGCTCAGCTGGGCGCTGCCCGGCGCCCTCGGTGACCAGAGGTCGAGGATGACCGGCACCCGCATCGAGCGGTCGATGACGTCGGTCGTGAACGTCTCCTCGGTCACGTCGACGACCGAGGCCGACGCAGCCGATTGGGGACCCGCCGTCTCCCGCCGGGCTTGCGCCTCCAGAGCCTGCTTGCGCGCGCCCAGGTCTATCGCTCCATAGAGCGACCCGGGCCTAGAGAAGTCCGCCATGCCCTTCATCTTGCCGCATGCCCGGGCCGGCGAAGTCACCCGCCGCCACTCGGAGTGTGCGAAGCAGGTCGAACATCTGCTGGAGTTCGTCCTCGGCGTACATGCCCAGGCCGAACTCCGCGGCCATCAGGTCGCCCGTGGCGCGCCGTACGACGTCCCGCCCGGCGGGCGTGATCTCGGCGAGCACGCCGCGCCCGTCGCGCGGATTGGGCAGCCGGCTGACGAATCCGGACTTCTCCAGCCTGTCCACCGTGTTCGTGACGCTGGTGGGGTGGACCATGAGCCGTTCGCCGATCTTCGACAGTGGAAGCGAGCCGTTTTTACTGAAGGTCAGCAGGACCAGCGCCTCGTATCTGGCGAAGGTCAAGTCGTAGGGCTTCAGAAGAGAGTCAAGCTGCGACAGCAGGATCTGATGCGCTCTCATGATCGAGGTCACGGCTGCCATGGCGGCGGAGGGCCCGAAGTGGGCACGCCAGCTCTCCGCCGCGCGGTCGATGGGGTCGAACGGCAGGTTGAGAGGCTTCGGCTGGGACACAAGCGCTACGGTAGCGCGCCGCTCGTCCCGCTTCGTCTGGTCACTGGGAGCGACAGGCTTTCCCGCTTGACCAAGAATACGGACATCAATCATCACGCTCAGTTATGGTTCTCGTACGCATGGTGACGCGGAAGCCAAGTCCATCAGCCTGTGGGGACCGGCCGGACTGATCGTTTCCGCCTTGCCGAGGGGCACGGGGGGTGCTTGATGAACTTCAACGGGAAAAAGGGTGCGTGAGCACGCGGGCGTTTCACGGGAGGAGCTGAAGCAGAGCGCGGCCGTCACGGTTGCCGTGCTCCTGGCTGTCGGCCTGGTCGCAGCGTGGAACGTCCTGATACCTGGTGTGGACGCGTGGGAGAACATCGTGGCCGCGGTCATCGGCTCGCTCCGCTTGACCGGGCCCGTGGCCGCGGCCTTCGCCGCGTGGGTGGCGTTGCGCAAGCGCAGGGCGTTGCGGGGCCGCTCGCTCACGACGTGGCGGGCGCTCAAGGCGCCGCTGGCGATCGTGGTGGTGGTGCTGGGGTCGTTCGGGGCGACGGTGCTGGTGCTGGCGATCAAGACGGTGCTGACCGAGCAGTCGGGACGGCTGAGCCTGTCGGGGCTGGGCATGGGCATGGCGGGGCTGGCGCTCTACTCGGTGATCGGGTGGGTGGCCGGCTGGGTCCTGCCGCGGGCCTGCACGCCGCCGCTGGCCGGGCTGGCCTGCTACGGGGCGTTCTCGTTGCTGGCCGACGACCGGGGCTGGGCGGACAAGCTGGCACCGGGCACCGGGGAGCCGTACGACCTGTTCCAGGGGTTGAGCGGGGCGGCGTTCTTCGATCAGACGATCTGGCTGCTCGGCCTCACGGCGGCGCTGCTGCTCGGCTGGGCGGCGCTGGTGACCAGGCAGGCCCTGGTGCTGGCGTGCGCGCTGCTGGCGGTGCTGGCCGCGGCGATGGGCGTGTCTCGGGTGCTGACCCAGACCAAGCCGGCCGCGGCCGAGGACATCGCCTACAGCTGCCAGGAGTGGCCGATCACGGTGTGCGTGCATCCCGGGATGCGGGCCGGGCTGACCGAGCTGGGGGCGGCATTCACGCAGATCGCCTCGCGGCTGGCCGGGACGCCGGCGGCGTTCACGCGGGTGGAGCAGCGGCCGCTGGAGGACGAGCTGAGGCCGTCGAGCGGGCTGGCGCCGATCCACGTGCCGGATCTTTCCGCCGGGTTCGCGGAAGAGGCGGCGTACGAGTACATCGAGTCGCTGGCCCCCAAGTGCCCTGGGACGGTGACCGCCGGCTACCGGGAGATCGTGATGGCCTGGCTGCGCGGCGAGCCGCTGCCCGGCGGGCCGCTGCCGGAGCACCAGTACGCGGCGTCGTGGTTCTCGTGGCTGAGCGAGCACCAGCGGAGGGAGTGGCTGCGGATGTTCTTCAGCGACTTCCAGAACTGCGGGCTGTCCAGCACGCACTTCGGCGGCGGGCCGGCGCGGGCGATGGCCCCGCCGCCGGCGCAGCCGGCGATGGAGACCAGCCACGCGTACCCGGTCTATCCGGACCCGGCCGGCACGTCGACGGTGACCACGACGTCGGCCATGCCGGGCTCCGGCTCGGGTCCCGCGGCGGGGTGGTCACCGCAGGCCGGTTCCCCTCCTGGATGGGAGGTGCGGGCGGCCCAGCCGGGGTGGACCCGCGAACCGGGCCCTCCGAACGGCGGCCCAGCGCGTGCATCAGGCCCGGCGAACGGCGGCCCGCCACCCCACGCGGCGGCGAACGAGTCTCCGGCCTATCGGACGCCGGGCGCGTCGTCGACCGGCCGCGCACGAGGGGCCTCATCGCCTGACCGGGGACCGGCCGGCCGAGGGCCGGCCGCACCTTCGCGCGGCCACGGACAGGGCGCGCCCGCGCCCGCCCATGAACTGGGCGCGCCATCTCCGGGCCACGGACAGGGCGCACCCTCGCCCGGCCGCGGAAGGGGCGCGTCGGCGATCGGCCATGGCCGCGGCGCGTCGCCGGGCGGGGCCGAGGCCGGATGGGCACCGGGATTGTCCGGGGCCGGATGGGGACCGGCGGTGGTGGCGGAATCGGAGATGTCACCAAAGGGCTGGCACTGATGATCGGCGAGCGGGTAGGCATGGTCGCATGACGACATCCCGTACGACGCCGCCCGAGACCACCCTCGGACGGCGCCGCAGGTGGCGATATGTTGCGGGTCTCCTGGCCCTGGCGGTCCTGCTCGTGGTGGCCGGCCGCCTGGCGTGGACCTGGCTCAACCCTCTCGGCGAGCAGGTCATCGACCGCAGCCAGCCGGTGCTGCTGGAGTCCATCAAGGACCTGAGCCGGTTCGAGGCCGCGACGGGGAACTTCCAGGTGGTCGTGGACCTGGAGAAGGACGCGAACTTCCTGCCCGACGCGATCAAGGGCACTCGTACGCTGTTCGTCGGGTCGGGCGGGGTGGACGCGTACGTCGACTTCTCCGCCATGGCGACGAACGCGGTGACGGTCTCGCAGGACCGCACCGAGGCGACCGTGCGCCTGCCGCGCGCCCAGCTCGAGAAGCCCAACCTGGACAACAGGCGCTCGTACGTGTTCGCGCAGCAGCGCGGCCTGTTCGACCGCGTGCAGGACTTCCTGTCGGGCTCCCCTGGGGACCAGCGCGAGCTCTACCTGCTGGCCGAGAAGAAGATCACTGAGGCGGCGGTGGCCAGCGACCTGCGGGCCAGGGCCGACGCCAACACCAAGGCGATGCTGTCGGGCATGCTCAAGTCGCTCGGCTTCAAGAAGGTCACGGTCAAGTTCACCGACGAACCCTAGGGGCCTCACGGCCGCCTTAGGGGCCTGGTGCGCGCGCCTAAGTACTCCCCTAGCTGGCTATATGCCGGGAGATAAGGCATACGCCCGATGTGGCGGGGTGGGCCTTAGAAGGAGTCTAAGAGTGCAGACAACGAGCACCGCGCAAGCACAGGAGCCATTCGGATGAACGCCGAACTCGAATACACCGTCATGCAGCACCGCGCCGTCGAACTTCGCCAGGCCGCCGCCGAGCAGCGGCGCGTCAGGGAGGCCGCGAACGGCCGGCGCTCCGAGCGCCGCAACCGCTCGGTCTTCGCCAAGTTCCTCTCCTCATGACCGCCCACAAGCAGCCCGGCCGCAGCCTCCCTCGCGGCCGGGCTGAACAGCCCCCGTAGGGGGCCTGCCCGGCCACGGGTGGATGTGTTGTGAAGCCCCGGTCCATTCCTGGTTGGACCGGGGCATCACGCCGTCGCGCCGCGCCTGCAGCGCGGTCACCCCGGAGGTCGGTACGGCGGCCGCCGCCTCGAACGCGACGTTCGCCGGGATGGGTGCGAGCACGTCCGTGCCGATCTGGCGGCTCTTGGGAGCGCAGAGGCCGGTGGCGAGGCGCATGAGGTATGGAGTGCCGGCCATGAGGTGCCGGCTGCCCGTGTCGGCGCTACGACGCTTCTCCCTCACCATCCGGGTACTGGAACACGTCATCAAGCGGGACGCCGAACACCCGCGCGATCTGGAACGCCATCTCCAGGGACGGCGAGTAACGACCCCGTTCGATCGCGATGATGGTCTGCCTGGTGACGCCGACGCGGTCGGCCAGCTCGGCCTGCGTCATCTCGCCGTGCGCGAACCGCAGGGCCCGGATCGAGTTCGTGACCTTCGTGGACTTCACCATGACGGCAGCCCCCGGCGGTAGGCGACGATCTTCAGGACGGACCCGAGCACCGCCGACAGGACGAACGCCAGGTAGATCACGTTGGCGATCCAGAAGTGGTCCAGCTCGGCCATCGCCATGACCAGCGCCGCCACGCCGCCCAGAACCAGGAACCACTGCCCGGTGTATTCGCCGTACCGATGGATCTCCCGGTCGCGCTGGTCCTTCTTGCCGATGTCGCGGGGCGCGGCCATGGAGACCGCGATGTGCAGCACGATCGACGCCACGATGGCACCGCCGATGCTCCACAGCAGCGGCGCCACGTACGGCACCTCGGTGAGCGGCCCGCCGCCCGCGCTGCCGAGGACGATCGCCAAGTACGTCCCGTACGCGCAGAGGGAGACCACCACCATGATCCACGCGCGTTTCTCTTCAGGTGCCATGCCCTCGAATGTAAAGCAATACGGACATGATGTCTAGAATTTTTTACATAGACCGGCGAAGGAGCGCCGAGACCCCTCGTGAGGGCCTCGGCTATCAGGCCGCCGGGACGGCTAGGACTTCGGGACGCTGATGATGAGGGCGTCGCCCTGGCCGCCGCCGCCGCACAGGCCCGCGGCCCCCAGGCCGCCGCCCCTGCGCTTCAGCTCGTACGCCAGCGCCAGCACGATGCGCGCCCCCGACGCCCCGATCGGGTGCCCCAGCGCGAGGCCGCCCCCGTTGACGTTCACCTTCTCCATCGGCACGCCGAGTTCCTTGACGGACTGCAGCACGACGCTCGCGAACGCCTCGTTGATCTCGATCAGGTCCAGGTCAGCGGCCGTCGCGCCGTGCTTGGCCAGCGCATGCTTGATGGCGTTGGCCGGCTGGGACTGCAGCGACGCGTCCGGGCCCGCCACGTTGCCGTGCCTGCCGATCTCCGCCAGCCACTCCAGGCCCAGCTCCTCGGCCTTCGACTTCGACATGACGACCACGGCGCAGGCGCCGTCGGAGATCTGGGAGGCCGAGCCGGCCGTGATCGTGCCGTCGGCCGCGAAGGCGGGGCGGAGCTTGGCCAGCGCCTCCACCGTCGTGTCCCCGCGTACGCCCTCGTCCTCCTTCACGAGCACCGGTTCCCCGCGCCGCTGCGGGATCTCCACCGGGACGATCTCGTCGTCGAAGATGCCGTTCTTGATCGCGGCGGCGGCGAGCTGGTGGGAGCGGGCCGCGAAGGCGTCCTGCTCCTCGCGGCCGATGCCGAGCCTGGCGTTGTGGCGCTCGGTCGACTCGCCCATCGCGCACTGGTCGAACGCGCAGAACAGGCCGTCGTGGGCCATCGAGTCGAGCACGTCGGCGGCGCCGTACTTGACGCCTTTGCGAAGGCCGGGCAGCAGGTGGGGGGCGTTGGTCATGGACTCCATGCCGCCGGCCACCACGATGTCGAACTCGCCCGCCCGGATCAGCTGGTCGGCCAGGGCGATCGCGTCCAGGCCCGACAGGCACACCTTGTTGATGGTCACGGACGGCACGGTCATCGGGATGCCGGCCTTGACGGCGGCCTGACGGGAGGGGATCTGGCCGGCGCCTGCCTGCAGGACCTGGCCCATGATGACGTACTCGACGGCCTCGGGCGCCACCCCCGCGCGCTGCAGGGCGGCCTTGATGGCGATGCCGCCCAGCTCCACGGCCGGCTGGCCGGACAAGGCGCCGAGGAGCTTGCCGATGGGGGTCCGAGCTCCGGCGACGATGACAGACCTGGACATGAGGACGGCCTCCTGTGCTCACGGCGGGTTCTTTGACACCATACCCACAGGTAGATCGACGCTCGCTATGGAGGTGGGCCACATATGTTCATGCGGATCGACCACATCGGGATCGCCTGTCGCGATCTGGAGGAGAAGATCGCGCTCTTCTCCGAGACGTTCGAGTTGACCGTCGTGGCCCGGGAGGTGAACGAGGAGCAAGGAGTGAAGGAGGCCATGCTGCACATCGCCGACGGCGAAGGTGGGGGCTCCTACATTCAGCTTCTGGAGCCTCTGTCCGAGGACTCTCCTGTGGGAAAATTCCTCGCCAAGCGCGGCGAAGGCGTTCATCATGTTGCATTCGGTGTACGCGACGTCGGCGAGGCCATGACCAAGATCGGCGAGAAGGGTGTGAGGCTCCTGGACGAGCGTCCCCGGCACGGATCGATGGGCTCGGAGATCGCGTTCCTCCATCCCAAGGATGTGGGGGGAATGCTCACCGAGTTGGTCCAGGCGGCCAAGCCCTAAAAATGGTAAAAAACGTGCATAAGTAACTAGTCACGCAGAAAGCTGGACGGGGCTTCGCAGGTGGCACCAGCGGAGTACGCTTGACCTTCCACCGGACATGGAGCCTGCCGCGAGGCACAGGTTCCTGATATCGGGTGCCCCGAAACCCCCCGTCCGGCCCGTGTAGCCGTCTCGACAACCCAGGATCGAGCCTCCATGCAGTCCGACATCGACGCCCAGCTCAATAACTTCTTCGAGGACGCCCCAGCCCGCGAGTTCGACGTGGTGCTCCGTGGTTACGATCGGCATCAGGTCCACGATCACCTGAAGCAGCTCGACCAAGAGCTACGCCAGGCCCGTGAGCAACTCGCCGGCCTGCAGCGCGATCTGTCCGACTCCCAGCGCCAGCTCCAGGAGCAGGAGCGGCCGACCTACTCAGGTCTCGGCGCCCGCATCGAGCAGCTGCTCCGCCTGGCCGAGGAGCAGGCCACGGAGCTGGTGCAGGCGGCCAGGTCCGAGGCCAACGAGATCAAGGCGGCCGCCAAGGTGGAGGCCGCCGACCTGCGTGCCGCCGCTGAGGCCGAGGCCGCCGAGAAGCGCGCCCAGGCCACGCGCGAGACCGACGAGATGCGGACGACTGCGGAGCGGGAGGCCGAGGACATCCGCTCGACCGCTCGCCGCGAGGCCGACGAGCTGACCAACACCACCGAGCGCGAGGCCGCCAAGCTGCGGGCCACCGCCGACCACGAGGTGGCGGAGAAGCGGGCCGACGCCGAGCGGGAGATCGCCAAGCTTCGCACCACCACCGAGCGCGAGGTCGCCCAGCTGCGGGCCTCGACCAAGCGTGAGCGCGACGAGGTGCTGACCACCGCCAAGCGGCAGGCCGACGAGATGCGCGCGCAGGCTCAGCGGGTGCTGGAGGAGTCGGAGGCCAAGCGGGCGCAGGACGAGGCGGAGTTCGAGATCCAGCTCGCCGCCCGCCGCGAGGAGGCCGAGCGCCAGGAGGCCGAGCGCCACGCCACCGCCCAGGCCGCCACGCAGAAGCTGGTCGCCGAGGCCGAGCAGCGCGCCGCCACGGCGGAGTCCCGGGCCACGAAGGCGACCCAGCAGGCCGACCAGACCCGCCGCGAGGCCGACCTGCACGCCAAGCAGCTCGTCGCGAACGCCCGCAAGAGCGCCGAGACCATCGTGTCCGAGGCCAAGTCGAGCGCCGAGACGATAGTGACCGAGGCGAAGAACGAAGCCGAGCGCACCCGTTCGGCGATGCAGCGCCAGGTCGACGAGCTCACCCGCCAGCGCGACAGCATCACCAGCCACCTGGCGCAGCTGCGCCAGCTGCTCGGTGGCGCCGCCCTGCCGGGCATGGACCCGGAGCCCGCGGTCACGGCGGCCCCGCCGAAGCCGGCGATCGCACCGCCCGTGGTCGAGGCCCCGGCCCCGGCCCCGGCGCCCGCTCCCAAGGTGGAGGCCAAGACCGAGGACGACGCGGAGTGGTGGCAGGAGTAGACATCCGCTTCACGGGGGCTGAATGACGGCTGGAGAGAGCCTGGCGATCCAATGGTCGCTAGGCTCTCTCTTTGTTGTCGGATCCGTACGAAATGTGTGCGCCCGTCATGCTCTGTCGCCGACCCTCTGGGGAGTTTCCCTTGTCCACAGAAGTCGAGCCCGCAGGCGCCAAGCAGGAAGAACCCCAGGAGGAGAGCTCCCCCAGGGAGGACGCCGCCGCGCAGCCGTACGGGCTGCCCGGAAAGCCGCTCGCCCGGGGGCCGTTCCTGTTCGGGCTGGTCGGTGGGCTCGGGGTGCTGACCGCGATCGCGATCGCGCAGATGGTCGTGAAATCGCTGAGCACGATCATCCTGGTCGTGGTGGCGATGTTCCTGGCCGTCGGGCTCAACCCGGCCGTCGAGGCGTTGCAGCGCCGCGGTCTGGCCAGGCGGGGCGCGATCTCGATCGTGTTCGCCGGGGTCATCGTGGCGTTCGTGCTGTTCGGGCTCGCGGTGGTGCCGCCGGTGGGCCAGCAGTTGTCGGAGTTCGTGGCGGCGGTGCCGGGCTATCTCGAAGCTCTGAGCAACCATCCGACGGTGCGTGAACTCGACGCGAACTACCAGATCATCCCGAAGCTCACGACGTTCGTGACGGGCACGCTGGGACCGTCGCTGGCCAGCGGGATCATGGGCGCCGGGCTGGTGGTGCTCGACGGCGTGTTCACCACCGTGACGCTGCTGGTGCTCATGCTCTACTTCCTCGGCTCGCTGCACACGATCAAGGACTACCTGCTCAAGCTGGTGCCGGCCACGCGCAGAACGCGGACCAGCGCCATCAGCGAGCAGATCCTCACCGGCATCGGCGGCTACGTCGCGGGCAACGTGCTGATCTCCGTCATCGCGGGCGTGCTGACATGGATCTTCCTGTCCGTCGCCGGCGTCCGGTACGCCCTCGCGCTCGCCCTCGTCGTGGCACTGACGGACCTGATCCCCCTGGTGGGCGCCACGATCGGCGCGGTGCTGGTGACCTCCGTGGCGCTGCTGCAGTCGGTGCCCGCCGGGATCGCGTGCGCGATCTTCTTCCTGATCTACCAGCAGGTCGAGAACTACCTCATCTATCCCAGGGTGATGAAGCGCTCGGTGGACGTGACGCCCGCCGTGACGGTGATCGCCGCGTTGTTCGGCGGCGCGCTGCTCGGTATCGTCGGCGCGCTCCTGGCCATCCCGGTGGCGGCCGCGATCGCGCTGATCATCCGCGAGGTCGTCATCCCCCGTCAGTCGAGGGCCTGACGTGCACCGCCCAGCTCCGTCCTGAGGAACTCCGCCACGGCCGCGTTGAACGCCTCCGGTTGCTCGACCGCGCTCAGGTGACCGGCCTTGGGGATGATCTCCAACCGGCCTCCCGGTACGGCCCGCGCCATGGCCTCGGCGTCGGCGGGTGGCGACAGCTCGTCCTCCTCCCCCACGACGATCAGCAGGGGCACCTTCAGCGCACCGAGCGTGTCGAACGAGTCGGGCCGTGCCGCCATGGCCCGCTGGGCCCAGGCGACGGCGCCCGGCGGCGCGGACTGCACGAGCCCTTTGACGCGCCCGAACACCATGGCACGCCGTTCCTTGGTCGTCGGCCCGATGAGCGCCGGCAGCACCTCGCTGACCAGCACCTCGCTTCCATCGGACAGCACGGCCCGCGCGATGCGTTCCCGGTTCTCCCTCGCCGGAGCGGGATCGGGCCCGGCTTTGGTGTCGGCGAGGATAGCGCCGAGCAACCGGTCGGGGTGGCGGCGGCAGAAGGCCATGGTGACGTAGCCGCCCATGGACAACCCGCCGACCACGGCCCTGTCGATGCCTTCCGCGTCGAGGAGCCTGGCGACGTCGTCGGCCATCAGATCAATTGACGGCTCGTCCTCGCCCAGCCGCGACCCGCCGAAGCCGCGCAGGTCAGGCGTGATGACGCGGCAGACCTTGGCCAGCCCTTCCCGCTGGGCCAGCCACATGGCCGACGACAGCGGGAACGCGTGAAGCAGCACAACCGGGAGCCCCGTCCCGGACGATCTCGTGTAGAGCTGCACGGACCACACGGTAACCCGGTTCAGGGCGCGAATCACTCCGCTATGCCCGCAAACATGAGCACGACACGCCACACCTCGGTTCGCCTGCCCGAACACAAGAGCCCAAAAGCGGACACACCTGCTCACGCGACACCAACAACCCCACGAGACACACCGGCCCCCGCGGGCGTCGTCTCCGCGGGCGTCGTCTCCGCGGGCGTCGTCTCCGCGGGCGTCGTCTCCGCGGGCGTCGTCTCCGCGGGCGTCGTCTCCGCGGGCGTCGACCGGTCCGGAGGGACGGCGGCTCCGCTCGGATGGGCACGCGCCACGCCACACCGCCGCACGGCATGGCACGGCAGCCTCGCGTGCGATGTGTGGCAGCGCAGCGTGGCGAGCAGCACAGCGTGGCGAGCAGCACAGCGTGGCGAGCAGCACAGCGTGGCGAGCAGCACAGCGTGGCGAGCAGCACAGCGTGGCGAGCAGCACAGCGTGGCGAGCAGCACAGCGTGGCGAGCAGCACAGCGTGGCGAGCAGCGCAGCGTGGCGGGCGCCTGGTCGTGGTTCAGCCGATGGCGGTGGCTCCGCCGTCGATGAACAGCACCTGCCCGGTCATGTACGCCGAAGCCGAACTGGCCAGGAAGACCGCCGGATGGGCCATCTCCTCCGCGGTTCCCCAGCGCCGCATGGGCACGGAGGCGACCGTGGCCGCGTTGGACGCCTCGTCCTCCCACAGGTTGCGGTTGAGGTCGGTGGCCGTCCATCCGGGGCACAGCGCGTTGACCCGCACACCCGCCTGCGCCCACTCCACGGCCAGTGTCTTGGTCAGCGCCACCAGCCCGGCCTTGGCGGCGGCGTAGGGGGCGAGGAAGGGGGCGCCGAGCGCGGCCACCGACGCCACGTTGATGACGGATCCTGCACCCCGGCCCAGCAGGTGCGGAGCGACCGCGTGGCAGACGGCCACGGCAGAGTCGAGGTTGAGCCGCATCAGTTTGTCCCACCCGGACAACCGCAGATCCTTGAACTCGACGAGGAAATTGGACCCGCCGGCGTTGTTGACCACGATGTCGAGGTGCCCGAGCCCGTCGATGGCCGCCGCGACGGCACCGGTGGCGGCCTCGCGGTCGGTGAGGTCGGCGGGGATGACCAGGGCGCGCCGGCCCAGCGTCTCGATCTCCTTGCCGACCTCGGCGAGCGTGTCGGCCGATCGGGACACGAGCGCGACGTCGGCGCCCGCCTCGGCGTACGCGAGCGCGATGGCCCGTCCGATGCCCTTCGACGCCCCGGTGACCAGGGCCTGCTTACCGCTGAGATCGAACGCGCCCACGCTGCCTCCTAGAATCGTGACCGAACAAGATTCTAGTGACTCGGTGGACGCTGACGCCACCGGCGCGGAGCTGCGAGAGCCCCGCGCCTGTCCATCGTCGGCAGGATCAGGTGTTATCCGCCGAGGAAGGTGTCGATGATGTTGTCCACGATCTTCTGGCTTCGAGCGCCGAGTTCGGCCGGCCGTTGCCGTGGACGGTGCAGGACTGCGTCAGACCTCCGTGGGGAGCGGCCAGGCGGACGGGTTGACCCGCTTGACGATCTCGTTCAGCGCGATGCGCACGTACGGCTCCCCGACCCACAGGTGCTTGGCCCCGTCCACCCCGATGACCTCGGCCTGCGGCACCCGCGCGAACCGGCTCTTGGCCTCCTCGGCCGCAGGTAATCGTCGAACTCCGGCACCAGCGCCACCATCGGCCGCCCGAACCGCGCCCAGGCGTCCAGGTCGTCGTCGGTGGCTCTGTGCAGCGGCGGCGAGAGCAGGATCGCGCCTTCCACCAGCGGGTCGTGCGCCCACTTGAGCGTCAGCTCGGTCCCGAACGACCAGCCGACCACCCACACGTGCGGCAGATCGTGGTATTCGGCGTATTCCAGCGCCGCCGCGACGTCGTAGCGCTCCCCCTCACCTCCGTCGAACGCCCCCTCCGAGGTGCCGCGCTCGGAGGACGTGCCCCGGGTGTTGAAGCGCAGCACGGCCAGGTCTGCGAGGGCGGGCAGACGGTTGGCCGCCTTCTTGTAGACGTGGCTGTCCATGAAGCCGCCGTGGGTGGGCAGCGGATGCAGGGTCACCAGCGTCGCCACCGGGGGCCGGTCGAGGGGCTGGGCCAGCTCGCCGACCAGGGTCAGGCCGTCGCCCGTGTGCAGCTCGATCGGCTCACGCCGGGCGGGCAGCACGGTCGCCGCGCGAATCTCCACCTTGATGCCTTTCAATAGCGGGTGCGGCCAGGGCCGCGGTCGAGTCTTTTTCGCCAGCAGGCCGAATGCCAGTGACGGCGCTCCTCGTCGCCGCCCGACCAGTTGGGCCAGGCCACGAGATGCGGCTCGCCGCTGCGAATCTCCTGGTCGCAGCCCGGGCAGCGGTAGTTCTTCGTCGACGACGAGCCGGTGAGCATGCGTACTTTCCACTCGCCGTCCGGCCATTCCTCCACCTTGTCCAGGCCGGTCGGGAAGCCGAAGGGACGGGAGGACTCCCTGCGGCGGGCACGACGCGGACTCACCGCGCGTGCTCTGCCCAATGGAACGCCATGCGCCCAGTTTTCCAGAGCCGCTAAGGTGGGTCGTCATGCGGCTGGTCATCGCGCGATGCAGCGTGGATTACGTTGGACGGCTCACGGCGCATCTGCCGATGGCGCCAAGGCTCGTCCTCATCAAGGCGGACGGCAGCGTGAGCATTCACGCCGACGACCGCGCCTTCAAGCCGCTCAACTGGATGAATCCGCCGTGCAAGCTCAAAGAGGACGGCGAGACCTGGACGGTCACCCACGGCAAGACCGGCGAGAAGCTGGTCCTGACGATGGCGGAGATCCTCCACGACTCCAGCCACGAGCTGGGCGTCGACCCCGGGCTGATCAAGGACGGGGTGGAGGCGCACCTGCAGGAGCTGCTCGCCGAGCACATCACGACGCTGGGCGAGGGCTATTCGCTGGTCCGGCGCGAATACATGACGGCGATCGGCCCGGTCGACATCCTCTGCCGCGACGCGCTGGGCGCCACCGTCGCGGTCGAGATCAAGCGGCGGGGCGAGATCGATGGAGTCGAGCAGCTCACCCGATATCTGGAGCTGCTCAACCGTGACCCGCTGCTGGCGCCGGTGCGCGGCATCTTCGCGGCGCAGGAGATCAAACCACAGGCGCGCGTCCTCGCCACCGACCGCGGCATCCACTGCGTCACGCTCGACTACGACTCCCTGCGCGGCATCGAACCGGAGAATCCCACTCTGTTCTGAAAGCCCGTCCTTTCGGTTGCCGACCCTCAGGAAACGCGCCGTAGCCGGGCCGAGCCAGGTAACCGGTCAAGGCGGGCTCGCGTAACGGCGGGCCACCGCTGAAGGGTCAGCGGGCGTTTCCTGGAGGGCCGGCACCGGAGTGCGGTGGGTGGCCGGCCATGGCAGCGCGTAAAGGATGGGCTTTTCGCCGGGGTCAGAGCGGCGTGCTGGGCCGGTTCGACCGGGTGGCCGACGCTCTGTGGCGTCACCCGTGATAGTAAGCGCGGGCTTACCGGTCTATCGTGGCGGCCATGACGACGCTGACGTTCGACTCACTCAATCCCGCTACCGGCGAGGTCGTCGGCAGTCATCCCAAGCAGGGCGTCGACGCGGTGCGCGCGGCCGTGGGCCGGGCCGAGGAGGCCGGCGTCTGGTGGGCCGGGCTCGGCCACGCCGAGCGTAAGCGGCGCCTGCTGGACTACAAGGCCGTCATCACCCAGCATCTGCGGGAGCTGGTCAAGCTCGTCCACGAGGAGACCGGCAAGCCGGTGGGCGATGCCACGCTGGAGATCGTGCTGGCCATCACGCACCTCGACTGGGCGGCCCGCAACGCGCACAAGGTGCTGGGCCGCCGCCGGGTCTCGACCGGCATGATCGGCCTCAACCTGGCGGCCACGCTCGAGTACCTGCCGCTCGGCGTCGTCGCCGTGATCGGCCCGTGGAACTATCCGGTCTTCACCCCCATGGGGTCCATCGCGTACGCGCTGGCGGCCGGCAACGCGGTCGTGTTCAAGCCGAGCGAGTTCACTCCCGGCGTGGGGGTGCGGATGGCGGAGCTGTTCGCGGAGTCGGTGCCCGAACGGCCGGTGTTCCAGAGCGTGACCGGGCTCGGCGAGACGGGCGCGGCCCTCGCGGCCGACCCGCGGGTCAAGAAGGTGGCCTTCACCGGCTCGACCGCCACGGCCAAGCGCGTCATGGCGGCCTGCGCCGAGAACCTCACGCCGATCGTGGCCGAGTGCGGCGGCAAGGACGCGTTCATCGTGGACGCCGACGCCGATCTCCAGGCCGCCGCCGACGCATGCCTGTGGGGTGCGATGTCCAACGCCGGCCAGACGTGCGCGGGCGTCGAGCGGGTCTACGTGGTGGACGCGGTCTATGAAAGTTTCATGCGGGAGCTGTCGGAGCGGGTGACGAAGGTGAAGGCCGGCGAGGACTACGGGCCGATCACGATGCCGGGTCAGGTGGACATCATCAAGCGGCACATCGACGACGCCACCAAGTCCGGAAAAGTCGTGGCAGGCGGCCCCGGTTCGGTGCGGGCGCCGTACGTGGATCCGGTGATTGTCGAGGACGTGCCGGAGGATTCGCCCGCGGTTCGCGAGGAGACGTTCGGACCGACCATCACCGTCCGCCGCACCCGCGACGCGCAGGAGGCGCTGGAACTGGCCAACACCTCGGCATACGGCCTGGGCGGGACGATTTTCTCCAGAAACGCGCGCCGGGCCATGGAGTTGGCCAGGATGATGCATACAGGGATGACCGCCATCAACTCGGTCATCTCTTTCGCCGGGGTCCCGGCCCTGCCGTTCGGCGGGGTGGGCGATTCCGGGTTCGGGCGCATCCACGGGGCCGACGGCCTTCGCGAGTTCGCCCGGCCGAAGGCGATCTCCCGGCAGCGCTTCGCGATGCCCGGGATGAACCTGACATCGTTCGCCAGAGGGCCCGTGGAAGTTGAGCGGCTGATCAGGCTTGTCACGCTCTTGCACGGCCGACGTAAAAGATAATCTTCTTGCCCTTTCCCAAAACGGATCATCCGTCCATAATTGTGTGCTCTGGGGGCCACGATCATGTTGGACGGGTGGAATGTGAACCGGTCTTACCGGGGAATGTCGGCTGAGCAAAGACTGGCGGACAGACGCGAGCGGCTGATGACGGCCGCGTACACGCTATACGCGAAACCCGGTTTCGCGGCGACGACGATCGAAAGGCTGTGCGCCGAGGCCAGGATCTCCAACCGTGCCTTCTACGAATGTTTCGGCAGCCAGGAGGAGCTCCTTCAGGAGGTGCACGAGCGCTGCGTGGAGGAAAGCCTGGCCGTCGTGACCAAAGCGGTCCAGGAAGCCCCGAACACGCTCGAAGGCAGGGCCACGGCCGGGATTCGCGCTTATATCAAGTTCGCCACGGCCGACTGGCGCCGGGCCCGCATCATGCACGTGGAGGTGCGCAGGTCAGGGGAGGTCCTGGCGTTATCCCGGCAGCGTGCGGTGGACTCCTTCGCCGGGCTGGTACAGGAGGCCGTGGCCGATTTCCCGCAGGCCGCCCCGTTGAAACGGCGGCTTGTCGCGCTCGGCGTCGTCGGCGCACTGCAAGAGTTGCTCATCGAATGGCTGCTCACCGACGATCAACCGGAGATCGACGAACTCGTCGACGTGGCCGTGCACATCTTCGTCAGAAGCCTGGGCAACCCCGCGACCGACTGAGGGCGTCTTACCCACAGGTGAACAGCGGATAAATCAGCATTTGGGTTGTATTGAGCACCATAGCTCGCCGAAGTGTGCCATCCGAAATCCGCATTTTGTCTAAGCCGGGGAAGAGCGGGCAACGGCTGATCGTCACCCGCTCCGATATCTCAGCTCAGGCCACCGCGGCCGCCGGAGCCTCCACGTGCAGCACCCGATTCAGCCGGGTCACCGCGAGGATCCGCATGATCCGCGGGGGCACCCCCCGAAGAACGAGGCGGCGTTGCACGCTCAGCGCGCGCCGATGCGAGCCCACGAGCACCCCGAGACCGGTCGCGTCGATCATCTCCAGCTTGGAAAGATCGAGGATCAGGTCGCCTTCACCGGAATCGAGGGCCTTGTGCAGCCGCTCGCGCACCCCGGCGGACGTGCCGGCGTCGAGCCGGGCCCCGATCCGCACCACCTGGGCCCTCGGATTGCCCCGGACGCGCATGCCACCTCCTCAGTCACCACACAGCGTGGTATCCCCTCTGCGCGATTCTTCCGCCGAGGTGAAACCCCCCTGCCTGGGTTTACCTACCCACGTAGCGGAAGTGACACGACCGCGTTGAGCAGGAACTCCCCGTCTCCCGTCGGAAGGGCGGTCAGCTTGCCGCCCACAGCGGCCATCCGCTCCGCAAGGCCCGCCAGCCCGCTTCCCAGATCCGCGGCCTGCCGCCGGGCCACCCCGTCGTTTCGGACGCGCAGCTCCGCTTCCTGGTCGGTGAAGCGGATCGTGATGTCGCAGAGCGTCGCGGTGCTGTGCTTGAGCACGTTGGTCACCGCCTCGCGCACCGCGTAGGCGAACACCGGCGCCACCTCGTCGGGCAGGTCGCGATAGGGCAGGTGCACCTCGCAACGGACGCCGGCCGCCTCGAGCACCCCTTTCACGCTATTCAGCTCGGCGGTCAAGTCAAGCTCGCGGTAGCCGCGCACGGCCTGGCGCAGCTCGCGAAGCGCCGTCCTGGTCAGTGTGTTGACCTCGGCCATCTCGGCCTTGGCCGCCGCCGGGTCCACGTCCGACAGGCGTACCGACAGCTCGGTCTTGACCGCGATGGCCGATAGCTGGTGTCCCACGAGATCGTGCAGGTCCCGAGCCAGCCGCAGCCGCTCCTCTGCCACCGCCAGCCGAGTGTGCGCCTCACGGCCCTCATGCGCCTGCACGGCCAGCGTCCAGATCCAGACCCACATCCGGCCGGAGGGCGGCAGTATCGCGGACCAGAGCCCGTACAGGATGGAGTAGTAAATCATCGCCTGGACACCGGTCACGTCGATGACCATGACGCTCGTCCCCGTCGCCACGCCGAGCATTCCGAGCGCGACGGCGGCCACGAAGGTCGCGATCGTTTGGATCAAAGCCGTCCGCCTGGGGACGTCGAGCGTGGCGATGGACAGCCAGCCCATGAGCAGCCACCCCCAGCCGAACGGCTCGGCCCCGCCCAGGCCCGCCCCGATCAGCGCGAGAGCCGCCGCCACCGCCAGTTGCCTGGCCGGGTAACGGCGGTCCAGCACGGCGCTGATCATGCGTATGCAGAGCCAGGTGAAGGAGACGGCGGCGATCAACGCGAGCACCAGGCGCCACCACGAGAGTTTCCCCTCGCCGATCCCGACCACGCTCCCCAGCACGAGGCAGAACCACATCGCGATGAAGTTGGTGAGCAGCATCTTCCAGGTGAGGCGCCGGGCCCGCTCGATCGCGTCCATCTAGTTCGCGCGCAGCACTTCGCCGAGCTTCAGCCGGGCGCCCGTCCGCAGCACGGCCCGCTCGTAGACCTTGGCGCCGAAGACGAGCACTGCGAGCACGGCCACCGCCATCGCCGCCATCGAGGCCCCCACCTGCCACAGCGGCACCTCGGTCGCGGCCATCCGGACCGGCATGATCATCGACGAGAACGGCGGCACGTACGACATGACCGTGGCCAACGTGCCCGTGGGATCGCTGGTGGCGTAGAAGGCGACGAAGTAGGTGGCCATGATGAGCATGGTCAGCGGCGTCATCACGGTGTTCACCTCCTCCTGGCGCGAGACCAGCGAGGCGAACGCGGCCGACAGCGTGGCGAAGAAGGCGTACCCGAGCACGAACCAGACCAGCACCGCGGCCACCAGCCCCGCGATGCCGGGCGGGAAGTCGGCGGCGACGCCGGAGGCCATCGCCGCGCCGAGGCCGACGACCAGGATCGTGACCAGGTTGATCAGGCCGAGCGCGCCCAGCCCGACGATCTTGCCGCCGAGCAGCTGCCACGGCCGCAGTGTGGAGAGCAGGATCTCCACGATCCGGCTGCCCTTCTCCTCCACGACTCCCATGGCGACCATCATGACCTGACCCATGAGCATCATGAAGAGCACGACGACGAGCACCACGGCGATCCCGGTGCGCGCGGACTGGTAGCGCGTGTCCGCGCCCACGGACTCCATCTGCAGCGGCGGGATCGACATGCCCACGGCGCCCAGCCGCACCTCCCGGTTGACGCTCTGCATGAGCACGCCGAGCTGGTCGTCGATCTCCCCGTCGGTGAGCACCTTCGTGCCGTTGACCAGCACCGCGTCCACGTCCCCGTCGAGCACGGCCTGCTTGGCGGCGGCCTCGTCGGGGAAGGAGCGCCACTCGAACTTCGCCTCCGGCGCGGCCGCCTGCAGCGGCAACTGCTGGGAGTTGACGGTCCCGAGCGTGTAGGAGTCGGGGCCGCCCAGCACCTTGGGCGCCAAGGAGACCCCCGCCACCAGCACGGCCGTGATGAGCAGGCCGATGACGAACGCCTTCGTGCGCACCTGGGTGACGATCTCCCGGCGGGCGACCAGCATCAGTCCGTTCACGCCACGGCCTCCTTGAAGATCTCGGTGAGGGTCGGCTGCTCGGTGCCGAAGTACTCGACGTGCCCGGCCTTGACGGCGCGGCGCAGGATCTCCTGGTCGTCACCGTCCGCCGTACGCAGGATGTGCCGGTCGCCGGCCGCGGTGACCGTGCCGGGCAGGCCCTCCGCCCAGCCGGGGGCCGGGTCCCGGACGACCACGCGCAGCATGTTGCCCTCGGCCGCCCGCAGGTCGGCCACCGTGCCCGTGGCCACCATCCGGCCGGCCGAGACGATGCCGACCGAGTCGCAGAGCCGCTCGACGAGTTCGAGCTGGTGGCTGGAGAAGATCACCGGCACGCCGCCCCTGCACCGCTCCTGCAGCGCCGTCGCCAGCGCGTCCACCGCGATCGGGTCGAGCCCGGAGAACGGCTCGTCCAGGACCAGCACCTCGGGGTCGTGAACCAGGGCCACGGCCAGCTGCACGCGCTGCTGGTTGCCCAGGGAGAGCGCCTGCACCGCGTCGCTCCTGCGCTCGGTGAGCGCGAGCCGCTCCAGCAGGTCGTCGGTGGCCTTCTTGGCCGCCGCCGCGCTCAGCCCGTGCAGGCGGCCGAAATACTCGATCTGCTCGGCGACCCGCATCTTCTGGTACAGCCCGCGCTCCTCGGGCATGTAGCCGAAGCGGCGCCGGTCGTCGTAGCCGAGCGGCCTGCCCTGCCAGCTCACCTCGCCGGAGTCCGGCTGGAGCACGCCCATGACGATGCGCATCGTCGTCGTCTTGCCCGCGCCGTTCGCGCCGACGAACCCGAACATCTCCCCCGGCCGTACGGCGAAGCTGATCCCATCCAGGGCGACCTTGCCGCCGGGGGCGTCGGGGCCGCCCGCGAAGCGCTTGCGCAGCTCGCTGATCTCGAGCATCAGGTCCTTTCCTTCGTCATGGGTCAATGGTGTCTTTCGCGCCATTTGCCAGCCAGTCGTGGAAATCACGGGACCGGCATGGATCTCGCGTCCCTTCTCGATGACATTTGTCATTACGCTGAGGCCATGACGCGTGCCGACAAGGACAAGCCGGTCGTCCTCTCCCGTATCTACACTCGCGCGGGCGACGACGGCACCACCGCGCTGAGCGACATGAGCCGCACCGCGAAGACCGATCCCCGGCTCGCCGCCTACGCCGACGTCGAGGAGGCCAACGCCCACCTGGGCGTCGCGCTCTCCCATGGCACGCTGCCGGCGGACCTGGTGGAGGTGCTCGTCCGGGTCCAGAACGAGCTGTTCGATCTCGGCGCGGACCTGTCCACGCCGGTCGTCGACGCTCCGGAGTTCCCGCCGCTGCGGGTGGAGCAGTCGTACATCGGCTGGCTGGAGCAGCAGTGCGACCGCTTCAACGCCGGCCTCAAGCCTTTGCGCAGCTTCATCCTGCCCGGCGGCGACCCCGCGACGGCCGCGCTGCACGTGGCCAGGGTCACGGTGCGCCGGGCCGAGCGCACGACGTGGGCGGCTCTGGAGGCGCACGACGACATGAACCCGCTGACCGCGAAATACCTCAACCGCCTGTCCGACCTGCTGTTCATCGCCTGCCGGGTCGCGCACGCGGGTGACGAGATCCTCTGGAAGCCGGGCGGCACCCGCTAGCCGGCCGCCGAAACGCCGCGTCCGGCGACGTTCCTGAGCCGGGCGCTACGCGACGTCCAGATAAGCGCTGGGCGGCGCGGACTCCAGCCAGGCGAGGAAACCCGTCATCGCGTCGGCGCTCATCGCGATGGACACATCAGGCGTGCTGCCGCTGCAGTCGACCGCGTAGAGCCCGTCGCCGATCTCGCGGCGGGGGGATACGACGAGGCCGCGCCTCGCAATCGCGTGGCGCGGCCTCAGTCGAAAGCCTATGAGCGGAATCCAGTGGAGCTCCCCGTCGGCATAGCGGGCTACGCCGCTCTGCCAGCCGCGCCCGCCCACCCGCAGGCGACAGGGAACGTTCCCGCGCGAGCGAGCCAACGTGATCCCCCGCAGGACCACGAGGGCGGCTAGCAGCAATACGAATGTTACGACCGTCGCTACCATGCCGCCCCCTGAATGGTTTATACCTCTTCGCCGGCCGCGCGCAGCCGGGCCTTGGCACGCTTGGCCTCGACCGCCGCGTCGGCGTCTTCCTGGTTGGCCTCGATCGAGGCCTGCGCCCGGTCGAGAGCGTCACGGGCCGCCGCGACGTCGACCTCGGAACCGAGTTCGGCGACCTCGGCAAGCACGGACACCTCGTCGTCGGCTACGGAGATGAATCCCCCGTGCACCGCCGCCACAAGCTCCGGCTGACCCTCCCGTTTCACGCGCAGCACACCGCCCTCGACGAGGACGCCGAGAACAGGTGCGTGTTGCGGCATAATACCGATCTCGCCGTCCACGGTCTTGGCAATCACCATGTCGGCCTCGCCCGACCAGATCTCACGCTCTGGTGAGACAACCCCTACGCGTAGCTTCGCCACTTGTGTAGGTTCCTTTCCGATCAGGTGATGGTGTGGTTCGAGGACCACACCATCACCATAGGGCGATTAGCGACGCTCGAGTTCCTTGGCCTTCGCGATGGCCTGGTCGATGCCACCCACCATGTAGAACGCCTGCTCGGGCAGGTGGTCGTACTCACCCGCGCAGAGGCCCTTGAAGGAGGCGATGGTCTCGTCCAGCGGCACGGTCTCGCCCGGCTGGCCGGTGAAGGCCTCGGCCGCGTACATCGGGTGCGACAGGAAGCGCTCGATGCGGCGGGCCCGCTGGACGGTGACCTTGTCCTCCTCGGAGAGCTCGTCGATACCGAGGATCGCGATGATGTCCTGGAGCTCGCGGAACTTCTGCAGGATCCGCTTGGTCTCCTGGGCCACCCGGTAGTGCTCCTCGCCCACGATCTGCGGGTCGAGGATCCGGGAGGTGGAGTCGAGCGGGTCCACCGCCGGGTAGATGCCCTTCTCCGAGATCGGCCGCGAGAGCACGGTCTGCGCGTCGAGGTGCGCGAACGCGTTGTGCGGCGCCGGGTCGGTGATGTCGTCGGCGGGCACGTAGATCGCCTGCATGGAGGTGATCGAGTGACCGCGCGTCGAGGTGATGCGCTCCTGGAGCACACCCATCTCGTCGGCCAGCGTGGGCTGGTACCCCACGGCGGACGGCATACGGCCGAGCAGCGTGGAGACCTCGGAACCGGCCTGCGTGAAGCGGAAGATGTTGTCGATGAACAGCAGCACGTCCTGCTTCTGCACATCGCGGAAGTATTCCGCCATCGTCAGCGCCGACAGGGCGACCCGCAGCCGGGTGCCCGGCGGCTCGTCCATCTGGCCGAAGACGAGCGCGGTGTCCTTGAGGACGTCCGCCTCCTCCATCTCCAGCCACAGGTCGTTGCCCTCACGGGTGCGCTCGCCCACGCCGGCGAAGCACGAGGTGCCACCGAAGTTACGGGCGACCCGGCGGATCATCTCCTGGATGAGCACGGTCTTGCCGACCCCGGCGCCGCCGAACAGGCCGATCTTCCCACCCTGCACGTAAGGAGTGAGCAGGTCGATGACCTTGATGCCGGTGACGAGCATCTCGGTGCGGGACTCGAGCTGGTCGAACGCCGGGGACTGCCGGTGGATGCCCCACCGCTCGTTGATCTTGAGCGACGAGGTCGGCACGTCGAGCGTCTCGCCCAGCGCGTTCCACACGTGGCCCTTGACAACGTCGCCGACCGGCACCGAGATCGGGCCGTTCGTGTCGATCACGGCCTGGCCGCGGACCAGGCCGTCGGTGGGCTGCATGGAGATGGCCCGGACGAGGTTGTCACCCAGGTGCTGGGCGACCTCGAGCGTCAGGGTCTTCGTCTCGCCGCCGAGGGTCACCTCGACCTTGAGCGCGTTATAGATTTCGGGCATCGCATCGACGGGGAACTCCACGTCGACGACGGCGCCGGTGACACGAGCCACGCGGCCTGTGCCGGCCACGGGGCTTTCTACAGTTTCAACAGCCTCTGCAGTCATTTCACTCTTTCCCCGCTGCGGCGTCAGCGAGCGCGTTGGCCCCACCGACGATCTCGCTGATTTCCTGGGTGATCTCGGCCTGGCGAGCCTGGTTCATCTGCTGGGTGAGCACCCGCATCAGCTCGTTGGCGTTGTCGGTCGCGGACTTCATCGCGCGCCGCCGTGCGGCCTCCTCCGAGGCCGCCGACTGGAGCAGCGCCGTGAAGATGCGCGACTCCACGTATCGCGGCAGCAGCGACTCCAGCACGTCGCCCGCCGTCGGCTCGAACTCGAAGTACGGCGGGATCACGCTTGAGTCCGTCGCCTCGGTCTCTTCGACCTCCAGCGGCAGGACCCGCTTGACCACGACGTTCTGCGTGAGCATCGAGACGAACTCGGTCGAGACGATGTGGATCTCGTCGATCCCGTTGTCGTCCTTGAACGAGTCGATCAGCGTGTTGGCGATCTCCTTGGCGTCGGCGTAGGCCGGCTTCCGCGAGAACCCGACCCAGCTGCCGCCCATCTCCCGGTGGCGGAAGGTGTGCCAGGTGACACCCTTGCGCCCGGTGACGAACGGCACCACGGTCATTCCGCGGCTCTCCAGCAGCCCGCGCAGGGCCTCGGCCTCGCGCAGGACGTTGGCGTTGAAGCCGCCGCAGAACCCGCTGTCGCTGGTGACGATGAGGACGCCCGCCTTGGCGGGGTTCTCCTTCGCCACGGTCAGCGGATGGTCGACGCTGGCCGCGTTGCTGACGACGCCGGTGACGGCGCGAGTGATCTCACGCTCGTACGGCAGCGCCGCCTGCATCCGCTGCTGCGCCCTCACGATCCGTGAAGAGGCGATGAGCTCCTGGGCGCGCGTGATCTTCGCGGTCGACTTGACCGAGTTGATCCGCCGCCGCAGCAGCCTTAGCTGGGCACCCATGTCCTACTTCTCCGCCGCCGGACGGACGACCTTCTTGATCTTTTCCTGGCCGACCGCGTCGGCCCCGAGTGGCGCCACTGGCTCGTCCTTGACCAGCAGCTCGCCCGAGGAGGTGGTGAAGCCCTTCTTGAACTCCGTGATGGCGTCCTTGAGAGCGGTCACCGCGTCGTCGGGAAGCTCCTTGGTCTCCCGGATGCCGTCGAGGATGCCCTTGTGCGAGGACTGCAGGTAGTCCAGGAACTCCGTCTCGAACCGGCGGATGTCCTCCACCGGCACCTCGTCGAGCTCACCGGTGGTGCCGGCCCAGACCGACACGACCTGCTTCTCGACCTGGAACGGCGAGTACTGCGGCTGCTTGAGCAGCTCGACCAGGCGCTGGCCGCGCTCCAGCTGGGCGCGGGAGGCCGCGTCGAGGTCGGAGGCGAACGCGGCGAACGCCTCCAGGTCGCGGTACTGCGACAGCGACAGCTTCAGCGTGCCCGCGACCTTCCGCATCGCCTTGACCTGCGCCGAGCCGCCGACTCGGGAGACCGAGATACCGACGTTGATGGCCGGTCGCACACCCGCGTTGAACAGGTCGGTCTCGAGGAAGCACTGGCCGTCGGTGATGGAGATGACGTTGGTCGGGATGAACGCCGACACATCGTTGCCCTTGGTCTCGATGACCGGCAGGCCCGTCATCGAACCGCCGCCCATGGCCTCGGAGAGCTTGGCGCAGCGCTCCAGCAGCCGGGAGTGGAGGTAGAACACGTCACCGGGGAAGGCCTCGCGGCCCGGGGGGCGACGCAGCAGCAGGGACACGGCGCGGTAGGCGTCGGCCTGCTTGGTCAGGTCGTCGAAGATGATCAGGACGTGCTTGCCCTGGTACATCCAGTGCTGGCCAATGGCCGAGCCGGTGTAAGGGGCAAGGTACTTGTAGCCGGCCGGGTCGGAGGCGGGAGCGGCGACGATGGTGGTGTACTCCAGCGCGCCTGCCGCCTCGAGGCGGGCCTTGACCTGCGCGATCGTCGAGCCCTTCTGGCCGACCGCGACGTAGACGCAGCGGACCTGCTGCTCCGGGTCGCCGGAGGCCCACGCCTCGCGCTGGTTGAGGATGGTGTCCACGGCGATCGCGGTCTTGCCGGTGCCACGGTCACCGATGATCAGCTGGCGCTGGCCGCGGCCGATCGGCGTCATGGCGTCGATCGCCTTGATGCCGGTCTGCAGCGGCTGCTTCACCGGCTGCCGCTGAACGACCGAGGGGGCCTGCAGCTCGAGGGCACGCGTACCCTCGGACTCGATGGCGCCCTTGCCGTCGAGCGGGTTGCCGAGCGGGTCGACCACGCGGCCGAGGAAGGCGTCGCCGACGGGCACGGACAGGACCTCGCCCGTCCGGCGGACCGTCTGGCCCTCCTCGATGCCGCTGAACTGACCCAGGACCACGACACCGATCTCGCGGGTGTCGAGGTTGAGTGCCAGGCCGCGCGTGCCGTTCTCGAACTCGAGCAGCTCGTTCGCCATCGCCGAGGGAAGGCCGGAGACATGGGCAATGCCGTCGCCGGCGTCGACGACGGTCCCGATCTCCTCGCGCGCGGCGCCTTCCGGTTCGTACGCCTGGACGAAGCGCTCAAGCGCGTCCCGGATCTCGTCCGGCCGGATCGTAAGCTCCGCCATCTCTACTCTGTCTCCCTATTCTTTGGGGCGCCCAACGCGCCTCAGCCGGCCAACCGGCGGCGGACTTCTTCGATTCGTCCCACAATGGTGGTGTCGATGATCTCGTCGCCGATGCGGACCGAGAACCCACCGAGCACTCGCTTGTCCACCTCGACGTTCAGGTGCACGTCGCGGCCGTAGGAGGTGCTCAGCCACGCCGCCAGGCGCCGCTTCTGCTCTTCGGACAACTCGACAGCGGTGCGTACCACCGCCACCAGGCGCTGGCGCTGCTGCGCCACGAGCTGCCCGACCTCATCCAGGCCCGTCTCCAGGCTACGCCCTCTTGGGTGCACCACCAGCTGCGAGATCAGGCGCAGGCTGGTCGGCCCGACCTTGTCGCCGAGCAGGTCGCGCAGCAGCTGCCGCTTGCCCTGCTCGGGGGCGGCCGCATCGGTGAGCGCGCGGCGCAGGTCGGGGTTGGCGGCGACGATGCGGCCGAAGCGGAAGAGCTCGTCCTCCACCTCGTCGAGCCTGGACTGGCTCTCCGCCTCCGCCGCCGCGGCGACGACGCCGAGCCGTTCGAGCACGTCGGCCAGGTCGCCGCCGCGCGACCACCGGGCCGAGACCGCGGCCTCGGTGGTGGCGAGCGTGGCCTCGCTGACCTTGCCATCGAGCAGCATGCGCGCGGTGCGCGCCTTCTGCTCGGCGGCCCTGGAGGGGTCGGACAGGGCCCGGCGCAGGCCGTGCTCGCGGTCGAGCAGATCCGCGACCGCGAAGAGCTCGTCGGAGAGCGTACCGAGGTCGGCACTGCCGGCGACCGCGTTGAACCGCTCCTCGACCTCGGCCAGCGACGTTCTGCTCAAACCGCGCATCAGCGCACCGCCTGCGCGCTGGAGCTTTCCAGCTCGTCGAGGAACCGGTCGACGATGCGGCTCTGCCTGACCTCGTCCTCAAGGGACTCGCCGACGATGCGGCCGGCCAGGTCGGTCGACAGGCGCCCGATCTCCGCGCGGAGCTGAGCGAACGCCGCCTGGCGGTCGGCCTCGATCTGTGCGTGCGCGGCCTCGACGAGGCGGCGGGCCTCGGCCTGCGCCTCCTCGCGGAGCTCGGCCTTGATCTGCGCGGCCTGCTCGCGAGCCTCCTCGCGCAGCCTGCCCGCCTCACGACGGGCCTCCTCCAGCTGCTGCTGGTACTGCCGCTGCAGGTCCTGGGCCTGGGCCTGGGCTTCTTCCGCCCTCTTGATGCCGCCCTCGATCGCGTCGGTCCGCTCGGCCAGCGTCTTCTGGATGCGCGGGACGAGGATCCGGCCGACGACGAACAGGACGACGGCGAACGCGAAGATACCGACGACGAGCTCGTAGGTGTGCGGGATGAGGGGGTTGGCACCCTCCTCAGCGAGGAGCGTAGCTGCCATGTACGTCATGAGTGCAGCCTTTCGTCAGAAGGGCGTGTTACGCGATGCCCTGGAAGATGAACGGCGCAACCAGACCGATCAGGGCGAGGGCCTCGGTGAGGACGAAGCCGAGGAGCATGTTCTGGCGGATCAGACCGTAAGCCTCGGGCTGGCGCGCGATGGCCTGCACGCCCTGACCGAAGATGATGCCGACGCCGATGCCGGGGCCGATGGCGGCGAGACCGTAACCGATGGCGGTGACGTTGCCGGAGACCTCAGCGAGAACGCTCATTGCTGTTATTCCTTTACTGGACGGCCGGCGACTCGGTGTCACCGGTCATGGATATTCCGGTATGTGGTTCTCAGTGCTCTGCGTGCAGCGAGTTGCCGATGTACATCGCGGCCAGCATCGCGAACAGGTATGCCTGCAGGAACTGGATGAACATCTCGAAGCCCGTGAGGATGATGGTCATGATCACGCCGACGACGCCGATGGGGGCGCCGAGCGGGGTCAGCTTCTCGAACAGGAACCAGAAACCAACCATGCTGAAGAACGCCAACAGCATGTGACCGGCGAACATGTTGGCGAACAGTCGCACGAAGTGCGTGAACGGCGCGATGATCAGATTCGACAGGAACTCGATCGGCGACAGCAGCACGTAGATCGGCTTGGGCAGTCCCGGCGGGAACATCATGTTCTTGAAGTAGCCGACCGCGCCCTGGTGCTTCATGCCGAGATAGACCTTGAGCACGTAGATCGAGATCGCGAGCACGGCCGGGAAGGCGATGTGCGAGGCCACGGGGAACTGGATCAGCGGGATGACGCCCATGAGGTTCCAGACCAGAACCATGAAGAAGAGCGTCACCAGCAGGCCCATCCACTGGTCGGCATCCTTGCCCAGGAAGGGCCGGGCGACCTGGTCGCGGACGAACATGTAGCCGTACTCGACGACGTTCTGGACGCCCCTGGGGACGACCTTCGGATTGGCGAAAGCCGCCCAGCACAGACCGATCACGATGATCGCGCTGAGGATGGCCAGCAGAACCGGCTTGGTGAACCAATCGACCCCGGGAATGATGGGGGGCAGGTTGAACAGCTCATCTGGCGTAGGCGCCCCGAACTGGTCAGGCGGAGCGAGGACCGTCAGCGCACTCACGCGGCGTTCCCTTCAACGTCGTAGTAGATCACAAGGGTTTCCTCAGCGAAGCGATCACTGTGTCGACTAGCGACCGAACTTCCGGTAGACCAGGTAGCCACCGAGCACTACCCCGAGGACGATGCCTATCGGGAAGAACGCGGACATGCCCAGCCACCGGTCCAGCAACCACCCGAGACCGCCGTAGACGGCCATCCCTGCGAGCAAGTAGCTGGGGACTGACCACATGGCGTCGGCGAAGTCGCGACCGTCTTCTTCCGGTCGGCGTTCCTTTGCGCTCATCGCGGCCCCGACGATAGCAGGCGAACAGAGGACTAGTCATATCGGACCCCGTCCGAACACCGGCTTCATGAGTCACCCTTTCCGGGGACCCGGGCCTCGGGGTCGACATAAAGCATCTTGGTTTTCATGAAGGCGCGGACTTCGAAGCCCGTCCATACGAGCGTGCAGACGACTACGGACCACGCGAACGCTTGGGTGTTCCAGGCCGTGGTGTCCCGGAAGGCGGACAGCACGACCATGATGACCACGACCTTGACGAGATAACTCAACATCGCCGCGATCGCCATCATCTGGGGGGACACCCGTGCGGCATAGGACACCGCTACCACGCTGATGCTGAAGAAAACCCCCACGAGCAAGGTGCCGATCCCCGCGCCCAGCGCGCCCTTGCCCCCTGCCGTCAGAAGCGCCACAGCCACGGCGACCACCCCAACCGCGAAGGTCGGAATCGCGGCGCTCTTGAGTACGCGCACGTCGTTGGCCTGCATTGGTGCTCCATCAGCATGTTATCAAGCGAGCGTTTGCTACCCCCGGAGCCGGTGCGTCTGGGGGTCCCTGCTCGTGAAAGATATCACAAGCTCACGGAAGACCGCTTTTACCTGCCGTTTCTAGTTCGCGATCACGGACGACTCGGAAATGCCGGAATGACCGGTTTCCCTTCGGCCGACGCACGCTCGGACGACGGCCCGTCCGACGACGGCATTTGACGCCTGACCTGGGGCTCCGGCGGGATCGGCGGCATGGGCCCGGTGGGCGGGCCGTCGTCGTCGGGCTCCTTGCTGCGCGGTGCGGAGTGCGCCCCGCCCCTCCCCCGCCAGCGCGGTGCGGCCATCAGCACGAGAACGGCCAGCGCGAGCACGATCACCACGGGGAACAGCAGCACCGGCACGCCTTGCCTGGACATCATCACGATGCCGAAGGCGAACAGGAACGCCCACGCGTACATGATCAGCACCGAACGCCGGTGCGAGTGCCCGATGTCCATCAGCCGGTGGTGCAGGTGGCCGCGGTCGGGCGCGAACGGCGACATGCCGTGCGAAGTGCGCCGCACCACGGCCGTGATCAGGTCGATCAGCGGCAGCACCAGCACCGCCGCGGGCAGCAGCACCGGCAGCAGCACCGGAACCTTGTTCATGACCTCGATGGCCGCCGGGTCGAGCGGGGTCACGGTCACGATCGAGGAGGCGAGCACGAGCCCGATCAGCATCGCCCCCGTGTCCCCCATGAAGATCTTCGCCGGATGGAAGTTGTGCGGCAGGAAGCCCAGGCAGGTGCCGATGAGGACGGCGGCGATGGCGGCGGTGATGGTGATGTTGCCCTCGCTCATGCTCTGGGCGAGGAAGATCGAGTAGGCCCAGGTCGCCATGGCCGCGATGCACACGATCCCGGCCGCGAGCCCGTCGAGGCCGTCGACGAAGTTGACCGCGTTGATGGTCACCACCACGATCATGATGGTGATGATGGTGCTGAGCGTGTAGTCCAGGCTGGTGGAGCCGCCCCAGTCCTTCGGCAGCGGGATGTAGAGCAGCCGCATGTCGAAGAAGACCAGCACTCCCGCCGCCGCGATCTGCCCGCCGAGCTTGATGAAGGCGTCCATGCCCCACCAGTCGTCGAGGAACCCGGTCACGGTGATCAGCCCGCCCGCCAGGATCAACGCCTTCACCGCGTTGATCTCGGACTCCGCCAGCGCATTGCCCGTGTGCGTGAGCTGGCTGGCCACCAGCAGCCCCACGACCAGTCCGCCGTACATCGCCAGGCCCCCGAGCCTGGGCGTCGGCGTGGTGTGCACGTCGCGCTCGCGAACCTCCGGCATGGCACCGATGCGGATGGCGAAGCGACGCACCAGCGGAACCAGCAGGTAGGTCACCGCGGCCGACACGAGCGCCATGTACAGATATTCGCGCACGGACCTAGTTTCCCGGATGCTCCGGCCACCTGTGACCGGAAAACGACACAGACCAGCTTAATATTCGCTGAGATATGGCTGATGGATGGCAAGAAGCGCCGCCACTCTTTCCATGACCTCGGCCGCGCTCGCCGGGTGGCGTACCGCCCGGGTCACCAGGGTGCCCACCTCTTTCATCTCCTGGGGCCCCATGCCCTGCGTGGTCACGCACGGCGTCCCCACCCGAATTCCGGACGTGACGGACGCGGGTTCGGGATCGTACGGGATCGCGTTGCGGTTCAGCGTGATCCCCGCCGCCGCACAGCGCTGCTCGGCCTCGGCCCCGGACACCCCCATGTCACGCAGGTCGATCAGCGCCAGATGGGTGTCGGTGCCCCCGGACACCGGCCGCATCCCCGCCGCGGCCAGCGCGTCCGTGAGGGCCTTGGCGTTGACGATCACCTGCCTGGCGTAGCCGGCGAACTCCGGCCGCATCGCCTCGGCGAACGCCACCGCCTTGGCCGCCACCACGTGCATCAGCGGGCCGCCCTGGATGAACGGGAACACCGCCCGGTCGATCTTCTTGGCCAGCTCCTCCGTGCACAGGATGGCCCCGCCTCGCGGCCCGCGCAGCGCCTTGTGAGTGGTGAATGTCACGACGTCCGCGTACGGCACCGCCGACGGGATCGCGCCACCCGCCATCAGCCCGATCGGGTGCGCCACGTCGGCCAGCAGCCACGCCCCCACCTCGTCGGCGATGCCGCGGAAGGCCGCGAAGTCGATCAGTCTCGGGTACGCCGTCGCGCCGCAGACGATGAGCTTCGGCTGATGCCGCAGCGCCAGATCCCTGACCTCGTCGTAGTCGATGAGTTCATTGTCGCGACGCACGCCGTACGAGACGACGTCGAACCATCTTCCGGAAAAGTTCACCTTCGAGCCATGGGTAAGGTGCCCGCCGTGCGGCAGGGCCATGGCCAGCATGGTGTCGCCGGGCTGCAGGAGCGCGGCGTAGGCCGCCAGGTTCGCGGAGGCGCCCGAGTGGGGCTGGACGTTGGCGTGCTCGGCGCCGAACAGCTTGCGCGCCCGCTCGATGGCCAGCCGTTCGGCCCGGTCGACGACCTCGCAGCCGCCGTAGTAGCGCCGGCCCGGGTAGCCCTCCGCGTACTTGTTGGTGAGGGTGGAACCCAGGGTGGCCAGGACGGCGGGCGAGGTGAAGTTCTCGCTGGCGATCAGCTGGATCCCGCCGCGCACCCGGTCGAGCTCGTCCAGCAGCACCTGCGCGATTTCGGGATCCTGCCGCTGCAACGTCCCGAAGTCCGGACCGTAATAGGGTTGCGTACCCATTTCCTCACTGTACGCCCTAGTGTCCGGTTCTCCCATAGGTCGGTGGGCGACCCTACTGGAAGGCGTGCGGCGCGTTCGCCGTGGTCGGTATCCAGCGCGGCGTGTCCGCCGCCTCGTCGCTGATCGCGGTCAGCACGGATTGGCGATAGACGGCCAGCCTGGTGCGCCATTCGCGGATGTCCTGGACGTAGCGCTCCCCCACGGGGGCATCCCACGTCTGCGGGCTCCTGGCGAGGCTGTAGGCCTTGTCGAGTGCCGTTCTGAGGGTCTCCAGATGGGGCATGACGGTGTTCCAGGCCACGACGAGGCGCTGGTAGTCGGGGTTGAACTCCCAGGCCCTCGGCGTGTTCTCCAGGGCTCCTGCGGTGGTCTGCGGCGGGCGCTCGCCGGGTTCCATGGGTTTGGGCGCCGGTGGGTCGACGTACATCACGCGCTCCTTTCCGGCGTGCCGGGGTCGATCTCGCCTGACTGGCCGTCCGGGCGGATGTCCTGGAGCGCCCCCTTGCCGTACTCACCGGGCGGGACCTCCACGGAGGGCATCTCCTGTGGCTGGATGTCGCGGACGTTTTCGATGAGGGTCTGGAGCGCTTCGGGGTCGATGGGCGGCAGGTTCACGGAGACCACGTCACTGCCGTCGCCGGCCGTCGCGTTGCCCCCTGTCGCGGCGCCGTATGTGTCCGCTCTGCCGGTGACGGGGGCGTCTGCGGTGGCGCCGGTTCCCGGCGCGGGGGCTCCCGTGCCGGCGCCGCTTTCACCCGCCGGCGCCGTGGGCGGGATCGCCACGCCGCCGTCGCCGTCCGACGGGGTGCCACCGGGTGCGGCATCCGCACCACCAGGCGTCCTGCCTTCGGCTCCGGGCGTTTGGTCGGTGCCGCCCGGCGTTGGGGCCGTGCCACCCGGAGTCTGATCGGCACCCCTGGGAGCTGGGGGCGTGCCACCGGGCGTTTGCTCGGTGCCACCCGGCGTTGGGGCCGTGCCACCCGGAGTCTGATCGGCGCCCCCGGGAGCTGGGGGCGTGCCACCGGGCGTTTGCTCGGTGCCGCCTGGCGCTGGGGCTGAGCCACCGGGTGCCTGGTCGGTGCCACCCGGCGTTGAGGGCGTGCCACCGGGCGTCCGGTCGGTGCCCCCGGGCGTTGGAGCGGTGCCACCCGGCGCTGGGGTCGTTCTTGAGTCGCAGGCGTCATCGGTCCCTGGAGTCGAGGGCGTGTCCCCGATGGGGGCGATGCCTATCGAGGCGCCGCTGTTGGCCCAGGCGTTGACGTTCGAGGCGGCGGTGGGATCGGCGGGGACTTGCGGCATCTTGGCCGGCGCCACGTCGTCGGCGTTCTCCAGCAGGCTTTCCAGTTGCTCGGCCCTGGGCGGGTCGAGGGGCACCTGCAGGACCTTGACCCCGTCGACCACCACGACCTGCGGCTTGGTGACATCGGTGCCTTCCCGCTGGTCCCCGGCCGGCGTCCCGGCTGCGTCACCGCCCGGCTCGGCTCCCCGCTCGCGCCTGCTGTCCAGGTCGTCGTCCTTGGGCTCCTCGACGGGCTGATCTCCGGTCTTCCCATCGGCGCCGGTGTCCGGGCCTGTCCCCGTGTCCTTGCCGGTCCCGTCATCCTTGGCGTCATCACAGGTCTTCCCGTCGGAATCGGTCTTCCCGCCGGTTACGCCGTTCCCGTCAGTGTCAGTCTTCCGGTCCCCGTCCGTCTTCCCGTCAGCGTCCGTCTTCCCGTCAGCGTCGGGCTTGCCGTCAGCGTCGGGTTTCCCGTCAGCGTCGGGCTTCCCCTCAGCTCCGGTCTTGCCGTCCGCGCCGGTCTTGCCGTCCGCGTCCGTCTTGCCCTCGGAACCCGTCTTGCCGTCGGGGTCCTTTTTCGCCTCGTCGCCCGTCTTGGCTTCCGCGCCGGTCTTGGCGTCGTCGTTCTTCGGGGTGGCCTCCGCCCCAGTCCCGGGAACGTCACCCCGCGGTTGGTCGACGCGTTTCTCCAGCGTCCCGAGCCGGACGTTGACGTCCTTGACCATCTCGTCGGCCGCGTCGGCGACCTGGACGGGGCGGTGGGTGGTGCGGGTGGACAGCCCGGCTCGGCTCATGGCAAGCCTGACCTGGTCCTCGACCGTACGCATCCGCGTGGCCGCCTGTTTCACCTCGGCCAGCAGGTCGCGGACCAGCTTGGGATCCATGCCGTCGAACTTGCCCATGGGCTACTCCCGGACGTATCGCCGCTCCGGGCCTCACCGTAATCTTGGCCGGAGCGCGATCGCAGCCGGGATAAGCAGACGGTATACGTCGCTCAGTCTTCGGTGGCGACGTAGCCGATGATGCCGCGCAGCTTCTCCACCGGGATCGCCCCGCGCCGCAGCAGCCTGGGCACGGCCGTGGTCAGGTCCAGGATGGTGGAGGGCGTGTTGTCGGTGGTCTTGCCACCGTCGAGGTAGACCGCGATCGAGTCGCCGAGCTGCTCCTCGGCCTCCTCCGCCGTGGTGGCGGCCGGGGCGCCGGAGCGGTTGGCACTGGAGACGGCCATCGGGCCGGTCTCCTTGAGCAGGTCGAGCGCGACGGGGTGGAGCGGCATGCGTACGGCCACCGTCCCCTTGGTGTCCCCCAGGTCCCAGGAAAGGGCCCTGTTGGCCTTGCAGACGATGGTGAGCGGCCCAGGCCAGAAGGCGTCTATCAGGTCCTGGCCGTACGGCCCCATGTCGTCTATGAGCGCTGTGGCGGCTCTTACGGTGCCGACGAGCACAGGCGGCGGCATGTCGCGGCCGCGTCCCTTGGCGTCGAGCAACGCGGTGACCGCCGACGGCGTGAAGGCGTCGGCGCCGATGCCGTAGACGGTGTCGGTCGGCAGCACGACGAGCTCGCCGCGGCGCACGGCGGCGGCGGCCTCGGTCAGGCCCTCGGCCCGCTGTTCGAGGTCGGAGCAGTCAAAACGTCTTCCCACGGCCTGCATCCTAGTCCTGGCCCAACCGGGCGGTGACGAAGCGGTCTCTTCTGGTGAGGTCCTGGCGCAGTCGCACGTCCCGCCAGCCGTTGTCCTCGGGGAACGTGAGGTAGACCGCCCGGCCCTGCTCGTCGGCATGCTCCACGGCGACCCAGCCGCCGGGGCGCAGCAGGCGGCGAGCCGTACGCTCCACCGCGCGCACCTCGCCGAGCCCGTCGTCGCCGGAGCCGTAGAGCGCTCTCGTGGGGTCGTAGTCGCGCACCTCGGGGTCGCGCGGGATCGCGCCGGGCGGGATGTAGGGCGGGTTGGAGATGACCAGGTCCACCTTGCCGTTGAGCTCGGGCAGCGCCTCCGCGAGATCCTCGGGGTGCAGGTGGGTGCGGCCCTGGCCGAGCTCGGAGATGTTGCGCTTGGCCCAGGTGTACGCCTCCGGATCGACCTCCACGGCGTGCACCTCGGCCAGCGCCACCTCCTGGGCGATCGACAACGCGATCGCGCCGGAGCCGGTGCCGAGGTCGACCACGAGCGGCGCGGTCACGTCCATCTCGCGCAGCGTCTCGATGGCCCAGCCGGCCACCACTTCGGTCTCCGGCCGCGGCACGAACACGCCGGGGCCGACCGCGAGCTCCAGGTAGCGGAAGTAGGCGTGGCCGGTGATGTGCTGCAGCGGCTCGCGGGCCGCGCGCCTGGCGACGCCCTCCCAGAACAGTGCGTCGAAGTCGCCGTCCTTGACCGTGTGGAGTTCGCTCCTGCGCACGGCGTGGACGAAGGCCGCGATCTCCTCCGCGTCTGTGCGCGGCGAAGGCACACCTGCCTCGGCCAGCCGGGCGGTGGCGAGAGCGATCTCGTCCAGCAGAAATGTCATGAGTGTTGTGCGAGCTTCTCCGCCATCTCGGCATCGATGAGGGCCTGGGTGACGGCGTTGAGCTCGCCGTCGAGAACCTGGTCGAGGTTATACGCCTTGAAGCCGACGCGGTGGTCGGAAATGCGGTTTTCCGGGAAGTTGTACGTGCGGACGCGCTCGGACCTGTCGACCGTGCGCACCTGGGACTTGCGCTCCGCCTGGGCGGCGGCGTCGGCCTCCTCCTGCGCGATCACCAGCAGGCGGGCACGCAGGATGCGCAGCGCCGACTCTTTGTTCTGCAGCTGGCTCTTCTCGTTCTGGCAGGAGACGACCACGCCGGTGGGCACGTGGGTGATGCGCACCGCGGAGTCGGTGGTGTTGACGCTCTGGCCACCGGGACCGCTGGAGCGGTAGACGTCGATGCGCAGGTCGTTGGGGTCGATCTGGACGTCGACCTCCTCGGCCTCCGGGTAGACGAGAACGCCGGCGGCGCTGGTGTGGATGCGGCCCTGCGACTCGGTGACGGGCACGCGCTGCACGCGGTGCACGCCGCCTTCGTATTTGAGCCTGGACCACACGCCCTCGTCGCCCTTGGCCTTGATGCCGACCGTGACGTCCTTGTAACCGCCGAGGTCGGAGGGCTGGCTGTCGATGACCTCAGTCTTCCAGCCGAGCCGCTCGGCGTAGCGCAGATACATCCGCAGCAGGTCGCCGGCGAACAGCGCGGACTCCTCACCGCCCTCGCCCGCTTTGATCTCCATGATGATGTCCTTGTCATCGTTGGGATCGCGCGGGATGAGCAGGTGCTTGAGCCGCTCCTCCAGTTGGGGAATGCGCCCTTCGAGCTCGATGGCCTCGGCCGCGAACGTCTCGTCCTCGGTCGCCAGCTCCTTGGCGGCGGTCAGGTCCTGGCGTACGGACTCCAGCTCGCGGTAGGTGGTGATGACCGGAGTGAGCTGCGAGTAGCGCCTGCCGAGGGTTCGGGCCTTGTTCTGGTCGGCGTGCACGGCGGGGTCGGCGAGCTGCACCTCCAGCTCGGAATACTCCTTGAGCAACTCGTCGAGGTTCACCGTGGGTCCTTCTGTCTTGGATGCGGCCATTTTCACCACAACGCCGACCCGGCGCACGCGTGTGCATCCGGGCCGGCGTGAGTGAAGCTACTTGCCCGAGGCCTTCTTGCCGAAACGCTTCTCGAAGCGAGCCACCCGGCCGCCCGTGTCCAGGATCTTCTGCTTGCCCGTGTAGAACGGGTGGCAGGCGGAGCACACGTCGGCGTGGATCACGCCGTTCTTCGCGGTGCTACGAGTGGTGAACGTGTTGCCGCAGGAGCAGCTCACCTGCGTCACGACGTAGTCGGGGTGGATATCGGCCTTCATTGGTGTCCTTTCGGGGTGCGGCGCCGGGTCGCCTTCGCACATGGCGTGAACCGGAACCGCTAAATGGTCAGCTACCAGTGTGCCAGATCGTCCAACCATCCCAGGCCATCGGACATTCCCACGATCTTTACAGCAAGGCGACCAATGTCACATTAGGCTCCATTGGCACCATCCACCACTCTCCTAAGGATGTCCACGGATGAAGAGAAGGGTGCGGTTGCTGCTGGCGACCGCCACGGGGGCCGCCGTTATCCTCGGAGGCACCGGCCTGACCGCCACCGGCGCCCTCGCCGCGCAGTACGCGTCGACGCTGGCGGACGACTTCACGGGGGGCGCCTCCGCCAGCGCGTTCATCCCGATCCAGAGCGACGTCGAAGGGACCGTGACGCTCACGCTCAAGGAGCCCGACAAGGTCACCGGCGTCACGGGCACCATCGAGCCGCCCGGCAAGACGGCGAAGACGGTGACGTTCGACTTCAAGGCGGGCAGCACGGCCACGACGCAGACGATCACCGGTAAGTGGCCGATCACCAAGGACGACCCGGCCGGCGACTGGAAGCTGAGCGTCGTCGTCGCCCGCGACACCGGAACCAACACCACGCCCTTCGTGGTGCAGGTCTCGGGCAAGCAGGGCATCAGCGGCGCGCAGGTCACCCCGGATCCCGTACAGCTCGTCACGGGCCAGGACGTCAAGGTCTCGGTCGAGGCGTCGGTCAAGGACGCGAGCAAGGTGACCGCCAAGCTCGTCAGCGACGCCGGCGGCGAGTTCTACGATCTCGGCGAGCTGGCCAAGGAGTCGGACGGCTACTACCGCGGCAGCACGTACTTCAGTGACGACACCCCCGCGGGCGGCTGGACCCTTGAGGTGTACGCCCACAAGGGCGGCCAGACGCTCAAGGGCGAGGCGGCGTTCGAGGTGCTGGCGGCCGAGGGCGGCGCGTCGAAGAAGGCCAAGTCCAGGGTCACGATCGCGGCGCCGAACAAGGTGATCAAGGGCAAGACGTTCAAGGTCTACGGCAAGGTCTACCGGGGCTCCAAGGCGTACAAGGGCAAGACCGTCGAGGTGTACTTCAAGGCGAAGGGCACCAAGACGTACAAGCTCGTGGGCTTCGCCAAGGCGACCTCGACCGGCAAGTACGCCAAGTCGTTCAAGGCGCGCAAGGACGGCTATTTCCGGGTCAAGGTGCCCGGCACGAGCAAGACGCGCAGCTCGCTGTCGCCGCAGGAGTTCGTGGACGTCAAGTAAGCATGACGAAAAAAGGGGCGGCAGGGGAGAAACCCTGCCGCCCTTTTCCGTGAAGCCGCTAGTCGCGGTCGTTGCTCACCGTGGTCTTCTGGACCTGCAGGAGGAACTCCGCGTTGGACTTGGTCTCCTTCATCTTCTCCAGGAGCAGCTCGAGCGCCTGCTGCATGTCCAGCGCGTGGAGCACGCGGCGCAGCTTCCAGACGATCTGGAGCTCATCCCTGGCCATGAGGATCTCTTCCTTACGGGTGCCGGACGCGTCGACGTCCACCGCAGGGAAGATCCGCTTGTCGGCCAGGGACCGGTTGAGCTTGAGCTCCATGTTGCCGGTGCCCTTGAACTCCTCGAAGATGACCTCGTCCATCTTGGACCCGGTCTCGACCAGGGCCGTGGCGAGGATCGTCAGCGAGCCGCCGTTTTCGATGTTGCGGGCGGCGCCGAAGAATCGCTTGGGCGGGTAGAGCGCCGTGGAGTCGACACCACCCGACAGGATGCGGCCGGACGCCGGGGCCGCCAGGTTGTAGGCGCGGCCGAGGCGGGTGATCGAGTCGAGCAGGACGACCACGTCGTGGCCCAGCTCCACCAGGCGCTTGGCCCGCTCGATGGCGAGCTCGGCGACCGTGGTGTGGTCCTCGGCGGGACGGTCGAAGGTCGAGTGGATGACCTCTCCCTTGACCGACCGCTGCATGTCGGTGACCTCTTCAGGCCGCTCGTCCACGAGCACGACCATCAGGTGGCACTCGGGGTTGTTGCGGGTGATCGCGTTGGCGATGGACTGCAGCACCATCGTCTTACCGGCCTTGGGCGGCGAGACGATGAGGCCGCGCTGGCCCTTGCCGATCGGCGAGACGAGATCGATGATCCGCGTGGTGAGGATGTTGTGCTCGGTCTCGAGGCGCAGGCGCTCCTGCGGGTAGAGCGGCGTCAGCTTGTTGAAGTCCGGCCTGTTGCGGGCCTGCTCCGGGTCCATGCCGTTGACGGTGTCGAGGCGGACCAGGGCGTTGAACTTCTCGCGCCGCTCGCCGTCACGGGGCTGCCGGACGGCGCCGGTGATGACGTCGCCCTTGCGCAGGCCGTTGCGGCGGATCTGGGCGAGCGAGACGTAGACGTCGTTGCTGCCCGGCAGGTAGCCGCTGGTCCTGACGAACGCGTAGTTGTCGAGGATGTCGAGGATGCCGGCGATCGGGATGAGCACGTCGTCGTCGCTGACGACGGGCTCGCCGCTCTCGAAGCGGTCACGGCCGCGGCCGCGGTTGCGCTCCCTGAAGCGGCCCCGGCGGCCACGCCCGCCGCGGTCGTCCTCGTCTCCGCCGCCACCGCGCTGGTCGTTGCGCGGGTCACTGCGCTGGTCGTTGCGCGGGTCACTGCGCTGGTCACTGCGCTGGTCGTTGCGCTGGTCACCGCGCTGGTCACCGCGCGGGTCACTGCGCTGGTCGGCACGGCCGCCCGCGTCGGTGGCGCGCTGGTCGGCACGGCCGCTCTCCGCACGACCGCCCTCACCGCGGTCGCCGCCGGAGCGGTCGCCGCCGCCACGCTCTCCGCGCTCACGGCGCTCGCCGCGGCTGCGGCGCTCGCGACGGCTCTCGCCGCGCTCGGCGCGTCCCTCGGCCTGGCCGGCCTCGACGGACTGGGCCTGCTGCTCCACGACCGGCTCTGCCGGGGCGGCGACGGGCTCAGGTGCCGCGGCCACGGGCTCGGCGGCGGCCGGCTGCGCAGCGGGCTCCTCGATGGTCTTGGTACGAGAACGTTCCCTGCGCGTACGGGTGGGCCGCTCGGCTACGGGCGCTGCCTCCGGCGCCGCAGCGGGCGCCTCGGCCACGGCCGCCGGGGCCGGTGTGCCTTCTCCGGAACCGCCACCCTGCTTCTCCTGGATGGCCGCGATGAGCTGGCTCTTCCGCATGCGCCCGGTCCCGCTGATGCCCAGCTCCGCGGCCATCTTCTGCAGCTCGGGCAGCACCTTGGCGGACAGGCCGGTGCCGGAGCGACGCGCACGCGGCTTGGCCGGAGCGCGGGTGGGGGTGTCGCCGGACGCCGGCTCAGCGCCTGATGCGTCGGAGAGGAGTTCGGTGGTGTCGCTCAACTAAAAGGTCCTTCCCAGGGGTCGGGCGCCGGTTTTGTTCTGCCCGGCGTCCCGGAGGTGCTTGCGATCCGGCGGGACAGACCGGGTCGGGGTGCACTCTGCGATCTTCGGCTGTCACTGGAGACGGCCGCCACTCTTGGGGAGGGGCTGGTCCACGCCGCCAATGGGCCGTGGCGCGTGGCTGACACCCCCCAGATTGCTGTCGCCAACCAGATGTCGAGATGATTCGAACGCGCAGGTCCCCGTCGTCGCCGCCTCGTTTCGAGCCAACCGGGTGTGGGCCAACCGGAGGCGACAGATTCCGGGGAGACAGCCGCGCTGCCCACGCCTGTGACGTGAAGCATGATGCAGCGATGTATGGCTGACAAGCACGCACCCACCAAGGGGGCATCTGGTGCGGCTATCAGCCTAACATCACCAGCGCACACGGCTATTCCCTGAAGGTCTAAAGAGGCATCAGCGTGTCTCGGGAAACTGAACGTTCGCACCAACCGGGTCGACGTCCATTTGCTGGATGTGCCAGTCATTACCCACTTCTGGCGCGATCAAATCCTGCGTATCCGATGTCGAAAACGCAAGAACCGTGGGACCCGCTCCCGAAACGACCGCGGGCACGCCCACTGCACGGAGACGTTCTACCAGATCCACGCTCTGCGGCATCGCAGGCGCGCGGTAATGCTGATGGAGCCGATCTTCGGTGGCGGCGAGCAACAACCCTCGCTCCGGCCGCTGGGTCAGCGCGGCTATCAGCAACGCGGCCCTGCCGGCGTTGAAGGAGGCGTCCTTGTGGGGCACGTCCTTCGGCAAGAGCCCCCGCGCGGTCTCCGTGGCCAGCCGCGTCGATGGAATGACGGCGACGGGGCGGACCCGTTCGTCGGGAGCTAGCTTCACCATATGCGGCGTCCCAGTGTGGTCCGACCAGGCCACGGTCAGCCCGCCGGCCAGGCAGGGGGCCACATTGTCCGGATGCCCCTCCATCTCCGTGGCCAGCGCGAACACCTTGTCGTCGGAAAAATCTTGCTCCGCGGCTCCGGACAAGGCCCGTGCGGCGAGAATGCCGGCGCAGACGGCCGCCGAGGAGGAGCCCAGGCCGCGCGCGTGCGGGATCCTGTTGCGGCAGTGCAGGTTGATCCCCTCCGGCTGGGGGACCCCCATGCGGTCGAACGTCTCCCGCATCGTCCTGATGACCAGGTGCCCTTCGCCGAGATCGACCTCGCCCTCGCCTTCGCCCTCGACGGTGACGCGCACGCCGCGCTCGTCGGTGAGCGTGGCCCGGACCTCGTCGTACAGGCTCAGCGCCAGCCCGAGCGCGTCGAAGCCCGGGCCCAGGTTCGCGGAGGTCGCGGGCACGCGAATATCAACGGTCCTCACTGGAACCCCTATCAGGCGAGGTTGAGCGCCGCCGCCGCGGCGTGGACGTCGATGGGGATGACCACCGGCGCCGGCGCCCCCGAGATGGCCCAGTCCGGGTCCTTGAGCCCGTTGCCCGTGACCGTGCAGACGATGCGCTGCCCGGGTTCGACCATCCCCTGCGCGTGCGCCTGCAGCAGTCCGGCGACGCTGGCCGCGGAGGCCAGCTCCACGAACACGCCCTCTTCCTGCGCGAGCAGTTTGTACGCCGCCGCGATCTGCCGGTCGGTCACCGACTGGATGACCCCGCCCGACTCGTCGCGGGCCGCGGTGGCCAGCGCCCATGAGGCCGGGTTGCCGATCCGGATCGCGGTGGCGATGGTGTGCGGCCGGGCGACGGGCGCGCCCTCGACGATGGGCGCCGCGCCGCTGGCCTGGAACCCGAACATGCGGGGCCGCTTGGTCGCTACGCCGTCGGCGAAGTATTCCTGATAGCCCATCCAGTAGGCCGAGATGTTGCCCGCGTTGCCCACCGGGATGCAGTGGATGTCCGGAGCCTCGCCCAGCGTGTCCACGATCTCGAAGGCGGCCGTCTTCTGCCCCTGCAGCCGGAACGGGTTGACCGAGTTGACCAGCGCGATCGGGTAGCTGGACGACAGCTTGCGGGTCATCTCCAGGCAGTCGTCGAACGACCCCTCGACCTGCAGCAGCGTGGCGCCGTGCACGAGCGCCTGGGCCAGCTTGCCCATGGCGATCTTCCCCCGTGGCACCAGCACGGCGCACGTCAGCCCTGCGCGAACGGCGTAGGCCGCGGCCGAGGCCGAGGTGTTGCCGGTGGAGGCGCAGATGACCGCCTTGGCCCCCTCTTCGACGGCCTTGCTGATGGCCATCGTCATGCCGCGGTCCTTGAAGCTGCCGGTCGGGTTGGCGCCCTCGACCTTCAGGTAGACGTCGCACCCCGTCAGTGCCGAGACGCGATGCGCCGGCACCAGGGGCGTGCCGCCCTCGAGCAGCGTGATGACAGGCGTCTTCGGCGTGACGGGAAGACGTTCGCGGTATTCCTCTATGAGGCCACGCCACGACCTGCTCATGATGACTCCCTACCTGCGGTGTTGGGCACCGAGTGTACGCGGAGCGGCGGACCGCCGCGGATCCGCGTCCATCGGCCGGACCTGTCCGTGGGACACGGGCCGCATCCTTCCGTTGGACAGGAGCACTATTCAGGAAATTCTCAGCATCTCCCGATAAAGTCTCGGCAGGGGGTCACTGACGATGGACGCGCGTCCTGCTTTGAGGCAGAACGACTATTCACCGATCGCGGCGCCGCAGCTCGGCGCCTGGTCACCCGCCCTCTCCGTGAGCGTGGTGATACCCGCGCACGGCGGGCAGGACAAGCTGGACCTGACACTGGCGGCGCTGGCGGCGCAGACCTATCCGGACCACCTGATGGAGGTCCTCGTCGTCGACGACGGCAGCGAGCCGCCGATCCGGCTGCCCGAGATGAGGCCGGTCAACACCCGCGTCGTACGCGTACGCGACGGCTGGGGCATCTCCAACGCCGTCAACACCGGCGCCAAGGCCGCCGACGGCGAGATCATCCAGCGGCTCGACGCCGACATGGTGGCCTGCCGCGAGCACATCGAGGCCCTGGCCCGCTGGCACCACGTGACGGACTACCTGGTCACGATCGGGATGAAGAAGTTCGTCGAGATGCCGCCGGTCACGCCGCGGCAGGTTTTACAGGCGCGGCACCTGGGAGAGGTGTTCAACCTGGACGAGGCCGTGGCGAGCTCCACCGAGGCGACGATCGCCAAGACCGACGGGCTGCGCAAGAGCCGCAACCCCTACCACGTGTGCACCGGGCCGACCTTCGCCCTCCCCCGGGAGATCTTCCACGCCGTGGGCGGTCTCGACCCGACCGTCGCACGGGGTGAGGACACCGAGTTCGCCTACCGGCTGGCGATGCACGGCGTGGTGTTCGTGCCCGACATGGACGCGCAGGCCGTACACCTGGGGCTGCCCGCGCAGCACCGCGACAGGGAGCGGGCCGTGCGGGCGGTCGAGCCGTATCTGGCGCACCGCATCCCTCTGCGCAGGGACCTGCGCAAGGATCGGGGGCGGCGGTGGCTGGTGCCGTACGTGGAGATCGTGCTCGACGTCACCGACACCGCCGAGTCCGTGGTGCGGCAGGCGGTGGCGGCGGCGCTGGACGGCAAGCTGCAGGACGTCGTGGTGACGCTGGTGGGGCCGTGGTCGCGGCTGGCGGAGGGGCGCCGCTCGGTGCTGTCGGACCCGTGTTTCGAGCTGCGGCTCATGCGTGGCCTGTTCGCGCACGACGAACGCATCCGGCTGATCGACGAGGCCGCCCCGACGCCCGCGCCGACCCCGTTCCGCTACCGCGGCCCGGTGGATGTGCCGCTGCATCGGGCGACGCTGGAGCGCATGATCGAGTCGGTGCAGAAGGATCTCACGGGCGTGCTGATCGTGGACCTGCCTGACGGGCGCACCGCCCGGCTGGAGCGCACGTCGGCGCTCGGGCGCGCCGTCCTGCTCGCCGGCCCGGGCGCCGACCCGGACGACGTCATCGCCACCACCCACGGGGTACGCCACGAACCGCCGGACCGCTACTGGCCCGCCCCGACCCAGCCCGAACCGGTCACCATCCCCGCCCCGGTGACGGTGTCCCCGGCGCCGGACGAACGGACCCTGCTGAGGCGTCTGAAGTCCGCCCTGCGCCCGAACTGACGGCGTCCCGCGTCAGGTGCTCTGCCGGCGGCCGGAGCGGGCACGCCGGCAGGGGTACGGCCGGTTACGCTGAGGTCATGAGCATCGCCGACGAGCGCCGGCCGGAGCAGGCCGAAGAGGCGCGCGGGACGTCACCGCCTTGACGATCCGCCGGCTGGCCGAGCTGCTGAGTGAGCCGCCGGCGCCCGAGGGGACGTGGGAGCGGGAGGCGGTGTACGTCTCGGCGGCGGCCCTGCGGCGGCGGGTGCCCCCGGACGAGCTTGCCGCGCCAGTGCGTGAGCTGCCCGGAGTCGCCGGGGTCGAGGTGCGGGACAACGGTTTCCTGCGGATCATCGTGGCGGTGCCCGGGGAGATCGTGGAGTCCCTCGAACCGGTGGACATCCCCGAGCCCGGGTGGCCGGACTTCCCGCGCACCTGGGACAACCCCGGGTTCGTGGTGCGGTACGGACACACGCGGGCCTGCGCCACCCAGCGGTGGGCCGCGGAGCTGGGGGTGCCGGACACCGGGTTCCGGCCCGAGCTGCTCGACGACCCGCACGACCGGCGGGTGCTCCGGGTGCTGGCCGAGCTGCCGGGGCGGCTGGCCAGCAGGGATCCGGGCTGGGAGACGTACCTGCTGCGCCTGGCCCTCGCCTACCACGACGCTCATGAGCACGCGCCGGCCGTCCCGGTCGGCGACGCGCCGCCCGGCCCGGTGCACACGGCGCGGGTGCGCCTGGCGGCGGCGGTAGGAAATGTGCTGGTAGGACCGGAACGCATATGACGAATCGCAAAATCTCCTGCATAACGGCCAAAAAGACGAAAAATTCGTAAAAATTTACCTTGATCGCGTCTCGATACGTGGGCAGTAGGTCATGGCGCAGTGGCGGTTCCGATAGCCTCGATCGGGTGAGTCGATTCGTCCATCCCGCCGGGGACCGGCACGCCGAGATGCTGCCCCACGAGCGCCCACCGCAGGCGCCCGCCGACCTCAACCGGATCAACCCCGCGATCTGGCCCCGAACGTCGACCCGGACCGATGGCGCGCTCACGGTCGGCGGCGTGGACGTGCGTGACCTGGCCCGCGACTACGGCACGCCGCTCTACGTCCTCGACGAGGACGACGTACGCTCCCGCATGCGCGACTACGCCACGGCGTTCGCCGGCTCGCACGTCCATTACGCGGGCAAGGCGTTCCTGTGCAAGGAGATCGTCCGCTGGCTGCGGGACGAGGGCCTGGGCCTCGACGTGGCCAGCGGCGGCGAGCTGGCGGTCGCGCTGAGCGTCGGCTTCCCGCCCGAGCACATCACGCTGCACGGCAACAACAAGTCCGTCGCCGAGCTGACCAGGGCGCTGGAGGCCGGGGTCGGCCACATCGTGGTCGACTCCTTCGAGGAGATCGCCCGGCTCGGCCACCTCGCCGAGCAGCACGGCGTTCGCCCCAAGGTGATGATCCGGGTCACCACCGGCGTCGAGGCGCACACGCACGAGTTCATCGCCACGGCGCACGACGACCAGAAGTTCGGCCTGTCGCTCAACACCGGGGCGGCCGCCGAGGCCGTGCACCGCATCCTCGCCCTCCCCCAGCTCGAACTCGTCGGGCTGCACTCGCACATCGGCTCCCAGATCGTCGACACCGCCGGGTTCGAGGTGGCCGCGCGGCGGCTGGCCACGCTGCTCGTGCAGATCAAGGACGAACACGGCGTGGTGCTGCCCGAGCTGGACCTCGGCGGCGGCTACGGCATCGCCTACGTCGAGGGCGACGAGGCCCCCGACATCAAGGAGCTGGCCGACGGGCTGCGCGAGATCGTCACCAAGGTCTGCCTGGACGCGGGCCTGCCCGTGCCGCGCCTGACCGTCGAGCCGGGCCGCACCATCGTCGGCACCGGCGGCATCACCCTCTACGAGGTCGGCACCGTCAAGGACGTCGAGGGCCTGCGGACCTACGTCAGCGTCGACGGCGGCATGAGCGACAACGTGCGCACCGCGCTCTACGGCGCCGAATACACGACGCTGCTGGTCAGCCGCCAGAGTGACGCCGAGCCCATGCTCAGCCGCCTGGTCGGCAAGCACTGCGAGAGCGGCGACATCATCGTGCGCGACTGCCACTTCCCCGCCGACCTCGCGCCCGGCGACCTGATCGCCGTGGCCGCGACCGGCGCCTACTGCCGCTCGCTGGCCAGCAACTACAACTACCTGCCCAAGCCCGCCGTGGTGGCCGTCTCAGGCGGCGCCGCCCGGGTGATCGTGCAGGGCGAGACCGAGGACGACCTCTTGAGGGGGCAGCTGTGAAACCGCTGAAAGTGGCCTTGCTGGGCTGCGGCGTCGTCGGCTCGCAGGTCATCAGGCTCATCCACGAGCAGAACGGCGACCTGGCCGCGCGCATCGGCGCCCCGCTGGAGCTGGCCGGCGTGGCGGTCCGCCGCCTCGGCCGCAAGCGCGACGTCGACGTGGACCCCGCGCTGCTCACCACCGACGCGGAGGGCCTGGTCAGCCGCGACGACATCGACATCGTGATCGAGGTCATCGGCGGCATCGAGCCCGCCCGCTCGCTGATCGTCTCGGCCCTGTCCAGGGGCAAGTCCGTGGTCACCGCCAACAAGGCGCTGCTGGCCGAGGACGGCGCCACCCTGCACGAGGCGGCCAGGGCGGGCAACGGCGACCTCTACTTCGAGGCCAGCGTCGCCGGCGCCATCCCGCTGCTGCGCCCCCTGCGCGAGTCGCTGGCCGGCGACCACGTCAAGCGGGTGCTGGGCATCGTCAACGGCACCACCAACTACATCCTCGACAAGATGGACTCCACGGGCGCCTCCTTCACCGACGCCCTGGAGGAGGCCCAGACCCTGGGCTACGCCGAGGTCGACCCCACGGCCGACGTCGAGGGCTTCGACGCCGCGGCCAAGGCCGCCATCCTCGCCGGGATCGCCTTCCACAGCCGGGTCACGGCCGCCGAGGTGCACCGGGAGGGCATCACCGAGATCACCGCCACCGACGTGGCCTCGGCCAAGGCCATGGGATACGTCATCAAACTGCTGGCCATCTGCGCCCGCTCCGACGACGGCCGCTCGATCGGCGTGCGGGTGCACCCGGCGATGATCCCGCGGACGCATCCGCTGGCCGGGGTGCGGGAGGCGTACAACGCGGTCTTCGTCGAGGCGGAGTCGGCGGGGCAGCTGATGTTCTACGGCAAGGGGGCCGGCGGGGCGCCCACGGCCTCGGCCGTGCTGGGCGACCTGGTGGCCGTCGGCCGCAACCGGCTGGCCGGCACGCGGGGGCCGGAGGAGTCGACGTACGCCGAGCTCGCGGTGCACCCCATGGGCGAGACCGTCACGCGCTGCCACGTGGCGCTGGACGTGGCGGACAAGCCGGGCGTGCTGGCGCGGGTGGCGGAGCTGTTCGCCAAGCACGACGTCTCCATCCAGACGGTGCGCCAGGAGGGGCACGGCGACGACGCCCAGCTCGTCATCGTCACCCACCGGGCCACGGACGCCGCGCTGTCGGCGACGATGGAGGGGCTGCGGGAGCTCGACAGCGTCCGCGCGGTGGCCAGCGTGATGCGCGTGGAGGGCGACGAGTAGCGCCAGTGACATCCTGGTGAGGTGCTCGCTCCCTGAGACCCAAGCGTGGCGACTGGCGCCGCCTCCTGCCGGCGACGAAGAGCGCTTGCGGTTCGCCACCAACTAGGCGGCCAAGGGATGGGCGGCGTTGTGCGCAGAGGCGAATCTGTCTAGCTGTCCGGGAAGGCGATGTCGCGGACCCGGCGGACGGCCCTTTTCAGCACCGTGCGGTTCTGGGCGCGGGTCAGGCGGACCGCCTCCCTGCGCCAGGCCTCCGCCTTCTCTCGCCAGCGGGCCGCGTCCCTGCCGTTCTTGCCGGCCTCCCGCTTCAGCTGCGCGATCTCGGCGCGGAGGACCGCCACGCGCTTGCGGTAGAGGGCGATCTCCTTCTCGTGCGCGGCCGTGAGCTTGGCCAGCTCCGAGATCGGTCTCTTGCGGGGCGGGTAGACGGCCGGGCGGCGCTTGAACTCCCAGGTCTCCCCGTCCACCCATTCCAGGCCGAACAGGGCGTCGATCAGGTCGTCCAGGTCGTCGTCCGAGGCGCCCACCAGCGCGGCCCTGGACACGGCCGCGGTGCGGTCCATGCGGGCCTCGACCACGCCCCCCGCGGTCTCCTCCAAGGCGACGCGGAGCGTGCCCAGGTCACGCTCCTCCAGGTGGGCGACCAGGCGCTGCACCGTCTCTCCCGACGGGACCCAACCCGGTGGCACGGACAGGCGGAACGGGGCCGTTCCCGGGAGCGGGGTTGAGGCGTCCGTGAGCAGGTGCACGCGGGGATCGTGGTCGAAGCTCGCGTGGATGAGTCGCAGGTCGAGGTCCGGATCGGCGAGCGGGGAGCGGCGGCCGGCGGGCAGCGACTCCCTGGGTCCGGCCACGGTGACCCTGATGTCCGGGATCGAGCTCGCCAGCAGGCCGTCCACGGTGGCGCGGACGTCCTCGTAGGACCCTTCTGCGGGCACCACGGCGTCCACGTACGGCACCAGCCACTGACGACCCGGGTCCGTGCGGAGGTAGCGGCGGTAGGGTACGCGGTCGGCGACGTACGGGTCGTTGTAGCGCTTCAGCACGGCGAAGTCGCGCATCGCCGTCGGCAGGCCGATGTGCCAGGCCCGGGAGTGCGGATCCGGGACGAAGACCGCGCCCGCCTGGGTAAGGCGGTAGCCCAGCTCCGTGTCCTCCGCCAGGACGAGGGAGGTGTCCATGCCGCCGATCGAACGCAGGAGCTTCGCCGGGTACGACACCGTGGCCCCGACGTGGATGCGGGTGGCCAGCGAGTTCTGGGCCGTGCGCAGACCGTCGTGATCGTGGATGATCTTCTCGGCCCAGTCGTGGCGGTGCGGCGACAAGGGGAACAGGGCCTCCTCCGTGCCCGACTCCAGGGCCCGGCGTACCTGCTCGGGCGTCGGGAGGCCGGCGGCCGGGGTGAAGTCGATCCAGCCCAGCGCCACCACGTACGGGGCCAGGTGGTGCCAGCGGAGCTGGGCCTCCACGTGCTGCCGGTGCGGAACCATGTCGGCGTCCAGGACGAACACGACCTCGCCGGTGGCGGCGTCCAGACCCGCCTGCACGGCCCACGCCCGGCCCCAGCCGCCCGGCGGGCTGGAGATCAGCTTCGTCCTGGCCGGGGCGAGGCCGGGCAGGTGGAGAGGGGTGGCGCTGCCGTCGTCCACGACGATCACGTCGAGGAGATGCTCCGGGTAGCTCTGGGCGGAGAGCGCCGCCAGGGTCAGGTCGAGGGTCTCCTGGCGGCCGTGGGCCGGGATGACGACCGTGACGGTGAGAGCCGGCTCCCACGCGCCCAGCGCGGGCGGGGTGAGCACGCCGAAGTCGTTATGGGGAATGCGCGGGATCATGCGTGGAGGCTCCCGTCCAGTTCCATGAGGGCGTTCGGGCGGAAGCCGCGCCACTGCCGCCGGTTGCGCTGCAGGAACGTCCCGATCGGCTCCTGCCACGTGTGGTTGGCCGCCGCGCCCCTGCGCAGGATGTAGCCGAGGCCGTGGGTGCGGTAGATCTGGCCGCCCGCCGCCTGCAGCGCCTCCTGGAACTGGGTGTCCACCGAGCGCCGCAACGGCCGGAACCCGCCGACCGCCTGGAACGCCGACCGCTCCACCAGGATCGTCCCGCCGGCGACGAAGCTGGTGATCTGCTCGGTGACCTGCTGCCGGTGCACGGTGACGTCGATGGAGGACAGGTAGACGAACTCCGGCACCGTGCCGACCACGTGGGCTCCCGAGTACGAATGCGCCAGCAGCAGATCGGACAGGAAGTCGGGGCCGTACCAGTCATCGTCGTCCATCTTCAGCAGGAACGAGCCCGACGCCCTGGCCGCCGCCTCGTTCAGCACCTCGCCGAACACGGCCTGCCGGTCGGCCTCGAACACGGTCAGCGGCCCCTCGAACGCCGCGATCGCGCCCGCCACGTCCGGATGCCCCTGGGGCACGCCGTGCAGCGCCAGGATCACCTCCAGCTGGACGTCGCGCTGGCGGGCGACCTGGTCGAGGGCGAAGGACACCATGTCGGTACGGCGGGTGGCGAGCAGCACAGACGTCAGCGGCGGAGCGGGCGCGGGCGCGCCGAGCTGCTCCCATCTGGCCGCCACCCCATGGGTACGCAGGGCCGCGCGGCGCAGCCGGATGCTGTGCTCCTCCCGCCGGAGCTCGTCCGACAGATCCGGACACTGTTCGATGAGCGCGATGATCTCGTCGCCGAGCGCGCCGGCCCATCGCGGCACCGCGCCGGCCGCCAGTGGCACCCCGGCGGCGGCCAGGCCGGCCAGGACGCGTACGGCGGCCAGCGGGCCGCTGTGAGCGTGCCGCCAGTCGACCTCGACACCGCGGATCTGCCGCAGCCTGGCCACGTCCGCGTCGGTGACGCCGCCGGACTCCGCGAACGACGTCACGACCTTCCCATCCAGCACCACGGACCAGCGCCCGTCGCACTCGGCCAGCGAGGCCATGCCCCGGGAGGGAGTGGTCACGAAGCCTTGGGGGTTGACCAGCCGCTCGTCCACGGGAGGCACCATGGACGGCTCACTGAGCACGTCGGGGTCGGCCAGCGGCGAGTCCGCCATCCCGGGACGGCCGAGTCGCTCCCAACTCGCCGCCTTGGTCGTCGGCCGCTCGATGGGCGTCTCGTCCCCTGCCCACTCAACGATCCCCAGGTCGTGCGCCGACTCCATGCCGCCCGCGGCCGCATCCCACGCCGCGCTGCCCACGGCCGGCGCCGCACTGCCCGCCGCCGCTGCCCGCGCGTCCGCGGCCGATTCGCCGGCGCTCCCGCTCCCGGGGGAGGCGGCTCGCGCATCCTCGGACCAGCCGGGGCGCGTGGGACGAGGGGCAGGGCGGCCGACGGTGCGGAGGACCATGTCGCTGCCCGGCGCGCCGACCCGCTCGGGAACCGGCCCCGTCACCTCGGCAGGCGTCGCGTTCGGATCGCCCGGCCGCCAGTCCGCCGCCCCCACACCCGCGATCGCCGCCGCAGGCGCCGTGATCACGTCGAGGCGATGGCCCGCGAACGCCCGCGCCGTCGCCGCCACCGTTCGCCCGGCGGGCGTGGCCGCCGAGAAGCGGGCGTCCACCACCCAGACCCGGTTCTTGGGCTGGTACACCCGCAGTTCCGTCAGCGACCGCCACCGGTGCGCGGGCGTCGGCGTGGGCACGGGCGCCGGATGGGCGGCGGGCGTGTCGAGCACGGCCACCACCACCCGCTCGGCCTGCGGCAACAGCTTGTGCAAAGTGGCGACCCTGCGCAGGTCGGCCGGGGTCTTGGCCAGCACGAGGACATTTCGCATGTGCTCGGGTTCGGCGGGCGGCTCGAGCAGGTCCCGATCCAGGTCCACGACCCCCGCCGTCAGCCCCTGGTCGATCTCGCCGGCCGAGCCCTTGCTCTCCTCGGCATCGATTCCGCAGCCCGGATATCCGGCCGCGGCGTAGATCGGTTCGACGTCGTCGATCCCGGCGAAGAACACGCGCGCCCCGCGCAGCTCCGCCAGCAGCTTCGCGATCACCCGGCGCTCCGCAGGTGCCTGATCAGCGAGCGGAACGGCCCGTGAGCATCGTCCTCGGCAGGCGGCGGTTCGGCGGCCGACAGCCGTTCGACCTCACCCTGAAGACGTTCCACCTCGGCGCGCAGCGTCTGGATCTCGCCCAGCCGCCGCCCCGCCAGCGCCCGCCACTTCGCGGGATCGCCGGTCAACGGTTCGGCGTCCTTCGCCACCGCGAAGCCGTACTCGTTCCCGCTGACCCACTCCGACCCGAACATCTCGTCCACCAGGTCGTCGGCCCCGCCCTCGAACAGGGCGGCGCGGGCGAAGGCGGCCGTGCGCTCCAGCCGGGCGGTCACGACCCCGTCCGGGCCTTCCGCCAAAGCCACGCACATCAGGCCGAGCAGGTTCTTGTCGGCACGCGTCGTCAGCTTGGCGAGCGTGTCGGCCCCCAGCACCCACCCGGTGGGGAGGTGCAGCTGGAAGGGCGCGGGGGCGGCGGTGGCGGGTGCGCTCTCCGCGAACGTCACCCGGGGCTCATGAGCGTAGAGATTGTGCAGCAGCCGCAGGTCGAGCAGGGGGTCGTCGAGATTGGAGCGGCGTTCGCCGGTCAGCTTGCCCCAGGGGCCGACGAGCGTGACGGCAGCGTCGGTGAGGGTCCCGGCGAGCGCCGAGTCCACACTCGCCCGCGTCTCCTCGTACGCCGCCGCCACCACGACCACCCGCAGGTACGGCACCAGCCAGTGGCGGCGCGGATGGTTGCGCAGCCAGCGCAGGTCGGGGATCAGATCACCCAGGTACGACCAGTTGTGCCGGTGCACCTCCCTCTCCCGCAGCATCACGGTGGAGGGCCCGACATGCCACGCCCTGGCCTCGGCGTCGGGGATGAACACCGCCCCCGCCTGCGCCAGGCGGTAGCCGAGCTCGGTGTCCTCGGCCATGTTCAGCCCGGTGTCCACGCCGCCCGCGGCCCTCAGCAGATCGGCGCGTACGGAGGTGGACGCCCCCGTGTGCAGCAGGTACGCGCTCACGCCCGCGTCCTTGAGTCTCCTGGTCGACTCCAGGGTCTTCCTGGTGTATTCGGACTGGACGCCCTCCTCACCGGGCGCGTCCACGAACCGCGTGTCACCGATCACCACCGCGTAGTCGATCAGGTGGTGCCAGCGCATGTGCGCCTCGAGATGGTCCTCGGCCAGCAGCATGTCGGAGTCCAGCCAGTGGATCACCTCGCCGGTCGCCGCGAGCTGCCCGGTCTGCCGGGCAGCGCCGCGCCCCCACCCCTCGGCGACCCGTACGACCCGGGCGCCCGGCACGTCCACCGGCGGCTCGCTGCCGTCGTCGGCGACGACCACCTCGACCAGCTCCGCCGGGTACGTCTGCCGCGCCAGCGCCCCGACCGTGCGCTCCAGCGCCTCCGCGCAGTTGTAGGCGGGAATGACCACGGAGACGGTCAGCGCGGGCCGCCACGACCCGGTCGCGGGCGGCCGCAGCACCCCGTAGTCGTTGTGCCTGACCCGCGTCATACGGAGTCCTTGGCCAGCGCGCGAACCTCTTCGCGCAGTTCCTCCACCTCTCGTGCGCGCGCCATGGCGTTCACCCGGTCCTCCCCGAGCGAGGCCAGGATGGCGCCGAGGTCGTCGGCCCGCCGCGCGGCCGAATCCTCGACGGCCTGCACCAGCAGGTCCAGCCTCGTCTCGATGTGCTTGAGCGCGGTGGTGGTGCGGGCCAGCTCGGCCTCGTACTTCTTGATCCGCAGGTCGATCCGGTGCGCCTTGCCGTCGAGGCGGCGCACGGTGAGCACCAGGAAGGCGATGGCCGCCAGCGCGACCACGAACGCCGCCGTGGCCGCCGCCGCGCCGAACGTGATCAGGTCGGCGAGCACGAGCAGCACGAGCACACCGGCGGCCAGAGCTGAGAGGAGTGCGCCGGTCGCTGCCAGTCGGCGGGGCGAGAGCATCCGCGCATACCTTTCGTCGTTCACGCCTTGACGGGACATCCAAGGCGTCATGGACATCGAGGGATTATTGACACCCTAATCAACATTCACCACTACCGTGCCATAAGTTCCTGGGGGAAGACTGAGAATCACATCTCTTCCACCTGCGGACCCTGTCCTGCCGAAAGTGCTCCCCGCGTCTACTCGTCAGTAAAACGGGCGTAAGGTAGGCGCCGACTGAGTCCCCAGCGGTCGAGGAGCACCCACCCATGTCCGTCACCCCTTACGGCTTCGCGCGTACGCCGGAGAAGGGGCTGGCCCGCCTGCACTGGGCTGAGATCGGCTGGGCGGTCGAGGGCCAGCCGCCAGAGACGGCCGAGCTGCGCGCACTGCGCGGCCTGGAGATCGAGTGGCCCGCAGCGGAGGTGCCGGAGCTCGCGCTGGACGGCCTGCTGCGCCTGGCCGCCGCCGGCATCCCGCTCACCGCCGGCCGTGCGGCGCCCTGGGTGCCCGCGGATCTCGCCGCGCTGCTCACCGACCACGCCTGGCTCGACCACGCCCCTGACGGCACCGCGCGGTGCCTGGCCGCCCTGCGGCGCGAGGAGCACAGCGTGCGCCTGCGCCGCCTGGCACACCCCACGCCGACCCCCAAGATCAGCATCGTCATGTCGACCAAGCGGCCGGGCCTGGTCGGCGCGGCACTGGCCCAGATGGAGCGGCAGCGCGGCGTCTCGACCGAGGTGCTGCTGGGGCTGCACGGGGTGGCGTACGAGCAGGTACGCGCGGCCGTCGAGAGCTGCGCGCTGCCCGTCACCTGGGTCGAGGCGCCCGCCTCGATGCCCTTCGGGGAGGTGCTCAACCGGGCGGCGGCCCTGGCGGGCGGCGACTTCCTGGCCAAGTGGGACGATGACGACTGGTACGGCCCGCACCACCTGTCCGACCTGGTCATGGCCCTGACGTATGCGGGTGCCGACGTGGTGGGCACGACGGCCGAGTTCTTCTACCTCGAACCGTTGAAGGCGACGATCAGGCGCACGACGTTCGCGAGCGGGGCGGATTATCCGAGCGAGGTCTGGTCGGACCACGTGGCAGGCGGAACCATCTTGCTGCCTCGGGCCAAATTTCAGGAAATAGGAGGATTTCCGGGGGTTTCCCAGGCCGTCGATCTCGAATTCCTCAAGGCCGCGCATGCGGCGGGAGCGCGCATTTACCGCACCCACGGGCTCGGCTACGTCCTGCGCCGAGGGCTCAGCGACGAGCACACCTGGCGGCTGCCGCTGGCCCACTTCCTCAAGGTGGCCGCCAACCAGTGGCGAGGCTTCCGCCCGAGCCTGCTCGTGGAAGCCGCATGACCGCATCCGGCGCGGACGTTCGCGGCCGCGTGCGCGGCAACGACTACCGCGTACTCCAGCCTCCGCAGCGCCTGAAGCCCGAGCTCACGGTCAGCGTGGTCATCCCGGCCTACGGCGGGCAGGACAAGCTCGACCTGGTGCTGGCCGGGCTGGCCAGGCAGACCTACCCTGCCGAGCTGACCGAGGTCATCGTCGTCGACAACGGCAGCACGCCGCCGCTGCGCCTGCCCGCCATCCGCCCCGCCGGGACGCGGCTGATCGTCTGCCCGGAGCCGGGCCGGGCCACCGCGCGCAACGCCGGCCTGGCCGAGGCGACCGGCGACGTGATCCACTGGCTGGACTCCGACGTGGTGCTCACGCCCGGCGCGATCGAGGCCCACATGCGCTGGCACCACGCGGCCCCGTACCTGGTCGTCACCGGCTACATCCGCTTCACCGGCGCCCAGCTGCCCGCCGAGCTGCCGGAGGACCTGGAGAAGCACTTCGAGCCGGCCGAGCCGCACGCCTGGATCGTCGACCTCGTCGAGCGCACCAACGGCCTCACCGACAACCCGCAGCGCCCGTTCAGCCTGCACGTCGGGGGCGCGACGTCGGTCAACGCCCGGCTGATCGCGGCGGCGGGCCCGATGGACGAGGAGCTGATACTCGGCCAGGACACCGAGATGGGCTACCGCCTGGCGCAGGCGGGCGCGGTCTTCGTGCCCGAGCCGGCGGCCCGGGCCTACCACCTCGGCCCGACGATGCGGATGCGCGACAAGCAGCCGATCGACCGGGTGAGCCACGCCTTCGTGGCCGACCGCATCCCGGCCTACCGCTGGCTGCGCGGCCACCCCGGGCGGCAGTGGAAGGTTCCGTACGTCACCGTGATCGTGGACGGGACGGCGGGCTACGACTCGGTACGGGCGACGGTGGACGCGCTGCTCGCCGGCACCGTCCCCGACATTTCGGTCCTCCTGCTCGGCCCCTGGGACGCCCTCCAGCGCGAGCGCCGCGCCCCTCTCCGGGACCCCGACCTCGACCTGGTGCTGGTCCACGGCCACTACCTGCACGAGGGCCGGGTACGCCTGGCCGCCGGCGAGGACGTCGACCCCGCCGTGCCCTTCGTGCTGCGCCTGCCGCCTGGCTGGGTCCCCGGCGAAGACAGCCTGGCGCGCCTGCTGGATCTGGCCCGCGACGAAAGTCTGGGCCTGGTCAACGTGCTGCTCCACGAATCGTCCGAGGGCGTCGTCGCGGCCCGCTTGGAACGGGTGTCCGCCTTCGCCAGGGCCCGGATCGTCCGCGAGCCCGGCGAGGACCTGGACGACGCGGTGGACGCGGTGTCGGGGGTGTCCTGGGTCGAGGCCGGGACCTACGGGTTCACCACCGACCCGGCGCCCCTGCTCGGGCGGCGGGGGACGTACCGGGCCCGGATGGAGGCGCAGGCCGAGACCGCCCGGCTGGCCAAGGAGGCCGAGCGGCTGCGCGGCCAGGTGGCCAAGTGGAAGGAGGAGTCGGGGCGCTGGCGGAAGACGGCGGTGGAGCTGCGCCGCGAGGTCGGCTCCCTGCGCCGCCAGCTCGCCGCCGCAGGCCGCGCTCAGAAGAGCCTGCGTGCGCTGGTCGCGTCCACCATGAAACGCGCCCTCCGCAAACGCCTCCGCGGCTAGCCCCCGGCCCCGCCGCTCCCCCGGGACGTCATGAGTCGCACCCGGCGGCTCAGATGAGCGCGTGCGGTTCGGCGGAGCCGTATTCGACCAGGTGGGCGGCGCCCAGGAGCCAGCGGTCCTCGTCGCGCACCCGTACGTAGCCGAACCTGTCCGCCGAGAACACCTTGATCCCGTCCGTGCGGCACTGCCGCATGAGGACCTCGTCCCAGCCCTCGGTGAGGTCGGCGAAGCCCAGCTCGCGCAGCGCGTTGCGGCGGGCCAGGAGAGTCGCGCCGGCGATCTCCGGGAGGTAGGCGTATTCGGCGTCGGGCTGCTTGAGCAGCGTGGCCTGGGGCTTGCGCAGGTGGGCGTAGAAGGCGGCCTTGCCCACGATGTCGGCGGTGCTGAACAGGAAGGCCCGCCGCAGGTCGGACAGGTAATGCGGGCCGTACACGTCGCGCGGGTCCATGACCGCCACCAGGTCGGCCTCGCACAGGTCGAGGCCGGCGTCGAGCATCGCGCCCTCGGTCATCGCGGGATGCGGGCGGCGGTAGACGACCTCCACGTCCGGCAGCACGTCGCGGGCCCGCAGCTCGGCCTCGGGAGGGCCGATGACGATGAGCTGGGCCACGCCCGACTGCTTGGCGACCTGCGCGAGCCCGTGCTCCATCCGGTACGGGTCCATGATCGGCAGCAGCACGGAGGTGTTGAGCGTGGCACGGGCGCTGGGCAGGCCGATCGCGTCCAGCATCTCGTCGATGCGCTCAGTCATCGTGCCCATCTGGTACGCCCGCCGCAGCGCCACATGCGCCCGCCGGGTGTCCGGCTCGGTGCCGATGGGCGTGCCACAGGCGGCGATCTCGGCCAGCCGCCACTGCGGCGTGCCCGGCGGGCAGTCCGCCGCGGCCGGCCAGCGGTAGGAGGTCAGCACGTCCGGGTAGGTCAGGTGGCCGGGCAGGAGCTGGTCCAGCGTCAGCACCCGGTCGATGCGCCCGCCCGCCAGCGGCAGCGGATTGTGGATCCGGGGCTGCACCCCGAACTGCAGCCGCGGCCAGGCCACCGACAGGTCGGTCGTGAACCGGTGCTCGAACAGCTCGGCCGCGGCGGCGTAGGCGGCCACGTCGCCCTGCGTGTGCCAGAAGACCGTGCGGATGCCGCGCTCGGCACACCAGGCCAGCAGCGCCTTGAGCCCTTCGCCGGGCTCGCCGGTGATCTCCTCTGCCCACGGCCCCTGCCTGACCGACTCGACGACGAGCAGGTGGGGCACCTCCAGCGGAAGCACCCGGGCGAAGTCGCGCGGGGTGAAGCCGATGGTCTGCCGCCACTCGTAGCGCAGCAGCGCTTCGGCGTGCGGGTCGGCGATCACCGCGGCCGTCAGGTGCGGCCGCGTGTTGGGGCCGGTCGGCACCCGGAACGGCTTGAGCTTGAACGAGGCGCCCCCGAGCGTCCTGGTCGAGGTCGTGGCCTGGAACGACGCTCCCGGGCGCTCTTCCTTCGCCTTGATGGCCATGGGCGGCTTGCGCTTGGGCGCGATGGGCCGCTTGACCGGCTTGGCGGCGCCCCTGAGGCCCTTGGCCAGCCGCACCGGATTGCTCTTGCCGCTCCTGATGGCGTCGCCGAGCCGGTTCCAGCGCGCGACCTTGATGGAGGACAGCTTCCAGTTGGCCACTTCGGCCTGGAAGCGCTGCTCGGCCAGCTCCTTGCGCAGCTTGTCGGCGGCGGCCTGCTCGGCGGCGAGTTGTTCCTCGGCCTCGCTCAGCTTCTCGGCCAGCGCCTTGGTCTCCTCGACGCTCCGCTCGGCCTCGGCCAGCCGGGCCTGGGCGGCGTCCAGGAGCCTGGCCAGTTCAGCGGCGCGCTCGGCCTGCGCGACCGCATCCCGTAGCGCCCTGCGCGTGCTCTCCAGCTCAGTCACAAACCGTCCTCCGCTTCCTCAGCCCGGCAAAGGATACTCTTTTGCGGAAGCGTCTCGAAGGGATGAGATCCGGTGCAGTTCAACGTAAGACCCTACGTCTGTGGCGCTCTCGGCCGGATCGACACCGCCATTCTGGGCAAGCTGACCACTGCGGGGCCGCGCGTGCGGCCGGCGCTGCAGACGGCCGAGGCGGCGCTGTTCAGTTCCACGCCGTTGCCGCCCTACCACCGGGCCGGTGACGCGTACGCGTTCGCCTGGGGCGAGCGCAGACCGGCCGCGGCCGCGGACTGGATCACGGTCGCGGAGACGTACGAGACGCCGGGGCTGATCGGCGATGACAACCGGGTCGCGCTCCACGCGGGCGCGCTCGGGCTGGTGGACGTCTACTACGTGCGCCAGGGCGAGGCGGTCTACTTCTCGTCGCTGATCCAGCCGCTGCTCAGCCTGGTGCCGATCACGATCGACTGGTCGGCCTGGGCCTCGATCATCCAGGTGACGTTCCCGCTGGGCGAGGCGACCCCGTACACCGAGGTCAAGCGGCTGCCGGGAGCCAGCGCCGTGGTGTTCGAGCACGGCCGGCTGGCCACCGAGCGGCGGCTGCCGCGCTGGCTGCGTACCGAGCCGTACGAGGCGTGGACCAGCCCGGAGGAGATCGTCGAGCTGCTGCACCAGGTCTACGCGGACTACGAAGGACGCAAGCTGCTCGTGCCGGTCAGCGGCGGCTACGACTCGCGGCTGCTGGCGAGCGTGGCCAAGGCCCGCGGCGCGGACGTCGAGTCGTGGACGACGAGTCCCGACGACGGCACCGACACCGACATCGCCTTCGCCAAGGCGATCACCAAGGAGCTGGGCATCCCGCACCGGGTGATCACCCAGGACGCCGCCGGCTACCCGCAGGACGCGGCCGAGGTGGCCCGCCGGCTGGAATACCTGACCCCGCACCACGCCTGGTACGCGCCCTTCGCCAAGGAGGTGCACGGCGCGGGCCGGATCCTGATCGACGGGCTGGCCGGTGGGCCGCTGCTGAAGAACTTCATGGTCAGCGGGGCCGCGCTGGAGGCGAGGACGCAGGCCGAGCGGTCGGCGGCGGTGCTCGGCTCGCTGTCTCTCGGCGCGCCTTCCCTGCCGTTCCTGTCCAAGAGCGCCGCGGAGTGGATCGAGGAGTCCGTACGCGAGCAGTTCGCGGCCGCCACCTCCATGCTCCACGGGCACCGCGCGGAGCTGCCGCTGTCGGTGCTGCACACCAGGACCGTACGGGGCATCGCGCGCTCGGCGGTCAACCTGGTCGGTCCCGAGGCGTCGTTCGCCGCGCCTTTCATCCACCCGGACTTCTTCGACGCCGCGCTGTCGGTGGGCGTGGCCCGCAAGGACAAGGGCCGCTTTTACCGAGAGGTGCTGCACGCGGCCAATCCGCGGGTGGCCGCGTTGCCCTCGACCAATGTCGTCAAACAACCGCTCCAGCGGGTGCCGTTGCGCTCCACGGCCGGGCCGGCCCGCGTTTATGGGCATCGAATGCTGGAGACCGTGGCGGACCGGGTGCCGGGGCTGTTGTCGGAGGAGCTGCACGAGGTGATCGCGGGTGGCCCCGACGAGCTGACCAGGTTCAACGGCTGGAATGACCGCTTCTGGGTGCGTGGATTGGTACTCTTCGGGCTCTGGTTGAGCGACTTCGAAAACGACCTCGCGGACCTGGCCCCACCTTTTTCATGAACCCTGGGTAACAGTGCGGTTACATACGGATCTCGTGGGTATTAACCGTCGCACAGCAGAAGCGGGTTCCGGAAAGCCAACGGGCTGGTAGTGTTCGGCCCGTAAGCGCCGCACAAACGAGCACCAGATCACAAATCCGGGCTCGTTCGAGGGCAGTGGGGTTCGCAGGGATGACGACCCCACGCGGCGCGGTCACCAGCAAAGAACGCCGGGGTAACCGGTGACTTCGTCCTGCCCACATCTCTTCCTGTGAGCGACAATATGATCAACGCATCCCCATCGCCGGAGCCGATCTCCGAGGCGTTCGTCTCCGAAGATCCGGCCTGGTACAAGCGGGCGGTGTTCTACGAGGTGCTCGTCCGGGGGTTCAAGGACTCCAACGGCGACGGCACCGGCGACTTGCGCGGGCTGATCGAGAAGCTCGGCTACCTTGAGTGGCTTGGCGTCGACTGTCTGTGGTTGTTGCCGCTCTACGAGTCGCCGCTGCGCGACGGCGGCTACGACATTTCGGACTATATGAAGATTCTTCCGGACTTCGGGGATCTCGGGGACTTTGTCCAGCTGATCGAGTCCGCCCACGAGCGTGGCCTGCGGATCGTCACCGACCTCGTGATGAACCACACGAGCGACAAGCATCCCTGGTTCCAGGCGTCCCGGCACGACCCCGAGGGGCCGTACGGCGACTTCTACGTCTGGTCGGACCACCCCGGCGGCTACCCCGACGCGCCGATCATCTTCATCGGTGCCGAGGAGTCCAACTGGACCTACGACCCGGTGCGCAAGCAGTACTACTGGCACCGCTTCTTCCACCACCAGCCGGACCTGAACTATGACAACCCGGCGGTGCAGGAAGCCATGCTGGAGGTGCTGCGGTTCTGGCTGGACCTGGGCATCGACGGGTTCCGGCTGGACGCGGTCCCCTACCTGTTCGAGCGGGAGGGCACGGCGTGCGCCGGGCTGCCGGAAACGCACTCGTACCTGAAGATGATCCGCGCCGAGGTCGACCGCCTCTACCCGGACCGCGTGCTGCTGGCCGAGGCCAACGGCTGGCCCGAGGACGTCGTGGAGTATTTCGGCGACCCCACGACGGGAGGTGACGAATGCCACATGGCCTTCCACTTCCCGCTCATGCCGCGCATCTACATGGCGGTCAAGAAGGAGACCCGCGAGCCGATCTCCGAGATCATGTCGCTCACGCCGAAGCTGCCCGAGCACGCGCAGTGGGGCATCTTCCTGCGTAACCACGACGAGCTCACGCTCGAGACGGTGACCGAGGAAGAGCGCGACTACATGCACAAGGAGTACGCCAAGGACCCGCGCATGCGGGCCTACCTCGGCATCCGCCGGCGCCTTGCCCCGCTGCTCGACAACGACAGGGACCGGATCGAGCTGTTCACGGCGCTGCTGCTGAGCCTGCCGGGCTCGCCGATCATCTACTACGGCGACGAGATCGGCATGGGCGACAACATCTGGCTGGAGGACCGGGACGCGGTCCGCACGCCGATGCAGTGGAGCCCGGACCGCAATGCCGGGTTCTCCACGGCCGACCCCGGCCGGCTCTACCTGCCGGTCGTCATGGACCCGATCTACGGCTACCAGGCGGTCAACGTGGAGGCCCAGCAGCGCCATGAGGGCTCGCTGCTCCACTTCACCCGCAAAATGCTGGAGATCCGCCACAAGCACCCGGTGTTCGGCATCGGCGCCTACACGGAAATGTGGTCGTCGAACCCGTCCGTGCTCACGTTCGTCCGCGAGGACGGCGACGACATCATGCTGTGCGTGAACAACCTGTCGAAGTTCCCGCAGCCGGTGGAGCTGGACCTGCGCAGGTTCGAGGGCCTGATCCCGGTCGAGGCGCGCGGCGGGGTGCCGTTCCCGCCGGTCGGGGAGCTGCCCTACCTGCTGACGCTGCCCGCTCACGGGTTCTACTGGTTCGCGCTCAAGCCCGCCGAGGCCGTCAGCGCGACGTGACCGGCACCTGGGCACGGGCCGCGCGACGCGCCGGGATGAGCGCGACCGCGAGGGCCGTGCCCACGACCGCCACGATGGCGATGGCCAGCGTCGAGGCCGAGGGCGGGCGGCCGATGCCCGCCCCGACGCCGCTCGTGTAACCCTGCAGGTCGATCAGCCCGGTCACCACGGACGCCCCCACCGCGGCGCCCGCGCCGACGCCGAGCACGACCAGCAGTCCCGTGCCGGTCACGAGCGTGGCCATGACCTGGCGGGGCGTCAGCCCCATGGCCTTCAGCACGGCCAGGTCGAAGGCATGGTCGCGCAGGCCGAGCGCGCTGGCGGTGAGCAGGTTGGCCAGGCCGATCAGGGTCAGCACGACGATCAGCGCGACGATCACCACCCTGATGATCGACAGCCGGTCCGCCGGGTTGACCGCGGCCTGCACGTCCAGGCTCTCCCCCGACTCGGCCAGCAGCCTGCCGCGTACTTCCGCCTGGTCGGCGCCCGGCTTCAGGGCGAGCGCGTAGAACTCCGGCGGCACCGCGTCCTTGGCCGCCAGGCTGTCGAGCCCCACCGAGATCACCTCGCCGTCCAGGTCGGGCTCGACGGTCCTGCCGACGATCCGGACGATCAGCGGTGTGCCGCCCACGGTGAGCCGCACCCGATCGCCGATCTTGATGCCCAGCAGGTCCAGCAATCCCTGGCCGGCGACGGCCTCGCCCTGGCGGCCGTACATGCGGCCCTCGACCACGGGGAACGGGTACGGCTCCGTCGAGCTGCCGATGGCCCGCACCCGGACCGAGCGGGCCTCGCCGGGGGCCAGGGCGTTGACGTCGGTGCCCGGGTAGACCGCGGCCACGTCCCGGTCCCGCTCGGCGATGCGCTTGGCGTCGGCCGACTCCAGCTTGCCCGGCCTCACGTACAGGCTCGCGTGCTGGCCCACCTGCTCCGGATGGTCGGCGAAATTGTCCAGCGTGGCCCACACGCCGAGCCCGATCGTGATCATCATCATCGGCACGGCCAGCCCGAACGCCGTCAGGAACGCGGGCACCCGTCTGGTGAAGGCGTCCCTGGTGCCCAGCACGAGGGCGGGCGGGAGACGTACGAGGAGGGCGAGCCTGGCCAGCCTGGACAGGTGGCCGCGCGGCGGGGCGGCGGGCACGTCGGGGATCGGCGGCGTGCGGCCGCCGCGCCAGGCGGGCAGCCCTACGGCGGCCAGCACCACCAGCGCCGTGCCCGCGACGATGGCCAGCACCGGCCCCGGCGCGACCGAGGTCGCCCCCAGCATCGCGGCCATCACGCCCCAGCCCGCGATGGTGCCGATCGCCACACCGAGCAGCCCGAGCGCGCCGTGCTCGACCAGCAGCAACAGTGCGACCTGCCCCTTGGTGAAGCCCATGGACTTGAGCGTGGCCAGGTCGCGTAGCTGCCCGAGCACCCGGCCGCCGGCCGCGTTGGCCAGCGCGAGCGCCGCGGCCACCAGCCCGACCACGCCGAACAGCGCCAGCAGCGTGCCCAGCAGCCGGTTGTCCAGCTCCATCGCGGCCCTGACCTCGCGCCAGGTGTAGACCCGCTGCAGCTTGTCGTCCAGCATGACCACCACGCGTTGCGAGACGACCTGCGTGGCGTCGGGGTCGGCCAGGCGCAGCCCGGTCACCCACTCGCTGCGGCCGAGCATGGGCTCGATCCTGTCGAGCATGGCCGGCAGCACGTAGGCCAGGCCGGGCGTCCACTGCGGGTAGAAGCCCTGCTCGGCGGAGTCGGCGATGCCGCGCACGTAGAGGGTGTGCCGCTCGCCGCTGAGCGCGATGACCGTGAAAGGGGCGCCGATCCTCAGCCGCAGCGTGGTGGCGAAGGAGCGTTCGACCACCACCCCGTCGGGCTGAGCAGCGTCCAGCCACCTGCCCTCGGCCACCAGCGGGTGCGCCACCTGCGGCGGCGTGGCGGTCATCGCGCGCAGCGCGGCCGGCTCCTTCTTGCCGTCCTGCGCCACGGTCACGGGCGCCGACCGGTACGGGCCGGCGACCTGCGTCACGCCGTCGATGCCGCCCAGGGCCACCTGCGGGCTGTCGTCGGTGTAGAGCCAGACGTGAGCCCCGTCGGTCTGGGCGAACAGGCTCCGCCACGGGTTCGTGCCGTCCTCCAGCAGGGTCGCCGCGGTGATCAGCGCGGCCACGATCCCGGCCACGGCCAGCACGGTCAGCACCGCCTGGCCCGCCCTGGCCCGCAGGTCGGCCTTGATCCACCGGCTCCCCGCCAGCGCGGTGCTCATGGGTGGCTCACCGCCGGCCGCCGCTCGCTCATCGGAGGTCGATCACCTCGCCGGCCGTGCCCGTGCGCCTGCGCGCGATGCGGCCGTCGTCGACGATCTCCCCGTCGAACAGCGACACCAGCCGGTCGGCCAGACTCGCCACGCGGGCGTCGTGCGTGACCATGACGATCGTCTGGCCCTCCTTGTGCACCTCGCTGAGCAGCCGCAGCACGTCACGCGTGTTGCGGCTGTCGAGGTTGCCCGTCGGCTCGTCGGCCAGCAGCAGGCTGGGCTGGTTGGCCAACGCCCTGGCCAGCGCGACCCGTTGCTGCTCGCCGCCGGACAACTGGGCGGGCGAGGCGTCGGCGCGATCGGTGAGGTTGAGCGCGCCGAGCAGGCTCTCCCTGCGCTCGCGGGCCACCTTGGGCGAGACCCCGGCCAGTAGCGCCGGCAGCTCGACGTTGTCGCCGACGGTCATGTTGGCGACGAGGTTGAAGAACTGGAAGACGAAGCCGATCTTCTTGCGCCGCAGCAGCGCCCACGCGCTCTCCGACAGCGTGTCGACGCGCTGCCCGTCGAGCCAGATCTCGCCGCTGGTCCTGGTGTCGAGCCCGCCCAGCATGTGGACGAGCGTGGACTTCCCGGAGCCGGAAGGCCCCATGATCGCGACGAACTCGCCCGGCTCGATCTGCAGGTCCACGCCACGCACGGCGGGCACGGGAACCGCGCCGTCCTGGTAGATCTTGACCAGATTGACCGTTTTCACTACCGCGCTCATGCCAGATCCTCCTGGCATCGCTCCAGCCAGTCAAGATCCGCCTGCAGGTGCAGCATGGCTCCTTCGATGAGCAGTGCGGCCACCCGGTCGGTCGGCGGCGTGCGGGACAGGAGGTCGTTGAGATCGCTCATGAGCCCCAGATAGTGGCGGCGCTGCCGGCTGATCAGCGCCATCCGGTCGGCGATGCCCGTGAGCGGCGCGAGCACGAGCTTCATGAAGAACTCGTCGCGTACCCTGGGTCCCTCGGTGGGCTCGTCCACCCAGGTGGTGAGCACCTCGCGGCCCTTGGCGGTCAGGTAGTAGACCTTCTTGTTGGGCCGGTTGGACTGCTCCACGTCCACGGCCCTGACCAGACCGTCCTTCTCCAGCCTGCCGAGCGTCACGTAGATCTGGCCGATGTTGGGCGAGGGATACGCGCCGCCGAAGGTCTGCTCGAGCGCCTGCTTCAGCTCATAGCCGTGAGCCGGCTCTTTGGCCAGGAGCGCCAGCAGGTGAAGCCGCACGCCTCATCTCCCGCCTGTGTTACGAATGCGTTACGTGATTATCCGTTGACCTTCAGATTACAGGTGTGCATAACATGAATGCATGTACCTAACACGTATGTAACCACTCTGAACATGGAGGAAACAGAGTGCTGCGCTCGCTTCGGCTCACACTGGCCATGCTCCTGGCGACGGCCGGCTGCGCCTCGGCGGGCGATGAGGGCGGCGGCGACACGGGGACGGGCGGAACCGGGCCCATCACGTTCGCCACCGGCCGCGACACCACGGCATACCTGCAACCCCTGCTCGATCGCTGGAACCAGGCCCACCCGGCCGAGAAGGTGACGCTGCTGGAACTGCCCGAGGCCGCCGACGAGCAGCGCGCTCAGATGGTGGCCAACCTCCAGGCCCAGAGCAACCGCTACGACGTGCTGGGGCTCGACGTGGTGTGGACCGCCGAGTTCGCGGAGAACGGCTGGATCATCCCCCTGGAGCGCGGGTTGTTCCCGCTCGACAGGTTCCTGCCGCCTGTCGTGGAAACGGCGGTCTACAAGGACAAACTGTGGGCGGTCCCGTACACGAGCAACGCGGGACTGCTCTACTACCGGACCGACCTGGTCAAGAAGCCGCCGCGGACGTGGGCGGAGCTACGCGACCAGGCACGACAGGTGACGAAAAAGCACAACGTAGAAGGCTATGCCGGCCAGTTCCTGGCCTACGAGGGGCTCACCGTGAACTTCTCCGAGGCCGTGCAGTCGGCCGGGGGACAGATTCTCAGCCACGACGGCTCGGAGGTGACGCTCGACCCGGCCACCGGCGAGACCGCGCTCGATTTCCTGCTCCAAGGGCTGCGCGAGGGCTGGATACCCAAGGAGTCCCTGAGCTTCAAGGAGGAGGAGTCGCGCCTGGCCTTCCAGGAGGGCCGGCTGGCGTTCGCCCGCAACTGGCCGCACGCGTACGGCCCGGCGAAGGCCGAGCTGGGCGACAAGATCGCGGTGACCAGGCTGCCCGGGCTGAACGGGCCGGGGTCCAGCACGCTGGGCGGCGTCAACCTGGCCATCAGCGCCTACTCCAAGCACCAGCACACCGCACAGGAGTTCATCCGCTACTTCACGAGCCTGGAGAACGAGCGCCGGGTGCTCACCGAGGGCTCGTTCCCGCCTGTGTGGACGGAGCTCTACGACGATCCCGCACTGATCAAACGTTTCCCGTACCTGCCGGTGCTCAAGGAGAGCATCCTCGCCGCCAAGGCACGGCCGATGAGCGCCAACTACAACCAGCTGAGCCTGGTGATCGCGAGCTCGGTCGCCAAGGCCCTGAGCACCCCCACCCCCGAGTCCGCCGACGACGTCGCGGCCTCCATGAAGTCCGAACTCGAAGAGATCATCAGAACCCAGTGAGGCAGTCATGCGAAAAGCCAGAGCAGCAGCGATCCTGGCCGGGCTTGCGGTAGCCGTCGCCGCCTGCGGAAACGCTCCCACCACGACCCAGCCCACGGCATCGAGCCCGGCCACGGCGGGCGGCGGCGACAAGTCGCTGCAGGGCGTCAAGATCGAAATTGCCGCCAAGTGGACGGGCAAGGAGCAGGAGAATTTCGAGCAGGTACTCAAGGCCTTCGAGGACAAGACCGGCGCCGAGGTGACCTACGCCTCCACCAATGAGGACACCGCCGCCTACCTCGGCCCGCGCATCCAGGCCGGCAGCCCGCCGGATGTGGCGATTCTGCCGCAACCGGGTCTAGTGCAGCAGTACGCCGAGCAGAAGGCGCTCAAGCCGCTGAGCGATGCGGTCATCACAGAGATCGACGGCAACTACACGCCGTACTGGAAGGAGCTCGGCTCCGCCGACGGGCAGGTCTACGGCGTGCTGGTCAAGGCCGCGCACAAGTCGCTGCTCTGGTACCGCGATCAGGCGTTCCAGGACGCCGGCGTGCAGCCTCCGACCAACTGGGACGAGCTTCTGAAGGTCTCCCAGACCATCGCGGACTCCGGCACTCCCCCCTTCGCGTTCTGTGGCGGCTCGGGCTGGACGCTGACCGACGTGTTCGAGAACGTCTACCTGTCCGTCGCGGGCCCGGAGAAGTACGACCAGCTCTCCAAGCACGAGATCCCGTGGACCGACCCCAGCGTCGCCACTGCGCTGGAGAAGATCGGGCAGATCGTGGGCAAGAAGGAATACATCGCGGACGGTAGCTCCGGCGCCCTGCAGAGTGTCTTCCCGGACTGCGTGAACAAGGTCTACGGTCAGAAGAAGGCCGCCATGGTCATCGAGGGGGACTTCGTCGCCACCGAAGCCACGCAGGCCGGGGCCAAGGTGGGCGAGGACGCCAAGTACGTCCCGTTCCCGAAGGTGGGCGACACCGCGCCGGTCATGGTCGGCGGTGACATCGCGGTCGCGATGAAGGACTCGCCCGGCGCCATGGCGCTGCTGCAGTTCCTGGCCTCCAAGGAGGGCGGCGAGATCTGGGCCAAGCTCCCCGGCTACCTGTCGCCCAACAAGAACGTCTCCCCCGACAACTACCCCGACGAGCTGACCAAGCAACTCGGCCAGACGATCATCTCGGCCGGCGACGCCGTCCGCTATGACATGTCCGACCTGGCGCCGAGCGCCTTCGGCGGCACCGACGGCAAGGGCGAGTGGAAGGTGCTCCAGGACTTCCTGCGCAACCCCGCCGACATCAAGGGCGCCCAGACCGCGCTCGAAGCCGAGGCCAAGAAGGCCTGGAAGTAAAGAGGTAAGGCCGTGACCGAACGGTTGGACGGCCCGCAGGACCCGCCCGCGGAGACCGCGGGCGGGCCCTCCACCGGACCGGCTGAAACCCCCCGAACGCAACGACGCCTCGGCCCCTCCCCCGTGGTCGCGATCGCCTTCCTCCTTCCGGCGGCGCTGCTGCTGGGAATCTGGGTGGTCTACCCGATCGTCTACTCGATCTTCCGGAGCCTGTTCGACGCGAACGGCACCGGATTCGTCGGGCTGGGCAACTACACGACGATCTTCTCCGATCCCGCTACGTTCACCACGATCCGCAACAACCTCATCTGGGTGGTCGTCGCGCCGATCGTGGTCACCACGCTCGGCCTGATCTTCGCGGTGCTGACCGAGCGGATCAAATGGGCGACGGCGTTCAAGCTGATCGTGTTCATGCCGATGGCGGTCTCGCTGATGGCGGCGGGCGTGATCTTCCGCCTCGTCTACGAGGAGGACCCGGACAAGGGCCTGGCCAACGCGATCCTGACCACCGTGCACGACACGTTCTCCTCCTCACAGGGCTACCCGGAGGCCCGCCCGCGCGAGGGCGACCAGTCGCAGGTGGCCGCCCAGAACGGCGCGGTCGTCACCAAGCAGCCCGCCCAGGCGGGCCAGCCGGTGCTGATCCCCATCGTCGGCGTCAAGCCGGCGGTCATGCCGGGCAACGCGCAGCCGGCCAAGGCTCCCCCGGCGGGCAACGAGCTGTCGGGAACCGTCTGGTTCGACTTCACGCCGGGCGGCGGCGGGCAGAGCGGCGCGGTGGACGGCACCGAGAAGGGCCTGCCGGGCATGACCGTCGAGGCGGTCCAGAACGGCCAGGTCGCGGGGACCGCCACGACCGCCGACGACGGCACGTTCCGCTTCCAAGGACTCCCCGCCGGCTCCTATGTCGTACGGCTCCCGCAGTCGAACTTCCAGGCCGCCTACGGCGGGCTGACCTGGCTCGGCCCGACCCTCATCACCCCGGCGATCATCGGCGCGTTCGTCTGGGTGTGGGCCGGGTTCGCCATGGTGCTGATCGCGGCGGGGCTGTCGGCGATCCCGCGGGACGCCTTGGAGGCGGCCCGCATCGATGGTGCCACGGAGTGGCAGGTGTTCCGCAGGATCACGGTGCCGCTGCTGTCGCCGGTGCTGCTCGTCGTCTTCGTGACGATGATCATCAATACGCTGAAGGTGTTCGACCTGGTGTTCATCATCGCGCCGCCCTCGGTCCAGCCCCAGTCGAACGTGGTCGCGCTGGAGATGTGGCGTGTGGCGTTCGGCGGCGGGAACAACCAGGGCCTGGGCAGTGCGCTGGCCATCTTCCTGTTGATTCTGGTCCTCCCCTTCATGATCATGAACATTCGCCGGTTCAGGAGGGAGAGCTCATGACCGCCGCCGCTACCGCCACGGCGCCGCCCAGGCTGGAGACGGGCACGCCACGCAGGGGCGTACTCGGCAAGATCGTCGATCGCCTGGGCAGTGGGATCGTCCAGGTCGTGATGGTGGTGCTGGGCCTGTTCTGGCTGGTGCCCACGCTCGGCCTGCTGGTCGTCTCCATGCGAACCACGAAGGTCAACAACGCCGAGGGCTGGTGGACGATCTTCACCAAGCCGGCCGAGCTGACCATCGAGAACTACAAGAACCTGCTGAGCGGCGGGTTCACGGCGTCCTTCTGGAACACCGTGCTGATCACGGTGCCGACCACGATCCTGGTGATCGGCATCGCGGCCATGGCGGCGTACGCGTTCGCGTGGATGGACTTCCCCGGGCGTGACGCGGCGTTCCTCGTGGTCGTCGGGCTGCTGATCGTGCCCATCCAGATCGCGCTGATCCCCGTCGCCACCCTCTACGGAAACGCCGGGATCTTCGGCTCGATCCCGGGAGTGGTGCTGTTCCACGTGGCGTTCGGACTACCGTTCGCGATCTTCCTGCTGCGAAACTTCTTCGTCGGCATCCCCGCCTCGCTGCTGGAGGCGGCACGGATGGACGGCGCCCCGGAGTGGAAGATCTTCGCGTCGGTGGTGTTCCCGCTGGGCAAGCCCGCCATCGCCTCGCTGGGCATCTTCCAGTTCTTGTGGGTGTGGAACGACATGCTCATCGCGCTGGTCTTCGCCAACACCGACAACCAGCCGATGACGAAATACCTGCAGTCTCAGATGCGGCAGTTCGGGTCGAACGTCGACATTCTCTCCTCCGGCGCGTTCCTGTCGCTGATCATCCCGCTGATCCTGTTCTTCGCGTTCCAGCGGTATTTCGTGCAGGGCATGATGGCCGGATCCGTCAAGTGACCCGTCCGTCGTGATCATTCTGGTACGGCTTGCGGTGACGTTTCGGCCACAAGCCGTACCAGACCTAGATAAGCTCAACGGCCATGGCCGGTCGTCCCCTGAACGAAGTCGTCGAAGCCGGATGGGCCACAGCGCTGGAGCCCGTCGCCGAGCAGATCTCCCAGATGGGCGAGTTCCTGCGCAAGGAAATCGCCGAAGGCAGGCAATACCTGCCCGCGGGCGCGCATGTGCTCCGCGCGTTCAACCAGCCCTTCGACGAGGTCAAGGTCCTGATCGTGGGCCAAGATCCCTACCCCACACCCGGCCACCCGGTCGGGCTGTCGTTCTCGGTGGCCCCCGAGGTGCGGCCACTGCCGGGCAGCCTGGTCAACATCTACAAGGAGATGGAGACCGATCTCGGCCTCCCCCGGCCGGCCAACGGCGACCTGACGCCGTGGGCCGAGCAGGGCGTGCTGCTGCTCAACAGGGTGCTCACCGTGATGCCCGGCAAGCCCGCCTCGCACCGCGGCAAGGGCTGGGAACAGGTCACCGAGCAGGCCATCCGCGCACTGGTGGCGCGTGACAAGCCGATGGTGGCGATCCTGTGGGGCCGCGACGCGCGCAACCTGGCCCCGATGCTCGGTGACGTGCCGCGCATCGAGTCCGCCCACCCCTCCCCGCTGTCGGCGCGCAGCGGCTTCTTCGGCTCGCGGCCGTTCAGCCGGGCCAATGAGCTGCTCATCCAGCAAGGCACCGCACCTGTCGAGTGGAAGCTGCCCTAAAGTCGTCGCCATGAGTGATGAACCGAAATTCCTGCGCCTCACGGTTGAGCTGACCGTCGAAGTGCTCGACATGGAAGCGTTGCAGGCGGCGGCGCTGGCCGAAATCCGGCATCCCGACGCGGACCTCACCGACGAGGAGCGCACGGAGCAGGCCGAACTGGTCAATACCGACGACACCGGCGCCTCGGCGCTGCAGTGGCTGATCGAGCCGGACCACGTGCTGTCCCTCGTCGACCACATCACGGTGATCGAGCCCCGCGAGGCCGTGCTCGGAGTGGAGCCGTCCGAGGGGCCCAGCGAGGAAGAGGAAGAAGAGCACGACCACGCGTGACGGCATGTTCAGCGGTGGCCACGGCGCTCGGCGGCGTCGTGGCTTTCGCATGTCAGGCTCCCATGTGAGCAGCCCGGCCTGGCACCGGCTCGGGTGCGGCTGCTGATTCCGGCTGGAGCTCACGGAGGCGGGCCGGCAGGCGCTCGGTAAGATCGAAACCCTCCAGGCTCAGGTGAGCGCCGGCATCTTCGGCGGGCTTAGCGTGGAGGATCAGGAGCAGTTGGAGCGGCTCCTGGCCAAGTTCGTGGGCGCGGAGAGCCCGTACTCGCCGTCGCAAGAGGGCACGCGGAGTCCGCGCCCGCCATCCTGAGAGGGCGCGGAGAGTCCGGGCCCTTCGTCGCAAGGGGGCGCGCAGTGATCGTCGCATTCTCCATCACCCCGCTGGGCGTCGGCGAGGGCGTCGCCGAACCCGTCGCCCGCGCCGTCAAGGTGGTCCGCTCCAGCGGACTGCCGAACCGGACGGACGCGATGTTCACCACCGTCGAGGGCGAGTGGGACGAGGTCATGGACGTGGTCAAGCGTGCCGTGGAGGCGGTGGCGGAGGTCGCTCCCCGGGTGAGCCTGGTGCTGAAGGCCGACGTCCGGCCGGGAGTCACGGACGGCATGACGTCCAAGATCGAGTCCCTGGAACGCCACCTCCCGTAACGGATTCCACGTCGGACCCTCGGGCGCACGGGCGCTCGGGGCTGTCGGCCTGCACTCCTCGGACAAGTCGAGATATGTCTTGACTGTCTCGACAGACGCGACATATCTTGTTGTTCGATAACGCGATAGTACGCGTCTTCGGAGGTGGAGAGCAATGGAGCGAGAGCGAGTGCCGGTCCTGGTGGTCGGCGGCGGATACGCGGGGCTGAGCGCGGCCACCCTCCTGGCCTGGCGCGAGGTGCCGGTCATGCTGGTCGAACGGCACCCGGGCACCTCGATCCAGCCCAAGGCGTTCGGCGTCGGCCCGCGAGCCGTCGAGCTGCTGCGCCCCGTGCCCGGCATCGAGCAGACCCTGAGCGACATCTGGGTGGGCATCGGCGACAACATGCGCATCGCGATCGCCAAGGACCTGACCGACCCGAACCCGCACATGATCATGAGCGACGAGCAGGAAGAGTTCGCCTTTCTGGCCGGCGTCACTCCCGCCGCGCCTGTCGGCGCGCCCCAGGCCGAGATCGAGCGCGTGCTGCGGGCCAAGGCCGAGGAGCTGGGCGCCGACCTGCGCTTCTCCACCGAGCTGGTCTCGCTGGAGCAGGATGCGGACGGGGTGACGGCGCGGATCCGCACCGCCGGTGAGGATCGCCTGGTGCGGGCCGACTACGTGGTGGCCGCCGACGGATACCGCAGCTCGCTGCGGCGGCTCCTGGGCGTGCCCACCTCCGGCAAGGGCGAGCTGGGCCAGATGTGCTCGATCATGTTCGACGCGGACCTGTCCGGGCTGGTACGCGAGCGCGAGGTCACCCTCTGGTATCTGCAGAACGACGTCTTCACCGGCGTGATCGTGACCGGCACCGGCGTGGGCGCGCACGTGCTCGGCGTCAACCTCGCCGAGGGCGAGAGCGAGGCCGGCTTCACCACGGAGCGCTGCGTCGAGTCGGTACGGATCGCGATCGGCCGCCCCGACCTGGACGTGCGCATCCTGGACAAGACGACGTTCGCCATGGCGCACATGCTGGCCGACACCTACCGCGCAGGACGGGTGTTCTTCGCCGGGGACGCCGCCCACACCATGCCGCCCACGGGCGGGCAGGGCGGCAGCACGGCGCTCCAGGACGGCTGCGACCTCGCCTGGCGGCTCTGGCTGGTGATCACTGGCCAGGCCGGCCCCGACTTCCTCGACACCTACGACGCCGAGCGCCGCCCGATCGGCACGCTGACGGCCGACGCCCAGCTGGCCAACCTCGGCGTACGCATGCCGCCTGCCGCCCGCGTCGGCTACCCGGAGCCCCTGGAGGACCCGGTGGGCGCCCTCATCGGATATCGCTACCACTCCACCGCCATCCTGGATGAACCCGGCGACGACGGCTCGATCCTGGAGGACCCGCGCGTGCCGAACGGCCGTCCCGGCAGCCGTGCCCCGCACGTGGTGCTCGACTGGGAGGGACAGCGCATCTCGACCATCGACCTGTTCGGCTCCGGTTTCGTGCTGCTGGCCGACAAGGACGGGGGCCAGGTGTGGATGGACGCGGGGCGCCTGGTCAAGGAGCGGCTCGGCGTGCGGCTGACGCGGCTGCTGGTGGACGAGGAGCTGATGGACGTGGATGGACGCTTCCGGGAGCGGTACGGCATCAGCGGGGGCGGCGCCGTACTGGTCCGGCCTGACGGATATGTGGCCTGGCGCACCCAGGAGCCCAGCCAGGACCCGGCGGCCACCCTGGAGCGGGTCATGCGGCAGATCCTCAGCCGCTGACGTGCCTGAAACAGGCACGGCTCCCCCTCAGGCCGCCAGGACTTGCGCCGGGTCCGGCGTGCGGCAACCGATCGACGTCAGCGTGGTGTGCCCGGCTCCCTGAGCAGCGCACAGCCAATCGTTCAGGGAGCCGGTGAAACCCGAGGGCGGCCCGACCTTGAGGCAGGTGATCTGGCCGGTGCCGGGGACGGGGCCGACCTTCAGCCGGCGGATGCTGCCGGTGCGGCCCAACTCGCCGGCGTCGGCGTCATAGGGGGTCAGCTGGACGCCGAACGGCAGGCCGTCGCCGTCGGGCCGGTCCGACGGCTGGATCCGGAGGAAGTCGTCGATCCGGCGTTCGGTGGCGTCCGGATGGGTGGCGACGTCGGTCAGATGGTCGGTGACCAGGCGGTGGGCCACGGTGCGCAGGAGGTTGGTCGCGCACAGGTTGTGGGCGCAGGCGGCGCCGTCGAGGGTGATCTCCGGCAGGGCGAAGCGGCGCAGGCCGCGCGAGGTGACGCGCAGGCAGTCGCACACGGCCGTGTCGGCCGGGTCCCACGGCGGGCAGGTCGCGGCGTCGTGGACCTGGAGGTCCCAGGCCAGCCAGTCGTCGCCGAGCCGGAAGTCCGAGGGCTCGCCCGCGCATCTGCCGCAGGTCAGAATGGCGGAGCCGGTCAGGGGATCGATCAGGACGCCGTCGCATTCGCGGGCCAGCGCCCGGGCCACCGCCCGCGCCACCTGCACGTTGGCGGGGAGCTCGCATGGGGGCGCCGTGGTGGCCACCACGAGGTGCCCCTTCGTACGCCGAAGGCGGCGTCTCTCGTCGTCGGTGAGCGTGGCTCCGACCGGTCTCCACGGGGACGCGTGGTGGGTCACGGACAGGGACCCGCCGCGAATCGCGCTGATCGCGGCCTTCCTGTGCGGCCCTCCGACGCGCCAGGGCACGAATGACCCGACATCGAAGGGCAGGTGCTCCATGGCGACGACGAACGTGGAGGTCAGCGCGCGAGGCAAGGGCAGGACGATCTTCATGAGTGGCCTCCGTGATCCGGATCCCATCGGTTGGTGAGGTCCCGTCGGTTGGTGAGGCACCCAGGATCGGAGAACGCGCGCGGCCGGAGTTGGATGGAACCCGGTTCTGTGGACAACGCCTCAGATCGCGCCGTCCCTGTGGATGAGGCAGCACGCGGTGTTCAGCGTGTGGCGGGATTCAGGACCCGGCGGCGCGGCAGATCGCCATCGACTGCCCAGGTAGCCGCAAACCCTCCGCACCGACCACGACAGGTTCATCGGAGGCCAGCAGCACCGTCTCCGCGGCCACCGGCAACGTCACCGACTCCTGTGCGAAGTTGACGCTCACGGCAAGCGTCCCCCGCCACATGAGCAGCCACTTCCCCAGCGGATCCACCTCCACCCGCACCCGGTCCAGCCGCGGGTCGGACAGCTCGGGCAGCGCCTTGCGCAGCGCGGTCAGGTCGCGGTACCAGCACAGCAGCGACCAGTGCGCCTCCTCCTTCACCTCGCTCCAGTCCAGCTTCGAGCGCAGGAACGTCTCCTCCTCCGACGGATCGGGCGCCTCCCACGCGTACCCGAATCCCTCGAACTCCCGCTCCCTCCGCACCCCCTCGCTCTCGCGCAGCTCCGGTTCCACGTGATCGGAGAAGAACAGGAACGGCGTACGCGCCCCCCACTCCTCGCCCATGAAGAGCATCGGCGTGAACGGCGAGGTCAGCAGCAGGCCGGCGCCGAGTTTGAGCGCCGGGATGGGCAGCCGGTCGCCCGCCGGCCGGTTGCCGATCTGGTCGTGGTTCTGCAGGCAGGCCACCAGCCGGTGGCCGGGCACGCCCGCGAAGGACCGTCCGTGCGCGCGCCCGCGGAAGCTCGAATGGCTCCCGTCGTGCAGCACGCCGCCCGTCAGCACCTTCGCCAGCGCGGACAGGCCGGCGAAGTCCGCGTAGTAGCCGTGGCTCTCCCCGCTCACCGCGCAGTGCAGGGCGTGGTGGACGTCGTCGTTCCACTGGGCGGTCATGCCCAGCCCGCCGGCCTCCAGCGGGCGTACCGTGCGCGGGTCGTTGAGGTCGGACTCGGCGATCAGCGACAGCGGCCGGCCGACCGCGCAGGCCAGCGCGTCGGCCTCCTCCGACAGCTCGGCCAGCAGGTGCTTGGCGCGGCTGTCGTGCAGCGCGTGCACGGCGTCCAGCCGCAGCCCGTCGATGTGGTAGTCGCGCAGCCACTGCATCGCGTTGCCGATGAGGTAACGCCGCACCTCGTCGGAGCCCGGCCCGTCCAGGTTGACCGCGTCGCCCCAGTAACTGCCCTTGAACCCGGCGAAGTACGGCCCGAACGGATGCAGGAAGTTCCCCGACGGCCCCAGATGGTTGTAGACGACGTCCAGGATCACGCCGATCCCGGCCCGATGGCATGCGTCCACGAACGACTTCAGCCCGTCCGGCCCTCCGTACGTCTCGTTGACCGCGTACAGATCCACCCCGTCATACCCCCAGTTCCGCCCGCCGGGAACGGGAGCCACGGGCATGATCTCCACGAAGTCGACGCAGAGTTCGACGAGGTGGGGCAGCTTCTCGATCGCCGCCTGGAACGTCCCCTCAGACGTGAACGTCCCGACGTGCAGCTCGTAGATCACCGCCCCGCGCAGGTCGCGGCCCTTCCAATCGTGGTCGGACCAGGTGAAGCGGGCGTGCTCGTACACGGCGCTCGGGCCGAAGATCCCCTCCGGCTGCCGCCGTGAGCGGGGGTCCGGGTACGGGCCGCCCCCGTCGACCAGGAAGGCGTACGTGGTGCCGTGCCCGGCCCCCGCCACTTCGGCCGACCACCACCCTCCCGCACCGGGAGACATCACCCGGCGCCCGCCCAGGATCTCCACCTCTACTGCCGTGGCCTTCGGTGCCCAGACCTCAAAGATCATGTCTCTCCAGGAGTGAGACCGGATACTGATGGAGCAGGTGTGCCAGCGGGATCCGGCCGGTGTAGAGATCGCCGGTGAGCAGGTCCCGCCATGTCCCCGAGGGCAGCGTTAAGGTCGTGGCGCCCCAGCCCGTCCTGGCCAGGCGCACTGGGAGCCGGGTGGCGACGGCGACAGCCTGCGGCCGGTCGCGGATGTCGGCGGCGTTCCCGCGGGCGAAGGCGATCACGTGCCCGGCCGCCTCCCCTTCCGCCGGCAGCGGCAGGTACGGCGCCGCGCCCCCGAGCCGCCGGCGAAGCCGCAGCGCCTGGGTGGTCACCAGCAGCTTGGCCGCGTCCCAGGAGGTCTCCGGTTTGCGCGGGTACGACACCGGCCGCCGGTTGTCCGGGTCGACGAGCGAGAAGTCGGTGGTCTCGTTGCCCTGGTAGACGTCCGGCACCCCGGGCATCATGAGCTGCACCAGCTTGGCGCCCAGCGAGTTGGACATCGCGAAGGGCTCGATCCGCTCGGTGAACTTCCCGATCGGCAGCCGGACGGCGGCTTCGGCGAAGTCCCGCAGCCCGCGCTCATAGGACGGATCCGGATTTATCCAGGAAATGGTGGTTTTCGCCTCGCGGGCCGCCTTGAGCAGGTAATCCGTGAACCGCTCGGCGGAGATCGGCCACGCGGCCATGAGGTTCTGCCAGGCCAGATAGTCCAGGTGAGGGTCGAAGCGCACGGCGGCCGACCACTGCGACACCGCCGCGGCCCACTCCTCCGGCAGCTCCGAGAGCACCGACAGCCGGGCCCGCACGTCCTCGGAGCGTTTGGTGTCGTGCGTGGACAGCGTGGTCATCGTGTACGGCGGCATCTCGGCACAGAAGTCGTGGAAGTCCTCCACCGAGACCCCGAACGCGTCCGGCTCGCCGCCGACCTCGTTGAGGCAGGCCAGCGGATACCACCGGTAGAGCGCCGTGTCCTCGACGCCCTTGGCCATGACGGGGCCGCACGCCTGCTGGAAGCGCACGATGGCCTCGGCGGAGCCGTACAGGACCTCGCGGACCAGCGGTTGCACGGCGGGCGAGCAGGCCTCGGCGGCCATCTCGACGATCTCGACGGACTCGGGCGGCGGCGGCTCCCCCGGCACCACGTACGCGCGATAGACCGGCATCGCGGCCAGCAGCTCGCGCACCACCGCCGGGTCGCACGAGGTGGCCCTGGCGAGCCGGTGGACCTCGGGACCGAAGAACAGCTCCAGCACCTCCCGCTTGGCCTGCGCCATCACGGGACGATATTCCGGTGGCTGCCCGGTCAGCCCGGTGAACAGCCGGACGAGCGGCTCCCTGCCCGCCGGGTCGACGAAGAGGCCGTTGACGCGGTTGAGCACGTCGTAGCCGGTGGTGCCGTCGCAGGGCCAGTCGCCGGGCAGCCGCTCGGGCCCGATGAGGATCTTCTCGACGACCGTCCAGGTCTCGCCCGCCCGGGCGCGTAGGCGTTCGAGGTAGCCGCGCGGATCGGTCAGCCCGTCGGGGTGGTCCACACGCAGCCCGTCGACCAGCCCCTCGTCGAGCAGCCAGAAGATCACCTCATGCGTGGCGAACAGCACGGAGGGGTCCTCCACGCGCAGCCCGATCAGCGTGGACACGTCGAAGAAGCGCCGGTAGCCCGGCCCCTCACGCCAGTCGACCAGCCGGTAGTGCCCGGGGTGGGGGAAGGCGTGCTCGTGGTAGCGCAGCACGTCGCCGTCGACCACGGGCGGCGTGTCGTCCCCGAGCACCGGCAGCGCGACCTTCCCGCCGGCCCAGTCGATGTCGAACCAGTGCGCGTACGACGAATCCGGCCCGTCCTTCAGCACCGACCAGAACTGGGCGTTGACCGTGTTCATGTGGTTCGGCACGATGTCCACGACGATGCCCAGGTCCTGCGCGGCGAGCTGCTGCGCCATCTCCCGGAAGCCCGCGGCCCCGCCGAACTCCTCCCTGATCCTGGAGTGGTCGGTGACGTCGTAGCCGTGCCGCGACTCCGGCACCGACTGCAGGATCGGCGACAGGTAGACGTGGCTCACGCCGAGGTCGCGCAGGTAGCCGGCGATCTCGGCGACCTGGGCGAAGCCGAAGTCCGGGGTCAGCTGCACCCGATACGTGGACGCCGGCCTAGACACGACGCAGCACCCGTACGCTGCGGCCGGGCACCGCGATCGCCTCGCCGCCGCGGCACATCCGCGCGTCGAGCCTGATCGGCATGGCGGTGTCGATCTCTGTGTGCCACATTTCGCCGAATTCCTTGGGGATCGTGAACTTGATCGTGTCGTGATGGGCGTTGAACAGCAACAGGAACGAGTCGTCCCTGATCGGCCGGCCGCGCCGGTCCGGCTCGGTGATGGCCTCGCCGTTGAGGAAGACGGCCAGGGACTTGGCGTACCCGACGGTCCAGTCCTTGTCGGTCATCTCCTCCCCGGAGGGGGTGAACCAGGCGATGTCGTTCAGCCCGCGTACCGGCTTGCCGTAGAAGAACCTCCTGCGGCGGAACACCGGGTGCTTCTTCCGCAGGGCCGCCAGGCTCTGCGTGAACTCCAGCAGCAGCCAGTTCTGCCGCACGTCCGACCAGTCCACCCAGGTCAGCTCGTTGTCCTGGCAGTAGCCGTTGTTGTTGCCCTTCTGCGTACGGCCCAGCTCGTCGCCGTGCGAGAGCATCGGCACGCCCTGCGACAGGAAGAGCGTGGTGAGGAAGTTGCGTTTCTGCTGCTCGCGCAGCGACTCGACGGCGATGCCCGCGGGCCCCTCCTCACCGCAGTTCCACGACCTGTTGTCGTCGGTGCCGTCGCGGTTGCCCTCCTTGTTGGCCTCGTTGTGCTTGTGGTTGTACGAGACCAGGTCCTGCAGGGTGAAGCCGTCGTGGCAGGTGACGAAGTTGATCGAGGCGGCGGGGCGGCGGCTGTCGTGCTGGTAGAGGTCGCTCGACCCGGTGAACCTGGACGCGAACTCGGGCAGCGTGGCCGGCTGCCCGCGCCACAGGTCCCGGATCGTGTCGCGGTAGCGGCCGTTCCACTCCGTCCAGCGGGACGGGAAGTTCCCGACCTGGTAGCCCCCTGGCCCGACGTCCCACGGCTCGGCGATGAGCTTGACCTGCGACAGCACCGGGTCCTGCTGCACCAGGTCGAAGAACGTGCTCAGCCGGTCCACCTCGTGCAGCTCCCTGGCCAGCGTCGAGGCCAGGTCGAAGCGGAACCCGTCGACATGCATCTCGATGACCCAGTAACGGAGCGAATCCATGATCATCTGAAGGACGTGCGGCGAGCGCATGAGCAGGCTGTTGCCCGTGCCCGTGGTGTCCATGTAGTAGCGCTTGTCGCTCTCGACCAGCCGGTAGTAGCGGGGGTTGTCGATCGCCCTGAACCCCAGCGTGGGCCCCAGATGGTTGCCCTCGGCGGTGTGGTTGTAGACGACGTCGAGGATGACCTCGATGTCCGCCTCGTGCAGCCCTCTCACCATGGCCTTGAACTCCAGCACCTGCCCGCCGCGCTGTCCCTGGCTGGAGTAGCGGTTGTGCGGGGCGAAGAAGCCGATCGAGTTGTAGCCCCAGTAGTTGGACAGGCCGCGCTGCTCCAGGATGTGGTCGGTGACGAACTGGTGCACCGGCATCAGCTCCAGCGCCGTCACGCCGAGCTTGGTCAGGTGGTCGAGGATCTCCGGGTGGTGCAGCGCCGCGTACGTGCCGCGCAGGTGCTTGGGGATCTTCGGATGGCTGATCGTCAGCCCCCGCACGTGGGCCTCGTAGATCACGGTGTCGTGGTACGGCGTCGCGGGCGGCCGGTCGTGGCCCCAGCCGAAGAACGGGTTGATCACGATGGAGCGCGGCACGTACGGGGCCGAGTCGCGGTCGTTGCGCGTGTCCGGCTGGCCGAACCGGTAGCCGTAGACCGCCTCGTCCCAGGTCACGCCGCCCTCGATGGCCATGGCGTACGGATCGAGCAGCAGCTTGTTCGGGTTGCACCGCAGGCCGCGCGCCGGCTCGTAGGGCCCGTGGACGCGGTAGCCGTACCGCTGGCCCGGGCCGATGCCCGGCAGGTAGCCGTGCCAGATGAACCCGTCCACCTCCGTGAGCGGCACCCTGGACTCGACGTTGTCCTCGTCGAACAGGCAGAGCTCGACCTTGTCGGCGACCTCGGTGTAGAGCGAGAAGTTCGTGCCCGCGCCGTCGTACGTGGCCCCGAGCGGATAGGGGTCTCCCGGCCAGATCTCGATCATCGAGGCTCCCTTGCGGTCTCTCCCCATGTTCCGTTCCCCCGCTCTACCGGACAAGCCCGGGCGCCATTGACCACCTTGTTCCCTTCCACGCTCACCGCGTCGTTACTCTCCCCGAATGGGCAGGCCGCCCCCGACGGCGCGGTATCGGAGGCGACCCACTCACACAGCATCGCTCCGCACGGGGTTTGCGGCACGCGTTCCCGGCAATGTGCCGACCTCATGAGTGGCTTCAAACAGTTCTTACTCCGCGGCAACATCGTCGAGCTCGCGGTGGCGGTGATCGTCGGCGCCACCTTCAGCGGGCTGGTACAGGCGCTCGTCACGGATCTGATCACCCCGCTGATCGGCGCGATCACCGGCGGCCGGCAGCCCGACTTCGCCCAATACTCCTTCACGATCAACGGCAGCAGGTTCAAGTACGGCGACTTCCTCAACCACCTGCTCAGCTTCCTGGTGGTCTCAGCCGTCGTGTACTGGCTCGTCGTGACCCCGATGACCCGGCTGATCAGCATGCTCCACCGGGACAAGGCCGCCGCGACCAAGCAATGTCCCGAATGTCTCAGCGACATCCCGGCCGAGGCCCGCCGCTGCGCCAGCTGCACGTCCGAGCTGGTACCGGATTCGGTGAAGCCCAGCTAGGTTGTCGTGCCCCGTGCGCACGGCCGGGGTCCGGGTCAGACAAGATGGACCGATGAGCGTTGAGTTGATGGTCTGGGACGAGCCGGTGCCGATCACCAGGGACCAGGCCCGCGCCACCTATCTGGCGGTCAAGAGGACCGAGCCGGTGACCGGGGACGTGCCTGACGTGGCCAAGGAGCTGCCCGGGAAGGTCACGCTCTATCCGGGACACGTGCTGGTGACGATGGACCTGGACACCATGGACGAGATGTCCGCGCAGGTGTTCACGATCGCGCGGGCACACGGGCTGGTCTGCTACGACCCGCAACGCGACCTGGTGCACAACGTGGCGCCACTGGGCGTCTATGAGGGCATGCAACTGCATTCGGGCGACGGGATGATCGTGCTCGACCCGGACCTGGCCCTGGTGCACGACGTGCTCGGCACGCTGTCCACGCAGAACCCGTTCGTCGCCCTGGTCAACTTCGGCCGGCACTTCCTGCAGGTCTCGCCCGGCTACGAGCTGGAGTACAAAGAGGGCACGCTCATCCGCACGATGGTGCCGGAGCTGGCGGAGGTGCGCCAGGCGTTCAACGAGTACGCCACCGGCGACCGCTCGTTCCTGACCCGCCAAGAGTGGACGTAGCAGGGCGTGCCCCCGCGGCCTGCGGGTCCTCCTTGGCCGCGATGACGCACCGTCCGGCGCTCCACAGCAGAGGGCCCGACGCTGCGTAAACCTTTACGGAAAGCGGTGTCGAGAAACTTATTGTGACATCACGCCCGGAAGCGCAGGCCAGGCTAATTTCGGACGTCCGTTATTGCCATTTCGCCAAAAGTCGTGTGAAGCGGCTTTGTCCTGCCGTGTCCAGATATGACCTTCGCGTCGATAGTTTGTCGTCAAAAAAGATGATTGACGCTGGCGTTGTGAGCGTCATACTCTGCCGGAAGGTTTTACGGGGGATTCTTCGAGCGCTTCGCAAAGCGTCGTCAGCTCATGTCTTTACCACGGGGGACGCACGCCCGATCGGCTGCGTCGTACGAGTAAAGCGGGGGAACATAGCGTGCTGTTCAATGCTGCCGTCAATGCTGGCCAGGACGGCGGGGATGACATATGAGACGCCCCGCTGTGGCCATTACCGGCGGTGCTGGATTTCTCGGCTCTCACCTTTGTGAACGTTTTCTCGGCGAGGGCTACGACATTGTCTGCGTGGACAACTTTCTCACCGGCTCCGTCGCCAATGTCGAACATCTCATGCCCGACGACCACTTCCGCCTCATCCGCACGGACGTGTCCCAGCACCTGGTCGTCCCGGGCGCGCTGGACGCCGTGCTCCACTTCGCCTCGCCCGCCTCACCCACGGACTACCTCCGGCTGCCCATCGACACGCTGCGGGTCGGCTCCAGCGGCACGTTCAACGCCCTTGAGCTGGCCAAGGAGAAGGGCGCCCGGTTCGTCCTGGCCTCCACCTCCGAGACGTACGGCGACCCGCTCGTCCACCCGCAGCCGGAGACCTACTGGGGCAATGTGAACCCGGTCGGCCCGCGCGGCGTCTACGACGAGGCCAAACGCTTCGCCGAGGCCATGACCATGGCCTACCGGCGGGCCTGCGGCGTCGACACCGCGATACTGCGGATCTTCAACACGTTCGGGCCCAGGATGCGGCCCTTCGACGGCCGGGCGATCCCGACGTTCATCAGGCAGTCGCTGCTCCACGAGCCGATCACGGTGTCGGGGGACGGCAGCCAGACCCGGTCCATCTGCTACGTGGACGACCTGATCGAGGGCGTCTTCCGGGTGTTCAACTCCGATATGGACGGCCCGGTCAACATCGGCAACCCGCACGAGATCTCCGTGCTCGCGCTGGCCGAGTGGATCAGGGAGCTCACCGGCTCCACGTCGGAGATCACGTTCGTGCCGCGCCCGCAGGACGATCCCGAGATCCGCCGTCCTGACATCACGCTCGCCAAGACCCGGCTGGGCTGGACGCCGCGCACGCCGATCGAGGAAGGGCTGCGGCAGACCATCGCCTGGTTCCACGAGCACCCGCAGCTTTGGAGCGCCGAGAACCTGGCCGGTGCGGCCTCCGCCTCCTAGGAGCAAGCGCGCATGACCTCTACTGCCGAGGTCGGCTATGCCGACCTGTTCAAACAGGACCGTTCTCATCCACATTGGGCCTACGACTACGCTCAGCGCCTGATCGAGCGGCACGGTCCCGGGCGACGAGTGGTGATCCAGACCAGCATGTCGCCGAGCGGCCGCTTCCACGTCGGCAACTTCCGCGACACGGCGTGCGCCTACCTGATTCACCGGGCGCTGCGCAGGCTCGGGCAGGACTCGCTGATCCTGCTCAGCTTCGACGACTACGACCCCATCCGGCCGAGCCAGGCCGCCCGCCAGCCCGAGCTGGCCGGGTACGGCGCGCGCCCGCTGGGCGCCGCCACCGAGCGCAGCACGCGGATCTGCCGACGCTACATCGCCGAACTGAAGCGCATGGGCATCTGCCCGGCCGAGGCCGACGCCGACGGCCGCACTCCGGCCGACGCCGCCTGGCAGACCCACTACCAGCACGAGCGCTATCTCGCCGGCACCTACGTGCTGCTCCAGAGCCGCTACCTGCGCGGCGCGGGCAAGCTCGGCAAGCTGCTCGGGCAGGCTCCCGAGCACCTGTTCAGCGTCTACTGCGAGCAGTGCGGCCGGGGCACCACGCGCAATCTCGAGCTCGGCCGAGACCGGGTGCGCTACGCCTGCGACTCCTGCGGCGCCCTGACCACCACCCGGCGCATCGAACTGGTGAAGCCGGCATGGGCGCTCGACTGGACGCTGCGCGTCACCCACGAGGGCATCGACTGCGAACCCGCGGGACAGGACCACTGCAGCGCGGGCAGCACGATGGACCGCACCAGGGTGATCTACCGCGAATATCTGCGCGCGCACCAGCCGGTGATCGTGCCGTACGGCCTGGTCCGCCAGTCCGGCGAGCGTGGCAAGATCTCCGGCTCGCGCGGCGGCGGCCTGACGCTCAGCGATCTCATGCGGGTGATGCCGCCCCAGCTGATCCTCTTCCTGTACGGCAGGCCCAACTGCCTGTCCGACTTCCGCATCGGCCTGGACTTCCCCGCCTTCGTCTCGTACTACGACGCCTATGACCGGTTCCTGGCCAAGGCGCGGGCGGGCGACCGGCGGGCCGCCGTGCTCCACGGCCTCATCACCGACGAGGGCGACGAGAACGTCGCGCTGCCCGGGATGCGGCGTGTGCTCGGGCTGCTCCAGAGCTGCTGCTATGACGTCGAGCGCGTCACCGCCATTCTCGGCCCGGCCGCCGCCGAGCGGGTGCGGCACGCCCACGCGTGGCTGGCCTCCCACGGCCCCCGCTGGATCGACCGGACCGCGGCGGCCGCGCCCGAGGGGCTGCTCCCCGACGGAGACCTGCCCGAACGCTGGGACCGCGGGTCGTACAGAACGCTCTATCTGACGCTGTTCGGCACCGAGTCGGGACCACCGCTGAGGCGGCTGACGGAGATCTTCGGCCGGGACGCACTCGTCGCGGCCGTCCGCGCCTACCGCGACCACGGCGAGCGCCCGCTGCGTGCACGGGTGCTCGCCCAGCTCAGGCCGGATGAAGCCGATGCGTGCTGAGATCATCGACCCCACAGTGGAGCCGGTGCCCGCCGACTGGGAGCTCTTCCGCAAGCGGGAGGGCCTGATCGCGGCCTGGCAGGCGGACGCGCTCACCGCCGTCGCCTGGTGCTCCACCCGGCCGGTCCGGCTGGGGGTCGTGCGTGACGGGGGCCAGGTGATCGCCCTGTTCAGCGGGGAGGTCACCAGGTTGCCGCCCAGCAAAGGCAGGTACGCCGACCTGGGGAGGCTGCCGCTGACCGGGTGGTTCAACTGCCGCCTGCTCATCGGCTTCACCAGCGGCTTCGCGTTCGCCACCGAGCTGTCCGCGAAGGGCAGGGCCGCCGCGCTCGACGCGTTCGAGAAGGCGCTCCGGCGCCGGCTGGGCAGGCACTGCCTGGGCATCCTCTACCGGCAGATCACCGACGATCTGCTGCCGATGGTGGGCCGCAGGCTCCGGCCCCGGTTCGCCACCGCGCCCAACACCCTGCTGCGCAACCGCTGGCCCGACATGGACGCGTACTTCGGCGACCTGCCGCGCGACCGGCGGCGCCGGCTACGGAAGATCCACGCCGAGGCCGCCGAGGGAACGCGGGTGCTCGCCGGCGTGAGCGAGATCGACCCCGTACAGGCGAGCGCGCTGGCCCAGGCCACACTGCGCAAGCACGGCCGCTTCGACCCGCCCCTGCCCGCCCGCTACTTCCGTGCGCTCAGTGGCGAGTCCGAGGTGCGCTACTTCGGCCACCTCGACGGGGATCGGCTGCTCGCCTTCGACCTCACCTTCGACGACGGCCGGCGGCTGGTCACCACGGTCACCGGCGCGCTGGAGGTCAGGGACGGCGGCCGCCGCAACCTCTACTTCGACCTCTACTTGCGCGAGATCGCCTACATGATCGAGCACGGCCGCGAAGGGTGTGAGTTCGGCAAGGGCATGGCCGAGCTCAAGCAGCGGTTCGGATGCGAGCTCATCCCCCAATCCGCAGTGATCGCCGCGTGGTGACACACCTGATATCCGAAGGGCACGACTAATGGAGTTCTCACAGGCGCTCGACGCGCATCTGAAGGCCATCGAGGCACGCGACCTGGACACGTTTCTGGAAACCCTCCACCAGGACGCCACGCTGATCCTGCCGAACGGCACGCTTCTCCGCGGCAAGGACGCGATCGCCGAGTTCCACGCGAGCTGGTTCGGCGACCCCGACTGGTCCATGCGGACCGAGACGGTGCGGACGGAGACGGCGGGGGATTCCGCGTTCGTGGTGCTGTCGGTGGTGTACGACGACCTGGATCCGGAGGGGAAGCCGTACCAGAAGACGTACTACCTGACCCTCTACTTCGCGCGGGCCGGCGAGCGGTGGCTGCTGGTCCACGACCAGAACACGTTCTGCTGAATGAGCGCGCGGAGATTCTCGCAACGGGCCTGGGACCAGCGGTTCCAGGCAGCGGTGGCGCGGGCGTTCGCGACCGTGCCGTACTACCGCGAGATGTGGGCGGAGGCGGGCGCCCCGCTGGAGGAGCCGGTGGTGACGCCGGTGGCGCGACTGGACGCTGTGCTGGACAGGCTCTACCCGCTGGCCAGGCCGTACGAGCGGCAGCGGGAGGAGCCCGGCTGGACCGGCGAGCCGGGCGAGCTGATGGAGGCGCTGAAGCTGACCGGCGACTACCGGGGCGAGCCGCTGTTCGAGGTGCGCAGGGCCCTGCTGGACTGGGAGCGGATCGGCAGGGCGCGCTACCACGTCGTGCTCGGCGCGGACGCGGAGGTCGCGGACCCCGAGCTGCGAGCGGCCGGCGTGCGGGCCTTCCACGCCGCCCGCGAACCCGCGCTGTTGGGCGATCCGGCCCAGATCGCCGCGCTGCCCGCCCATCCCGGCCGGGCGCGCGTGTTCCTCCGCCGGTCCCTGACGGACCTCGGCACCCGCGACTCCCGGCATGGAGAGGTCGTGCATGACCCACGCCTCGGCTATCTCGGAGGCCGCTACCGGACCTGCGGGCACGTGCACCTGAACTGGCGGCGCGTCCACGCCCGCCAGAGTCCGTCGGGCCCCCTGCTCACCCTGCTGCGGCGGCGCCGGCCGACGCTGGCGGGCATCTCGGTGCCCGGCACCGCCCACCTCGGCGTGCAGCACTGCCCCGAGCACGGCACGCCCATCTTGCGCGAGGTGGCATCGTGAGCAGGCTGCGCTCCTCGGTCAACCTCGTGCCGGTCGCCTACCACCTGGCCCGCGTCCGCCGGCAGGAACGCCTCGAGCATGCGGCGCAGCAGCGGCTCCAAGCCCAGCGGCTGGGCGCCCTCGTACGGTACGCCTACGCCCGCGTCCCCTACTACCGGCGCGTGTTCGACCGCGCCCGCGTCGAGAGCCTGCGCACCGCACACGACCTGGCCGGATTCCCGGTCCTGGACCGCATGGACGTGCACAACGGCGGGACTGACCTGCTCGCGGCCGGATTCACCGCCGCCAACACCCGCGCCGCCACGACCAGCGGCTCCTCCGGCATCCCGGCCACGATCCGCAACTCCGAGCGCGACCTGGGGTATCTGCGCGCCACCTACTTGCAGGACATGCTCGCCACGGGGCTGCGGCCCACCGACAGGATCGCCTACTTCCGGGTCAGCTCGTTTCTGCGCCATCCGCTCGAACGCCTGGGTGTGGGGCGGAGCTTCCACGTCCCCACCGACCGGCCGCTGGACGAGCAGGTGGAGGCCTTCCTGGCGGCCCGGCCCACGTACCTCATGGGGCTGCCCAACATCATCGCCAGTGTGGTGGACGAGCTGCGGCGGCGCGGCATCGCCTACGACGGCGTCAGGACCGTGATGTTCGGGGGAGAACGGCTCACCCCGGCCGCTCGCGCGTACATCCTCGACTACTTCGGGGCCACCCATCACGAGGTTTACGCCTGCGTCGAGACGTTCACCATCGCCCGTACCTGCCCGGCCGGCAACCTGCACCTGCGCACGTCCGACCTGGTCGTCGAGGTCGAACACGAGGACGGCGGCGTCTCGGTCGAGGACGGCGAGGGCGAGATCCTCATCACCAGGCTGCGCGGCCGGGCCATGCCGCTGATCCGCTACCGGCTCGGCGACCGGGTGCGGATCACCGCCGGCGACTGCCGCTGCGGCACGACCGGGACGCCGATCGTGCGCGAGGTGCTGGGCCGCAGCCAGGACCGCATCGCCGCCGCCGACGGCAGGCGTTACTACGGCGATTTCCTCACCTACGTCGTCCAGGAGTTTCCCGAGGTGATCCGGATGCAGCTGCTCCAGCACCGGCCGGGGACGATCGAGGTGGTGGTCGTGCTGGCCGCGGGCGCCCGCGGCGGCGTCACGGCCGACATCACGGACGCCCTCCGCCGCAAGGCGCCCGACCTGGAGATCGCTGTGCGGCAGGCGCCGCGGATCCTCCCGGAGGCCAACGGCAAGGTCAAGATCGTGAAAGTACTCGATGCCTCCGGAGATCGCGTGCTTTCCGCTGGTTCACCCCTTCACAGAGAAAGGCACACGTCAGATGTCGTTGAAGGAATCGATTGACCAGCGTCTCGCCGAGCACCTGAAGACGGCGTACGCGGACGACCACGTCGTACGCAAGCTGTCGCAGCACTACCGGCGCGAGGGCTACGTGAAGCTGCCCGGGCTGGTCCCGCAGTCGCTGTTCCAAGAGACCAGCGACGAGGTGCACCGGCTGCTCGATCTGCATGAGAAGCGGATCGACATCCATCTCGCGGAGACCGGCAACTCACCCCGCTACATGAGCACGATCAGCCAGCAGGCCATCGCCAAGGACAGCGAGCTGATCCCGGCCATCTACGAGTCGCAGGCGCTCATGGACTTCCTGTCGCGGCTGGCGGCCCAGCCGGTCGTGCAGTGCCCGTGGGAGGAGGAGAAGTACATCGCCATCCGCCAGCACAAGAAGGGCGACACCCACGGCTGGCACTGGGGCGACTTCAGCTTCACGGTGATCTGGATCATCGAGGCGCCCGAGGCCAAGTACGGCGGTCAGCTTCAGACCATCCCGCACACCGACTGGAACAAGGCGGACCCGCGCGTCGAGGAGTACCTCCAGGAGCACCCCATCAAGACGTGGGGGCACGTCACCGGCGACCTGTACTTCCTGCGCTCGGACACCACTCTGCACCGCACGATCCCGCTGAACGCCGACAGGACCCGCATCATCCTCAACACCTGCTGGGGCAGTGAGTCGGACGCCAAGAAGGAGGCCACTCACGAGACCATGCAGGCGATGTTCGACTGACGCGATGTCGGACACCATGCCCCCGACGGGCGCGCATGCGGGCACGGTCCGCATGCCGCCCCTCGGCATCACCGCGATGATCCCGTGCTACAACGAGATCGACTGCGTCGAGCGCGCCTACCAGGAGATCCGGGCCGAGCTCGAGAGGTACGAAGACGTCGAGCTGCTGTTCATCGACGACGGCAGCACCGACGGGACGCTGGACGCGATCAAGCGCTTCGCGGCCGCGGAACCGCGGGTGAAATACCTCTCCTTCGCCAGGAACTTCGGCCTGGAGGCGGCCTTCTCCGCCGGATTCAAGTACGCGTCCAAGCCGTGGACGGTGCAGTTCGACGCGGACCTGCAGTCGCCTCCGCACGAGCTGCACCGCCTGGTGGAGAAGGCGCTCGAGGGGTACGACGTGGTCTTCGCCGTGCGCGAGAACCGCCAGGACCGGTGGTACCGGCGCCTCGGCACCTGGGCGCACCAGATGATCGCCCAGCGCTGGCTCGGGATCGAGCTGCCGACCGGCGCGTCGGTGTTCAGGCTCGTCAGGACCAGCGTGGCGCGGAAGGTGGCGGACAGCAGGCTGTCCACGCCGTACTTCATCGCCACCATCCCGCTGATCGGCGCTCGCTACACCACGCTGCGCACCACGCACCGGCCGCGGGTGGGCGGCACCGGCAAGTGGAATCTGCGCAAGCTGTTCTCGCACGCCATCGAGCTGTTCGTCGGGTTCTCGTTCCGGCCGCTGACCTGGCTGATCGGCCTGGCCGGGGCGGTGGTGGCGGGGAGCGTGGCGATCCTGGCGCTGGCGCTCTCCGGGCAGATCGGCCTCTACCTGATCGGCGTGGCGAGTCTGGTCACCGCCCTGGTCACGCTCGTCCTGCTGGCGCTGGTGGCGCGCTATCTCGTACGCGTGATGCGCGTGCAGGCGATCAGCGTGCCGCGCTATCAGATCCGCGAGGCCAACATCCCGATTCGCGCGGATGAGGCCCTGTACGGCTATGAGACCCCCTTTGTCGTCGCCGAAGTCTGGGAGAACGCCAGTTGAGAAACCTCATCGTGCTCGGCGGGGGCGAGGATCAGATCCCCGCCTACCGGGAGGGCCGCAGGCTCGGCTACCGGGTGATCGGCGTGGATCAGCGCCCCGACGCGCTCGGCGCCGCCGAGGCCGACCAGTTCCTCTGCATGACCAGCAGAGATCCAGAGGGCATCGCCCGCGCCTTGGGCCCGATCGACGTCGCGGCCGTCATCTCCCCGGCCAGCGACGCGGCCCAGGAGTCGGTGGCCGAGCTGAGCCGGATCTACCGCACCGCCCACAGAACCGCGCCCGGCGCGCTGCGGTGCTCCGTGGACAAGGGCTACTTCCGCGAGGTGATCGACCGGCTGGGGTTGCCCGCGTACCGCTATGCGCAGCACAACAGCGTCGAGGAGCTGACCAGGGCGGCTGCTGAGCTGGGCTACCCGCTGATCGTCAAACCGGCCGACTCGTCGGGCAGCAAGGGCATCACCGTGCTGGACGGCCCGGCCAACCTGGTGGGCGCGATCGAGCACGCCTGGAAACACTCCTTCTCCCGGCAGGTGATCCTGGAGGAGCTGATCGAGGGCCGGCACGGCGCGGTGGAGTCGTTCTTCGCCGATGGCCGCCTGGCGTTCATGGCGGTCACCGACCGCATCATCACCGGCCCGCCCGCGATGATCAGCCTGGCCCATGTGGTGCCCGCCGACCTCGACGAGTCCGCGCACGCGCGGCTGAGCGAGGCCGTCACCGCCATCTGCGCCGAGGTCGGCCACCGGCAGGGCCCGGTCAACTTCGACCTCGTGCTCACGCCGGGCGGCGACCTCTACTTCATTGAGATGGGCGCCCGGCTGGGCGGCAACGGCATGCCGCTGATGGTGCGGCACGCGTTCGGACTGAACACGGTCGAGGCGGCCATCCGGCTGGCGCTGGGCGAGCCGCTGACCATCGACGTCACGCACCGGCGCACCGCCGCGCTGCGCATCCTCGCCGCGGCGTCCGACGGCGTGCTCACCGCCGTCGAGGGGCTGGACGCGCTCAAGCGGATTCCTGAGGTGGCGGACGTGCAGGTGTTCAAGGCGCCCGGTGACCACGTGCGCGCCTACACGCAGGCCGGGAACAAGCTCGGCTACCTGGTCATGGTCTCCGACACGCGGAAGCAGCTCGAGGACGCGCTCGACCGGGCCCTGCGCACTCTTCGATTCGAGATCGAGCCCGATGTGAAAGGTTCAGCATGACTCCCCGTAAGCCGCTCGGCTTCGTGATATTCGCCGCGCTGGCGGTCGCCGCCGCGGCGTTCGTGTGGTTCGGCCTGCCCCACGACCGGGAGGTGAAGTCGCTGGGGATCTTCCTGGTGAAGCTGCTGCCGTTCGTCTTCGCCACCGAGGCCATCGCCAGGCTCGACGTGGAGTGGGCCAAGCGGATCAGGCTCGTGCTCTTCCTGGTGCCGCCGGCCTTCCTGCTGTATTTCCTCTACTTCGTCCCGAAGATCTTCTTCTTCGGCGGGGTGGAGGCCGGCACGAGGGAGGCGTACTACGGGCTGTACTACCACGTGCTCACGGTGACGCCGTTCCTCATCCTGTCGATGGTGCTGGCCTTCCGGCTGGGCGGCGGCACGGCGGCGCTGGTGCGCAGGCTGGCCTTCGGCATGCTGCTGCTGATGCTGTCGGGGCTGGAGGACCTCGCCTTCCTCACCGTCAACGACCACACCGACCCCGCCTACGCCACCATTCCCGAAGTGTGGGACTGGGCCTCGCACATGACCGTGTTCCTCGGCCACCCTCCGACCAAGTACGAGGCGTACGCGTTCATCGTGGTCCACGTGGTGCTCGCGCTGGCGGTGTTCTTCAGCCCGCAGCGCTGGTGGGACGCGCTCAAGGTGCGCTTCGTCCGAACCGAGAGCGCGTAGCGATGCTCGTCCGGGAGGCGGCGTATGTGCCGCTGACCATCGCACGGCAGTACGGCGGCACGGCCGCGTTGCGCCGCCGCCAGCTCCGCGGGCTCAACCGGATGCTGGAGCTGGCCCGCACCCGGGTCCCCTACTACCGCGACGACCCGCGCTACGCCCGTGGCCCGCTGCGCAGCCTGGCGGAGCTGGCCGAGCTGCCGGTGCTGGACAAGCAGGTGCTGCGGGAGCAGCCGCTGGAACGCATGCTCGCCGACGGCGTGGACCTGGCGCGGTGCCTGTCGTTCCAGACCAGCGGCAGCACGGGGCGGCGGGTCAGGATCGTGCACGACCAGGACAGCCACGACTACCACATGGCGGCGTGCGTGCGCAGGTTCCTGGCCACCGGCCGCTACCTGCCCACGGACCGGCTCAGCCACATCCGGCCGTTCGCGCCGCCCGCCCGCATGTTCGAGCGGTTCAACCTGTTCAGGCGGCACGTGATCCTCTCGCATCGGCCGATGCGGGAGATCAAGGAGGAACTGCTGGCCAACCGGCCCAAGGTACTGATCGGCTACCCGGTCCACCTGCGGGCCCTGTTACGGGAGCTGACCCAGGAGGAGCTGGCGCGGCTGCGGCGCACGCTCAGGATCGTCATGACGGAGTCGGAGCTGCTGCTGCCCGAGCACCGGACGATGTTCGCCGAGCGGTTCGGGGCGCCGGTCTTCGACGAGTATTCGGCGTTCGAGGTGCTGAACGTCACCTACGACTGCCGGCACGGCCGCGCCCACCTGGGGGAGGATCGTGTGTACTGCGAGATCGTCGACGAATCGGGCAAGCCGCTGCCGGACGGCCGGCCTGGTCAGGTGGTGGTCACCGCGTTCCTGGAACGGGCGATGCCGCTGCTGCGTTACAGCCTGGGCGACATCGGCCTCATCGAGCCCGGCCGCTGTCGCTGCGGCCGCCGCTTCCGCACTCTGCGCCTGACTACGGGACGCAGCAACGACTACGTCACGCTCCCGTCGGGAGAGCGGCTCTACCCCGACGCGTTCCTGCACCTGGCGGCCACCCACCCGGGGATCAGCGAGTGCTTCGTCCACCAGGACCCGGCCGGACTGGTACGCGTCCACGTCGTGCCGAGCGGAGACGAGCCCGCCGAGCGGGTCTTCGCGACCGTGCGCGAGAAGCTCTTCACTCTGGCCGGTGGCGAGTTCCCACTGGAGGTGGTGGCGGCCGAGTCCGTGCGGATCACGCCGGGCGGCAAGGGCAAGTTCGTCACCTCCGACTACGTCGCCGTCTCCGCATGAGACTTCCCGGGACCGCGACGCCGAAGAGTCTGGCGGCGCTGCTCGGCGGGCGGGCCACCTTCCGCGGGACCCTGCTCCTGGCGAACCTGGCGCTCCTCGTGGCGTGGGGTCCGGCCGACTACGCCGGCTACGCGCAGGCCATGGGCGGCCTGGCCTTCCTCACACCACTCGTCGCGACCGGGATCGAGAAGTGCGCGCTCAAGCTGATCCCCCGGCTGCATTACACCGTCCCCGCACTGATCGGCGTCTTCGTGGCCCTGGCCGGGCTGCTGGCGGCGGTGGCGCTGGCCGTCCTGGCCGGGATGCTGGCACTCGGGCACCACGGGCCGTGGCCGGTGGCCGTGCTCGCCGGGCTGACCGCGATCTGCCTGGGACTCAACCAGGTGCTCGTCGGTCTCGCCAGAGCCATCGGCAGGCCGGCGCAGGACGTGGCCAACCACCTCGTGCTGTCCGCCGCGATGGGCTGCTGGGCGGTGGCGGCGCTGGCGCTGGGAGCCACGCCGGTGCTGTTCCTCGCGCTGTACGCGGGCACGCTGACCGTGCTCAACCTGGTGTTGCTCGCCGGGCTGCGACCCTCGTTCGGCGGGCTGCGCCGCCGCACGCTCCTGCGGGCCGCGACCGGCAACTCGCTGCGGATGGCCGTCCCCGACCTGGCCGGCGGGCTGACGATGAGCCTGATGTTCTTGGCGCTGTCGGTGGCGGGTGCGAAGGACGAAAGCACCGGGCTCTACATGGCCGCCACCGCCTCGTCACTTGTCCTCAACGCCTTCTCCTACCTCCTGCGCATCCTGCAGCCCGACGTGTCCAGGTCGCTGCACCAGAAGGACCTCACCGTCGCCTACAACCGGCTGTCGCGCTGGCTTCGCCTCCTGCTGCTGGCGGGCACGCCGTACGTGCTGGCCGCGCTGGCCGCCGCGCTGGCGGGGCTGCGGCCGTACGGGGGCGTGGGCGTCGTCATCCTGTACTTCGCCGTCGTCCCGGTCGTCTTCGCCGTGGGCAGCGCCAACTACCTGATGGAGAACGCCACCCGCGAGGCGCTGACGGCGACCGCGGCCGGGGCGGCGCTGTCGCTGGTCGTGGCGGGGGCGCTGGCCTTCCTCGTCGTGCCGTGGGCGGGCGCGCTCGGCGCGGTGGCCCTGCTCGCCGTCGGCGAGCTCGTCCACGCGGTGGCGATCCTGCACTGGTTGCGGCCACGGCGTGAGCCTTCTCGGGAGTGTGAACATGCACGTTGAGACACCGTTGGAGGACACCGAGCAACGGCTGCTGCCCGCACCCGTGCGCGGTGTGATCCTGGCGGTCGCGCTGACCGTCGGGGCCGTGGTGGTGCTCATGGTGGCCTTCGGCGTCGGCGGTGCGGGTTCGGGACACCGGGTCGCGCCGGCGGCGGCGCAGGCGCAGGAGGTGACGCGCGCCGAGTTCACGCTGCGGCTGTTCCTCGGGGTGGCCGTGATCGGCGGGTTGGCCTCGCTCGGCGGCGTGCTGGCCCGCAAGATCGGCCAGCCGTCCGTGGTGGGGCAGATGGTGGCCGGGCTGCTGCTCGGGCCCTCGGTGCTCGGCTCGCTGGCGCCAGGCGCAGTGGAGCTGATCATGCCCGACTGGATCATGCCCGACCTGAACCTGCTCGCCCAGGCCGGATTGGCGATCTTCATGTTCACGGTGGGCATGGAGTTCGACCCGGGCGTGCTCGGCCGCCAGCGCAGCGTGATCGGGGCGGCCAGCCTGGCGATGATGGCGGTGCCTTTCGCGCTGGGAGCCGTCGCGGCGATCCCGTTCTCCGCCGCGCTCGCCGGGCCGCAGGCGGGCATGACCGACTACGTGCTGTTCATCGGCACCGCGCTCAGTGTCACCGCCTTCCCGGTGCTGGCCAGGATCGTGCAGGAGGCCGGCCTGTCCGGCACCAGGCTGGGCTCGCTGGCCATGGTGTGCGCGGGCGTGGCGGACGTGCTCGCCTGGTGCGCGCTGGCCGTGGTGCTGGCGATCAGCCACGCGCGGGGGCCATCAGGGGTGCTGGCCGCGGTCGGGCTGACGGCAGCTCTGGTGCTGCTCCTCCTGTTCCTCGTACGTCCCGCGTTGCGTGCCCTGACCGCCCGCTTCGCCGGGACCACGCTTCCCACGGCGGCCAGCCTGGCCCTCGTGCTCGGATTGATCTTCGCGCTGGCCGCGGCCACGGACGCCATCGGCGTCCACGCGATCTTCGGGGCGTTCCTGGCCGGAGTCGTGCTCCCCCGTGACGCCACCCTGCTCGGCACCGTGCCGGAGCGGCTGGGGACACTCAACCAGGCGCTGCTGCTCCCGGTGTTCTTCGCCTCGATCGGGCTGCAGACGAACGTCCGCATGGCGTTCGACCAACCGGCCGTCCTGGTCGGCGGGGCGGTCCTGCTCGTGGTCGCGGTGCTCGGCAAGCTCGGCACGGCCGCGGTGGTCGCGCTCGGCGGGGGCATGCCCAGGAAGCTCGCGCTCGGCCTCGGCGTGCTCATGAACGCCCGCGGGGTCACCGAGATCGTCGTGCTCAGCACCGGCCTGAGCGTCGGCGTCATCAGCGGCGGCGCCTTCACCGTGCTGGTGGTGATGGCGCTGTTCACCACCGTGATGGCGGTACCGGCGCTCCGCCTGCTCAAGCTGTTCAACCCCACGCGGCCCATGCCAGGGCCCGCGCCGCACCACGCCGTCACCGCCAGCAGGAAGGAATGACTCTCATGACCCCAACATCACTGGTCACCGGAGGCGCGGGGTTCATCGGCTCGCATGTCGCCGCTGATCTGCTCCGCGCTGGTCACCAGGTCGTGGTTCTCGACGACCTGTCGGGCGGGGACGCGGCCAACGTGCCCGACGGTGCCCACTTCCACCAGGGCAGTGTCTGCGACCAGGACGTGGTGGACGCGCTCTTCGCGACCTGGAAGTTCGACTATGTCTTCCACCTGGCCGCGTACGCCGCCGAAGGGCTGAGCCACTTCATCAAGCGCTACAACTACACCAACAACGTGATCGGCAGCGTGAACCTGATCAACGCGGCCGTCAACGCCGGGACCGTGCGGTGCTTCGTCTTCACCTCCTCCATCGCCGTCTACGGGCACGCCGAGCCCCCCATGTCGGAGGATCTGACGCCCGCACCGGTGGACCCGTACGGCATCGCCAAATACGCGGTCGAGCAGGAGCTGAAGGTCAGCCATGAGATGTTCGGCCTGCCGTACGTCATCTTCCGGCCGCACAACGTCTACGGCGAGCGGCAGAACATCGGCGACCGCTACCGCAACGTCATCGGGATCTTCATGAATCAGATCCTGCGCGGCGAGGAATGCACGATCTTCGGGGACGGCGAGCAGACCCGGGCCTTCAGTCACATCGACGACGTGGCCCTGCCGATCGCCCGCTCGATCGGCAACCCGCGAGCCTATGGCGAGATCTTCAACATCGGCGGCGACACCCCTCACACGGTCAACGAACTGGCCAGGGCCGTGGCGGAGGCGATGGACGCGCCGCTGCGGGTGCGGCACCTGGAGGCGAGGCACGAGGTCGTGCACGCCTTCTCCGCCCATGACAAGGCCCGGGACATCCTCGGCGTGGGCGCCGGCTCGGTGCCGCTGGCCGAAGGGCTGGCCCAGATGGCCGCCTGGGCGAAGAAGCACGGGCCGCAGGAGCCTTCGGTCTTCTCGGGGATCGAGGTGAGCCGCAACATGCCGCCCTCCTGGCAGGCTCTGGTCATCGACCGCCCCTGACATCAACGAGAAGGAGGCCGGACCCGGTCCATGGCAGGATCGGTGGCCATGAGAACCCTGTATCCGCCCATCGAGCCCTATGACTCCGGCCTGCTGGACGTCGGCGACGGCAACGAGATCTACTGGGAGGTCTGCGGCAACCCCGACGGCAGGCCGGCCGTCATGCTGCACGGCGGCCCCGGAGGCGGGTGCACCACCAAGCACCGCCGCCAGTGGAACCCGGAGCTCTACCGCATCGTGCTGTTCGACCAGCGCAATTGCGGCCGTAGCCGGCCGCACGCCGCCGACCCCGCCACCGACCTCAAGGCCAACACCACCTGGAACCTGGTGGCGGACATGGAGCGGCTGCGCGAGCATCTGGGCATCGAAAGGTGGCAGGTGTTCGGCGGGTCGTGGGGCAGCGCGCTGGCGCTGGCGTACGCGCAGGCGCATCCCGAGCGGACGACCGAGCTGGTGCTGCGCGGGATCTTCACGTTGCGGCCGCAGGAGTTGCGCTGGTTCTACCAGGAGGGGGCCTGTTACCTGTTCCCTGACCTGTGGGAGCGGTACGTGGCCCCGATCCCGGAAGAGGAGCGGGGCGATCTGATGGCGGCGTTCCGCAGGCGGCTCGAAGGCGACGACGATGCCGCCCGGCTCGCGGCGGCCAAGGCGTGGGCGCAGTGGGAGGCGGGCACGATCACGCTGCTGCCGGACCCCGAGCTGGTCGCCGAGTTCGGGGAGGAGCGGATGGCGGTGAGCTTCGCCCGCATCGAGAACCACTACTTCCACCACGGCGGCTGGTTCGAGCCCGATCAGCTCATCAGGAATGTCGACAAGATCCGGCACATTCCTGCCGTGATCGTGCAGGGCCGATACGACGCCTGCACCCCGATGGCCACCGCGTGGGACCTGCACCAGGCGTGGCCGGAGGCGGAGTTCCACGTGGTGGACGACGCCGGGCACGCCTACATCGAGCCCGGCATCCTGGACCGGCTCATCGAAGCGACAGACGACTTCGCGCGAGGCGTACGGCAGGGGTGACGGCACCCACGCACAGCAGCGCGAACAGCGGCGCCAGCGCCAGCCCGATCAGGAAGCCCCCGGCCACGTCGTGGGGGTAGTGCACGCCGACGAACACCCGCGAGAACGCCATGACCGCCGCCAGCGGGAACACCACCCATGCGAGCGCGCGCCAGGCCAGCACGAGGGTGGCGGCCGCGCCGGCCGCGATCACGGAGTGGTTGCTGGGAAAGGACCAGTCGTCCGGCGGCGGGCAGTCGGCGATCGTCACGATCCCGCCCCGGCACGGCCGGTCCTCGCGGACGAGGATCTTCACGACCTCGCTCACGACGTACGCGACCACCACCCCGGCCGGCCCGGCGATCACCAGCGCCAGGTCCCGCGCCGGTGCCCGCCACGCACGCAGGGCGGCCACCACGAAGAGCGCCGCGAACACGAATAACCCGGCGTCCGTGCCCACTTCGGCGAGCGTGTGGAGCCACGCGGGCGTGGTGAGGGCGAAGTCGGCGATGTCGCGGTACACACGTGTCCAATCCGTGAACGGGCAATGGACACGACCTTACGAACTGCGGCCTTCACACGCCTCGACCTTATGGCGGAATGTCGGCAAATTTCTCCCCCAAACGGTCGATCCAGCCAGGATCTCGCTGCGGATACCATCAAGACTGATCTTCGCGGTTTTGCACCTCCGCGCGTTTGCAACGGTCCGATCAACGCCGCGTAACCCCAGTTCAGAGCGGGTAAGAGCGGAGTCGTGATCGGAGAGCACGTGATCGTCGGCTACACCAGCGATTCGGGCGGTCGTGACGCTCTGGCGCTCGGTGCCGCGATCGCGCGGGTCACCGGCGGCGAGCTCACGATCGCGACGATCTACCCGCCGGGCAGCCCCGGACTGGCGGTCGAGGCGCAGGCCAACCTGGCGCACGCGGCCGAGGAGCTGGGACCGATGCCGGCGGAATACCTCACCTACGAGAGCAGGGGTCCGGGGCGCGGCCTGTCGGTGCTGGCCAGCAGGATCAGGGCCGACCTGATCGTGGTCGGCTCGGCGAGCGGCGGGCACCGCGGCCGCATCGCGATCGGCGCCACTTCCGACCACCTGCTGCACCTGTCCTCGGAGGCCGTCATGCTGGCGCCCGCCGGCTACGTCCCGGCCGACGGGATCGACCGCCTCACGCTGGCCTACGTGCACCGGCCGCAGTGCGACGCGGCGGTCGAGAGGATGGCGCAGGCGGCGCTGCGGCTGGGCGTGCCGCTCCGGCTGGTCACGTTCGACCTTCGTACCGAGGACCAGGGCAAGCTCAGGGACGATCTCGCCCTGGCGGTGCGGCTGGCCTGGGAGAGCACGGGGATCGAGGCGGAATCGGAGGTGGCCGAGGGCCACGACGTGACCGCCGCGATGGCCGACGTCGAGTGGCTGCCCGGCGAGCTGCTGGTCTGCGCGGCCAGCGAGGACGCGCAGCCGTACCGGGTGTTCCTCGGGGAGCTCGCCATGAAGGCACTGCGGGCCGCCTCCAGCCCCGTCACCGTGCTGCCCCGCGGTTTCTCCTGACCCGCCTACGTGCGCATGACCCGCTCGTACAACTCCAGATAGCGATCGGCCATCACGGACGGCGAGAAGCGGCGGTGGGCCTCACGGCGGCACTCCTCCGGGTCCAGCTCGTCCACCCGCAGCACCCACTCGGCCAGTTCCTCCTCGCTGTCGGCGAGGAAGCCCGTGCGGCCGTGGTCGATGATCTCCGGGAGGCAGCCGCGGCGCAGGCCCACCGGCGGCACCCCGAGTGCCAGCGCCTCGACGACGGCCGTGCCGCCGGGCTCGTCCCACTGGATCGGGAAGAGCGCGGCGCGGGCCGAGGCGTAGAGGTGGTCCCTGTCCGGGCCGCCCACCGCGCCGACCCACCTGACCAACTCGCCGTCGAGATAGCGGGACACCTGGTCGAGGTGGTAGCGGACGTCGGGGTGGCTGTGCAGCGGGTGGTACGGGTTCTGGGCCACGACGTCCAGTTCGGCCTGGGTGTTGCGGCCGCTGACCGGCCCGGCCAGCACCAGCGGCAGCCCGAGCTTCTGGCACAGCCTGGCCGCCACGTGCTGGCCCTTGAGCTGGCAGATCCGGCCCATGACCACCAGGTGCTCCCCCCGCTCCGCCCGCACGTCGCCCTCGGCGAGCGGGGTGGCCAGGTAGACCGCGCCGAGCGAGGCCGCGCGCAGGGCCTCGGGGGCGCGGGCGAGCTGCGACTCCGAGACGCCGTTGACCGCGATCGACGGCGGGAACGCGCCGTAGAAGGCCGGATGTTTTCGCAGGTCCCAATGGAGGGTGTGGAGAACGGGCGGCCCGCCGAGCGCGGACAGCACCGCGGGCCCGACCACTTCCAGGTGGTCGTGGACGAGGTCGATGTCGTCGCGGGCGCGCAACTCGGCCGCCACCCGGGCCTGGTGCGCGTGCGCGATGCCCATGACCTGGTTGTACGGCTTCTGCAGCTCCGTGAACTGGCCCTCGTCGAAGACGCTGATCAGCTCGTCCACGTCGAGCGTGCTCGACCCGGCGGAGGCCAGCACCACGTGTACGCCACGCGCGCGCAGCGCGGGCACCAGCGTGGCCACCACGTTCTCGATCCCGCCGTAGCCGGGAGGCGGAACCGACAGCCACGGTCCCGCGTTCACCAGGACTTTCATGCCACATCCTCCTCCAGTACGAGGGAGGCGAGCGGAGGTCGCTCCGCCACGGCCACGTCCACCAGATCCGCCTGCCCATCGAGCCCGAACTGCAACAGCGTGTGCGCCGGAGGCTCCGACGCCATCACGCGGCCCTGGCGTTCCAGGCGCGACCAGGCGGTGAGCATGATCTGTCCGGCCATCCGGCCGAGCGCGGTCATCGACTGGTGGGTGTGCGTGCGATCACCCAGGTCCACCTGGGCCATCGCGTCCAGCCCGACGAGCTGGAGCAGGTCCACGAGGAGCCCGAACTCCACGCCGTACTCGGTGACGAACGGCACCCGTTCGAGCACCTCGCGCCGGCCGGCGTACTCGCCGCCGAGCGGCTGGGCGATTCCGGCCAGTTCCGGCCAGAACATGTTGATCAATGGCCTGGCCACCAGTTCGGTGACCCGGCCGCCGCCGCCGCGCTGCACGACGCCGTCCGCGCCGGTGTACGGCCGCTCGTACGTCGCCTTCACGAACTGCGTGTCGGCGTCCACCAACAGCGGCCCCACCAGCCCCGACACGTAGTGCGCGCCGAAGCTGCGCAGGTCGGAGTCCACGAACACGACGATGTCGCCGTGGGAGGCGGCCAGCCCCTTCCACAGCGCTTCACCCTTGCCCGTCAGCGGGGGAAGTTGTGGGAGGACGTCGTCTTGCGCCACCACGCGGGCGCCTGCCTCGCGGGCACGTTCGGCGGTCGCGTCGGTGGAGCGGGAGTCGACGACGAGGATCTCGTCGACGAGTGGGGTTCGTTCGACGAGGTCACGGCGGATGACGGTGACGATGTCGCCCACTGTGCTCTCCTCGTCACGAGCAGGCAGCACAACGCTCACCGTGGTGTTTCCCTTGGCCAGCATTAAAGCGTCGACCGGCCACTCGGCTGCGGTGCTCGAGTGCGGGCCGTACCATTCCTGGACCCTGGCCAAGGCTCGCAGATCTGTCTCCATGCAGTCAGCCCCGATCTCATGAGGTCACGGCTTCTGCCCGCTGGGAGTCCTTACGAACATGTTTGTTTGCTTACGCCCAAACGTGGCATATGCCGAGTTGTGTCCCCAATGACCCGTGTCGGCATCGTGGGTGCCGGAAATGTAGCCGCTCGTCATGCGGACGTCCTGTCCGAGTTCCCCGATGTCACGATCGCTGGTATCGCCGACACGGACCTCCACAGGGCCGAAGCTCTGGCCTCCAAGCATGGCTCCCCCGCCTATGGCAGCCACGCCGACCTACTCCATGCCGACGGTCTGGATGCTGTCTATGTCTGTGTGCCTCCTTTCGCGCACGGTAACCCTGAACAAGATGTTCTGTCGTGCAATCTACCGATTTTCGTGGAAAAACCCCTTTCACTGGACCTCCCAACGGCGCAAAACATCGCCGCCGAAATCGAGCGGAGATCTCTGCCGTCCGCGGTCGGCCACCACTGGCGCTACCTGGACATCGTGGAGCGAGCCCGCGACCTGCTCGCCGACCGCCCGGTACGCCTCGCGCTCGGCCACTGGCTCGACAAGGTCCCCCCGGTCGGCTGGTGGCTGGATCAGAGCAGGTCGGGCGGCCAGATCGTCGAGCAGGCCGTCCACGTGCTGGACCTGGCGCGAGTCCTGGTGGGCGAGGTGACGATGGTGCACGCCGTGCCCGCGGAGAACACCGTGGACGGCGAGGTGGACCGGGCCACGGCCGCGGTGCTGCGCTTCGCCGGCGGCGCGGCGGGGCTGCTGGCCACCTCGTGCCTGCTGGAGCACAAGCACCGGGTGGGGCTGGAGGTGTGCGCCGACGGCATCGCGCTGGAGCTCAGCGAGACGCGGCTGCTGGTCGACGGCGAGCGCGTGATCGAGGACGACGGGCTGGCCAAGACGCGGGTGGACAGGGAGTTCATCAATGCCGTGCAAGGCAAGGACGCCGACGTGCGCGTGCCGTACCGTGAGGCTCTGCGAACCCACCGCCTGGCTCTGGCGCTCGCGCGGTCCGCGGCGGACCGAAGCCCGGTGACGCTCGAAGCCGACCAACCAGAGCAACGGGAGAAGGCTGCGGCATATGGCGACCGAGCCGGCCTCGCGGAGTGAGGCCATGACCAAACTCCTGAGTATCGAAGGGCCAGGGCGGGTGGCGCTGGTGGAGGAGAAGCTGCCGGACGTGCCCGAGGGCGGGTTCATGGTGGCCACCACCCACAGCGGCATCTCGGCGGGCACCGAGCTGACCTACGTCAAGGGCACCAACCCCTACCTGACCTCGTCCTGGGACCAGGCGCTCGGCCTGTTCACGGAGGGCACGCCGGCGATCGCCTATCCGGTGCGCGGCATCGGCTACATGCAGGTCGGCCTGGTGGTGGAGACGCGTACGCGGGCCGTGGCCGAAGGGGCGCTGGTGGCGATGTGCTACGGGCACCGGACGGCGTACGTGGCGGACCCGATGACGGACCGGTTCGTGGAGCTGCCCGAGGACCTCGATCCGGTGCTCGGCATCTATGTCGCCCACATGGGCCCGATCTGCGCCAACGGCCTGCTACACGCGGCCCATGACCTGCACGGACCCGCCGTGCAGCAGCTCGGCGACGGCGTACGCGGGCGGCGGATCGTGGTCGTGGGCGCCGGTGTCGTCGGCCTGCTGACGGCCTGCTTCGCGATGTCCTGCGGCGCGGCCGAGGTTGTGGTCGTGGACGAGACCCCGGCCAGGCTCGCGGTCGCCGAGTCGCTCGGCGCGCACGTCCTGCTCGCGGACGACAACCCGGCGGTGGCGCTGAAGCGCCGCTGGCGGCACGGCGTCGACGACCGCGGCGCGGACGTGGTGTTCCAGTGCCGGGGCCAGACCCGGGCGCTGGCGCTCGGCCTGCGGCTGTTGCGCCCGCAGGGCACGCTGGTGGATCTGGCCTTCTACACGCAGGGCGCGCAGGAGGTGCGGCTCGGCGAGGAGTTCCACCACAACGGGCTGACCGTGCGCTGCGCCCAGATCGGCCGGGTGCCGCGCGGCCTGGCGCACGCCTGGGACAGGGAGCGGCTCTCGCACGAGACGATCACCCTGCTCAGGGAGCACGGCAGGCTGCTACGCGAGCACCTGATCACCGACGTCGTCGGTTTCTCCGACGCCCCCCAGTTCCTCACCGATCTCGCGGCCCGGCGCCGGCAGAGCATCCAGGCCGTGCTCAGCGACCACGTCGAGGATGAGGGCGGCTGACCAGCTGAAGTCCCCGCAACCGTGCCCCCGCAGTGTGAAGGGGTCGAAGTATTCGCGGAACCCGGAGTGCATCACCAGGTTGAGCATCCCGTCGGCGACCGGGACCGCCAGGTCGGGGCGGCGCTCCTTGAGCCCCTGCCAGACCAGCCACGTGAGGTTGATCCAGCTCGGGCCGCGCCAGTAGCGGACCGGGTCGAACTCGGGCGCGGACGGGGAGAAGCTGGGCAGGATGCCGTCCTTGAGCGCGAACCTGTCCAGCGCCGTCGCGATCAGCGTGTCGGCGATCTCGTCCGGCAGATCGGGCAGCATGAGCGGCGTCAGCCCGGCGGCGCTGCTGGAGTGGATCACGCGGCCGGTGCGCACGTCGCGGGACTGGAACAGGCCGCCGTCGTAGAGGTGCTCGACCATGGCGGCGGTGATGGCGGCCGCCTCGCGCTCGTGGGGCTCGGGGTCGAGGCCGCACTCCTGCGCGATCTTGGCGAGGGTCGATTCCGCGACGCCGTACGCGGCGTTGAACAGCGGATCCTCGACGTGGAACGCGCCAGGCCGGCGGTAGCCGGAGTCACGATAGGCGGTGGCGAGCGCGACGTAGCGCTCGTAGTCCCGGTCGGTGGGCCGCTCGTCGGCGCTGACGTCGGTGAGGTCCCGGCGGACGAACCCGGCCGGGCGGCTCTGCACCTCCTGCAGCGGCAGGTCCCAGGCCGGGCTGTTGTCCATGCCCGACTCCCAGGGGTGCACGATCGAGATCAGGCCCTCAGGGGAGCGCCTGGCCGCGCGCAGGAACTCCTGCTGCGCCACGAGCCTGGGGTAGATCCTGCGCAGGAACGCGGGATCGGGGTCGGCCAGGTGGGTCTTCCAGGCGGCCAGCGCGTGCACCGGCGGCTGGATGATGCCGGAGGTCGCCGACCCGGACGGGGCGTGGGCCTGCCAGAACTCGGGACCGGGGAAATAGGCCCCGTCCGGCACCTTCGGGTTGAATACGATGTGCGGCACCCGGCCGTCGCGCCACTGCGCGCCGAACAGGCTGAGCAGCTCCGACCTGGCTCTTCTCGGCGCCCAGCGGGCGTGTCCGATCGCGATGAAGGCCGAGTCCCAGCTCCACTGATGGGGATAGAGCCGACGGGAGGGAACCGTGTAACTGCCGTCCCAGTTAGCCACCAGGACGCGCACGGCGTCGCGAAGGATCATAGGAACTTCCTGACGAAGGCCGCTGTTTGGGGGAGAACGATCTCGGGCTCGCCGCGCAGCCGGCATTCGAGCGCGAGGTAGCCCTCGTAGCCGAAGGCGTCGAGCGTGGCCAGCTGCGCGCCCCAGTCGAGGTGACCGGTGCCCGGCTGGTTCCTGTTGGACTCGCTGATCTGCATGTGCGCGAGGTAGGGGGCGGCCTCGGCCAGCGCGCGGCAGGGGTCGTCCTCCTCGATGTTCATGTGGTACGTGTCGCCGACGACCCTGATCGAGTCCATGGCGCAGTAGAAGACCGCGTCGGCGAGCGAGTTGACCATGTGGTTCTCGTAGCGGTTGAGCGGCTCCAGCATGATCAGCACGCCGTTGCGCTGCGCGTGCTCGCCGAGGATGCCCAATGCCTCGGCCAGCACCTCGCGGTCCTCCTCGGCGCTGCGCGGCGGCTCGAACGGCGGCAGCCGGAGGGAGAACTGGCCCCAGGACGCAGGCGTCATGACGCCGATGCCGCCCAGCTCGGCGATCACCGTGAGCTGCGACCTGAGCTGCTGGATGGCGTCCTTGCGCTTGACCGGGTCGAAGTCACCGATGAAGTGCGGCATGTCCACGCAGACCGTCGGCATGACCACGCCGTCGGCCAAAGCCCGCTTGAGCTCGGTCAGGCGGCCGGCGAAGTGGAAATCGCCCTTGCCGCGCAGCTCGATGGCGTCGAACCCGGCATCGACCGCGAACGCGAATTTCTCCTGCAGCGTGCGGCCAGGCAGAAGCTGCTCCTGTACGGCGAGCTTCACTTGTTACTCCTCGAATCGGAAGACGAGCTGGAGCACCTCGGACTGGTGCTTGTCGAGCAGGTCGAAGGCCTCGGCGGCCCTCTCGATGGGCATGACGTGGCTGATGAGCTCGGCGGCGTCGATCTCGCCGCGGTGCACGAGCTCCATGAACGTGCGCTGCAGACGCTCGACGTCCCATCGGTGCGCCAGCCACGAGGCGACCCCGCCGATCTGGGAGGAGACGAGCTGGACCTGGTTGTGGTGGAACTCCTCGCCCAGCCGCAGCCCGACGCCGTCACCCTGGTAGAAGCCGGCGGCCACGACCCGGCCGCCCTTACGGACGGTCCTGATGGCCTCGTGCAGGCCCTGGTGGCTGCCGCTCAGCTCGATGACGGTGTCGGCGCCCTCGACGCGCTTGCGCATGAACTCGGCGACCGAGCCCGCGGCCACGTCGAACGTCTCGGCCGCGCCGAACCTCCTGGCCAGCTCCAGCCGGTCGGGGATGGAGTCGGCGGCGATCACCCTGGCGCCGCTGAGCACGGCCAGGCGGGTGGCGAGCAGCCCGATGACGCCCTGGCCGAAGACCGCGATCTGGTCACCCAGATGCACGTCGGCGGCGTGCACGGCGTTGAGCGCGATGGCGCCCACGCGGGCGAAGGCGCCGGTCAGCGGGTCCGCGCCCGGCGGCAGCACGTGGCCGACCAGCTTTTCCGCCGGCACGACGGCCTCGGCGCGATGACCCCAGATGCCCCACACGAGGGCACCGACAGGGGGGTCCGCGACGTCGGCCGCCGCCTCCACCACCTCCCCGACCTCCTGGTATCCCCAGCCGGTGAGGGGGTAGGCATGCGTCTGACCGTCGACGAAGAGCCGGCGCTCGGTGTCCCACTTGCGGGTCAGATATGGATTTGTTCCGCGGTAGGCGGTGAGCTCGGTGCCGGCCGAGACCCCGGAGTAGATCGTACGGACCCGCACGGAGCCCGGAACGAGATCGGCGGGCGACTCCAGGCCGAGGCGGACATGGCCTGGCTCTTCAAAGGTGATGACGCGCATTCCCCAACACTTACGCTTATTGATCAAACAAAAGAGAAAGATTTATTCCTTGTTTGCACACGTTAGGTGTGCACGTAACACTCTTAAGTCTACGACTTCTGATGGGAGCGACTGATGAAATTGGGGTTTCTGACCGCGTGTCTTGTGGAAAGTGACCTTACCGACATCGCGGACTGGGCTGTGGGCCAGGGATTCGAGGCCCTGGAGGTCGCGGGCTGGCCATCTTCGGATGGCCGAAATCACATCAGAGTTGATCGTTTCGACGACGTCGAACATGATCGAATCAGGCGAATCGTGACCGAGAGCGGACTTACGCTTTCCTCGATCGCGTACTACGAAAACAATCTTCACCCCGAGCAAGGGCCGCAGGTGAACGCGCATGTGCGGCGCTGTGTGGACGTCGCCGCGGCCCTCGGCTGCCCGACCGTCGGCACGTTCGTGGGCCGCGATCCCGGGCGTCCGGTGCGCGACAATCTTAAGCGGGCCGAAGACGTGTTCGGCCCGCTCGTGGAGTACGCCCGGCAGCGCGACGTCGAGATCGTCATCGAGAACTGCGTGATGAAGAGCTGGCATCCCGACGGATATCCGGGCAACCTCGCCTACTCCCCCGAGCTGTGGGAGTGGATGTTCGCGCTCGGGCTCAAGCTCAACTACGACCCCTCGCACCTGGTGCCCCTCGGCATCGACCCGGTCGCGGCGCTGCGCCCGTACATCCCGAACATCGCCCACGTCCAGGCCAAGGACACCGAGTTCCTGCCGGGCAAGATCGACCGGTACGGCTTCCACGGCCCGATCAGCGGCGAGAAGGGCTGGTACCGCTTCCGCGTGCCCGGCCTCGGCCGGATCGACTGGACGCGGGTGATCGACGCGCTCTACGAGGGCGGCTACGACGGGGTGGTGTCCGTGGAGCACGAGGACCCCGTCTGGAGCGGAAACACGGAGAGGGTACAGACCGGTCTCGGTATCGCCTACCGTACGTTGCGCCATCTGATCCCGGGGTAAGGGCGGCGTATCCCCGATCAGAGGAGCGTGCAATGCCCAAGAAGGTAACCGCCGTCCTCTCCGTCGCCCTGCTGACCGTCGCCTCGCTGGCGGCGTGCGGCGACGGTGGCGAACAGTCGCCCACGGCCAACAAGATCAAGGTCTGGACCGAGGAGAACCTCGATGACCGGATGGCCGTGCAGAAGAAGATCATCGCCGAGTTCACCCAGCAGACCGGGATCCAGGTAGAGCTGGTCGGCGTGGCCGAAGACCAGTTCAGCCAGACCGTGACGGCCGCCGCCGCGGCGGACGACCTGCCCGACGTGATCGGGGCGCTGCCCCTGGCGTCCGTACGCGAGCTGGAGGCCAACGACCTGCTCGACACCGAGACGCCGGGCAAGGTCGTCGACCAGCTCGGCCGGAGCTCGTTCTCGCCGCGCGCCCTGGAGCTCGACACCTCGGGAGGCAAGCTGCTCGCGGTGCCCAGCGACGGCTGGGCACAGCTGATCCTCTACCGCAAGGATCTGTTCGACAAGGCGGGGCTGCAGCCCCCGGACACCTACGAGGCCCTGCAGGCGGCGGCCGCGAAGCTCAACACGGGCGGGGTCGCGGGCATCACGCTGGCGATCGCGCCGAAGGACTCCTTCACCGCGCAGAGCTTCGAGCACGTCGCGCTGGCGAACGGCTGCCAGCTCGTCGACAATTCCGGAAACGTCAGCCTCGACTCCCCTCAATGCGCGCGGGCCTTCGAGTTCTACGCGAACCTGGCCAAGAACCACTCGGTCAAGGGCAAACAGGACGTCGACACCACCAGGGCCACCTACTTCTCCGGCAAGGCCGCCATGATGATCTGGTCGTCGTTCATCCTGGACGAGCTGGCCGGGCTGCGGAAGGACGCGCTGCCGAGCTGCCAGGAGTGCCGCGAGAACCCCGAGTGGCTGGCCGAGAACACCGGCGTGGTGACGGCGCTGAAGGGCCACGACGCGAGCGCGCCCGCGCAGTACGGGGAGATCGTCTCGTGGGCGATCACCCGTGACGCCGCCAAGGACTCGGCCGCCAAGTTCGTCTCGTACATGATGAACGAGGGCTACGAGCGCTGGATCGGTATGGCGCCCGAGGGCAAGTTCCCCGCCCGCACGAACTTCCAGGACGCGTGGAGCAAGCTGCCCGCGGGAGTCGACACCAAGAAGCCGCTGTCCGACGTCTACCCCGCCGACGTGCTCGACGACCTGCGCAAGAGCCCTGACACGTTCGCCCGCTGGGGCATCCCGCAGGGGCAGGGCAAGCTGGTCGGCGCCATCATGGGCGAGCTGCCGGTGCCCAAGGCGCTGAGCGGGGTCGTCGACGGGTCACTGACCCCGCAGGCCGCCGCCGCCCAGGCCAAGACCGACGTCGAGACGGTCAAGCGCGGGATCCGGCAGTGAGCGGCCGGGCCGCGGCTCCCCCGCGTACGACCGAGCCGGCGCCGCCCCCGGAGCGCCGGCCACCACGGACACTGCGGCAGCAGGAGGGCCGCGCCGGGCTCCTGCTGATCTCGCCGACGCTGATCATCACGCTTGTCGTCGTGGTGCTGCCGCTGCTGTGGGCGATCATGCTGGCATTCCAGGACGCGCGGCTGATCAACATCCGGCGAGTGGGCGTCTTCGGCCACTACACGCTGGAGAACTTCGCGTACGTGGTCGCCGAGCCCGGTTTCTGGACGGCGTTGGTCAACACGCTCGTCTACACGGTCGCGGGGACGGCGCTGTCGATCGCGATCGGTCTGGTGGCGGCGCTGGCGCTGCGGGACAAGTTCAAGGGGCGGACTTTGGTCCGGGCCTCGATCCTGATCCCGTACGTCGCGCCGGTCGTGGCCGTGGCGTTCCTGTGGGAGACGATGCTCAACCCCCAGTACGGCATCGTCAACACCTGGCTCAGCGAGCCGATCGCGTTCCTCAGCCAGGCCAAGGGCGAGTTCCTGGGCATCCAGGTGCCGGTGGCGCTGCTCACGGTGATCGCGTTCGAGGCGTGGCGGTATTTCCCGTTCGCGTTCCTGTTCATCCTGGCCCGGCTGCAGGCGCTGCCCAAGGAACTGGACGAGGCCGCGGTCGTGGACGGCGCCACGCCGACCCAGCGCTTCCGGTACGTGATCATGCCGCAACTGTGGCGGATCATCGCGTTGCTGTCGGTGCTGCGGTTCGTGTTCACGTTCACCAAGTTCGACGACGTCTACCTGCTGACCGGCGGCGGCGCCGGCACCGAGGTGGTCAGCGTGCGGGTCTACAACTTCCTGACCGCCCGCGACGACATCGGCGCCTCGGCCGCTCAAGCCATCGTGCTCGCGGTCGTGCTGGTCGTGTTCCTGGCCATCTACCTCAGGTTCTTCGGGGGAGGCGAACGTGAGCAGGGATAGGTTCGAGCGGGCGCTGTTCCGCGTCCTCAGGCCCCTGGTCATCGCGGTGCTCTTCCTGATCACCGCGTTCCCCCTCTACTACATGGTCATGCTGTCGATCCGCGACATCCAGGAGCTCATCCTGGAGCCGGGCTCGCTCTGGCCGGCCACGTTCACCCTGGACACCTACGTGAACGTGCTGACCAAGCAGGGATTCCTGACCTTCATGGGCAACAGCGCGATCGTCGCCGTCGCCTCGGTGGCGGTCACGCTGCTGGTCTCGATCCCGGGCGCGTACGCGGTGGCTCGGCTGCGCTTCTTCGGCCGGCGACAGGTGCATTTCCTGTTCCTGGCCGTCTATCTTTTTCCGGCGATCGTGCTGGCGATCCCGCTGTTCGTGCTGTTCACGATGCTCGGGCTGCGCGGATCGCTGATCGGACTGATCCTCGTGTATATCGCGCAAACGGTGCCCGTCACGGTATACATGCTCCGCAACTACTTCGAGACCGTGCCGCAAAGCGTCGAAGAAGCGGCCGCGATCGACGGGTGCACGAGACTGTCGACCATCTGGCGGGTGGTTCTGCCGCTGTCCAAGCCCGCGCTGATGGCCACCGGACTCTACGCCTTCATGATCGCGTGGAACGAGTTCCTGTTCGCCCTGCTCTTCCTCGTGGAGAAGCGGGAGAGCTGGACCGTTTCGCTGGGACTCTCACAGCTTGCGGGGAGCATAGAGATCCCTACAACGGTCCTGATGGCCGGATCGGTGGTGCTGACGCTGCCCATCGTGATCGTGTTCTTCGCCGGCGAGCGACTTCTGACAGAAGGGCTGACGGCGGGAGCCGAGAAGGGATAGACGATGCTGACGGCAGGGCAGATCCTCCAGCTCATCCGCAATGGCACCTGCCGGACGCGCAAGGAACTCATCGAATACACCGGCCTGTCCCGTTCCACGATCACCGACCGGGTCGACCGGCTCGTCGACGCCGGATACATCCACGAATCCGGCGTGGGCGCTTCCGGGGGCGGGCGACCGCCCTCGGTGCTCGACATCGACGCGACCAAGCGGCTCATGCTGGTGGCCGACCTGGGCGCCACCCACGCCAGGGCGGCGCTGACCGACCTGGCCGCCCGGCCGCTGGCCGAGGAGGGCACCGAGATGCGCATCGACCGCGGCCCCGACGCCGTGCTGTCGTGGGTGCGGGAGGCGTTCCAGCGGATGCTGGACCGGATCGGACGGCCGGCGGGCGACGTGTGCGGCGTCGGGCTGGACCTGCCCGGCTCGGTGGACCGCACCAGCGGCCGGGTGATCAGGTCGTTCCTGATGCCCGGATGGGACGACCATCCGGTGGGCGAGGCGGTCGGCCGGGCGTACGACGTGCCCATCCTGATCGAGAACGACGCCAACGCGATGGCCCTCGGCGAGTGGTATTCCTCCTGGCGGGACACCGCCTCCCTGATCCTCGTCAAGGTGTCGACCGGGATCGGCACCGGCATCATCCTCGACGGGCAGATCTACCGGGGGGTCGAGGAGGCCGCGGGGAACATCGGGCACGTGCGCATCCGCGAGAGCGACGACCGCGTCTGCACCTGCGGCTCGCGCGGCTGCGTCGCCTCGCTGGCCAGCGGTCACGCCCTCGCCGTCGACCTGGGCCAGGAGTCCAGCCGCGACGTGGTCCGCCTCGTCCATGCGGGCGATCCGACGGCCATCGCCCGTACCCAGGAGGCCGGGCGCACGCTGGGCGTCGTGCTGGCCACCGCGGTGAGCCTGCTCAACCCGGGTGTGCTGGTGCTGGCCGGGGACATGGCGGAGACCAGGGAGCACTACCTGACGGGAATCAGGGAGATCGTCTACCGCCGCAGCCTGCCGTACACGACCAGGAACCTGGAGATCGTCACCTCCTCGCTGGGCGACCGGGCGGGAATCGTGGGGATGGCGGTGATCGTCATGGAGCACGTGCTGTCGCCCGCCTCCGTGGACGCCTCGCTGGCGGCGTCTCAAGCGGTGGACTGACGGCTCTCAGCCGCTGAGCGCACGCCGCAGGAGGGCCGGCGCCTCGACCAGCGAAGGCCCGTACCACGTGAGCATGCGGCCGCTGACCAGGGCGCAGGTGAGCCCGGGGAAGCACTCCGGGCCGTCGGTCGCGGAGAAGGCGTAGGGCTCGTCGGGCAGGACCACGAGGCCGGGCCGCCGCTCCACCAGCTCAGGCAGCGGGATCTTGGGATAGCGCTCGGCGTGGCCCGCGTACAGGTTGTCGACGCCGAGGCGCCTGAGCACGTCGCCGGTGAAGGTGTCGCGGCCGACGACCATCCACGGGCGGCGCCAGATCGGGATGATCGCCGTCCTCCGCGGACCCTCCACGGGCGCCCGCCACGCCTCCTCCGCCGCGTCCAGCCAGGCCGGGCGGCCGGTACGGCAGGCGTGCCGGAACATCCGGTCCAGCGACGCGAACGCCTCGTCCAGGGTCTCGATCTTCGTGACCCAGACCGCGATGCCCGCCTGGCGCAGGGCCTCGATGTCGGGCGCGCGGTTCTCCTCGGCGTTGGCGAGCACGACGTCGGGCCGGAGCTTCTCGATCGCCTCCAGGTCGGGGTTCTTGGTGCCCCTGACCCTGGCCACGTCCAGATCGGGCGGGTGCGAGCACCAGTCCGTCGCCCCGACCAGCGCCTCCGGCAGTGTCGCCGCCACCGACTCGGTCAGCGACGGCACCAGGGACACGATCCGCCGCACGGTCGGGGGAATCTCCACAGGCACGCCGGTGTCATCCATAACAGCAGCGTCTTCTACTCTCTGTGTTTACATCAGTAAAACGGACATCAGCCTAGCCTCGTCGCATGCCGACCGAGGCCGGGAAGCGATCAGGGTCGCATGGCGAGCACCGACAACAGTTCATACCCCTAGATCGACGGGTAACTGGGGAGAATGTCGGTATAGATGCATAGAATCTTGACCAAAGATCATTAACTCGTGATCGGGGGGATCGACGGTTGGACCAGGAGTCGCAAGGCTTCGATCCGGACACGCCGAACGTTGCCCGGCTTTATGACTACTACCTCGGGGGCAAGGACAATTTCCCGGCCGATCGGGCGGCGGCCGAGCGGATTCTGCAGGTGGCGCCCGAATTGCGGGCCGCGGCTCGGGCGAACCGGGCGTTCCTCGGGCGGGCCGTGCGCCACCTCGCCGGGGCCGGCATCAGGCAGTTCCTCGATATCGGCACGGGACTGCCGACCCAGGAAAACGTGCACCAGGTCGCCACGAAGGTCGCCCCCGACTCCCGGGTGGTCTACGTGGACCTGGACCCGGTGGTGCTGGTGCACGCCAGAGCGCTGCTGGACGGCCAGGGCGGCACGACGGTGGTCCAGGGCGACCTCCGCAAGCCCGGCGAGATCCTGAGCCATCCCGACGTGACGCACACGATCGACTTCAGCCGTCCCGTGGGCGTGCTGCTGGTGGCGGTCATGCACTTCATCGCCGAGTCCGAAGAACCTCAGGAGATCATCGCGACCCTGCGTGAGGCCATGGCGCCCGGCAGCTACCTGGTCATGTCCCACGGCACGAGCGACGCCAGCGCCGCCGCGGCCGACAAGGGCACCGAGGTCTACCGCAACGCCAGCGCCCAGCTCACCCTCCGCGACCGGGAGCGGATCACGGCCCTTTTCGAGGGCTTCGAGCTGGTCGAGCCCGGCCTCGTCTGGTTGCCGGAATGGCGTCCTGAGCCGGCCGACACGATCGACTTCATCGACAGCCCCGCGTCGTCGCTGATCCTGTGCGGCGTAGGCAGGAAGATCTGAGGCATGGACATCGGACTGGCCGTGCCTCAGTTCGGCAGGTTCGCGACGCTGACCAGCGTGCTGGCGGTGGCGCGGGGGGCCGAGGACATGGGGTTCGCGGGCCTGTGGGCCGGCGACCGGCTGCTGACGCCGCTCCAGCCGAAGGATCGCTATCCGGGCGGTGACGGCACCATGCCCGAGGCGCACCGGGTGTTCCTGGACCCGTTCGCGGTGCTGTCGGTGGCCGCCTCGGCGACCTCCACCGTACGGCTGGGCACCAGCGCCCTGAACGCCTGCTGGTATCCCCCGCCCGTCCTGGCCCGCTCGCTCACCACGATCGACCACCTCAGCGGCGGCCGGCTCGTCGCGGGCCTCGGGCTCGGCTGGTCCTCCGACGAGTACGCCGCCGTAGGCGTGCCGTGGAAGGGCCGGGCGAAGCGGTACGACGCCACCCTGGACGCGCTGGAGGCCATCTGGAGCGCGGACCCGGTGTCGTTCGAGCACGAGCTGTGGACGATCGCGCCCAGCCACATCGAGCCCAAGCCGGCCCGCCGCCCACCGCTCTATCTGGCCGGTTTCACCAAGCAGGCGCTGTGCCGCGTCGGCCGCAGGGCCGACGGCTGGCTGACGGCCACGCTGCCCATCCCCATGCTCACGGCGATGTGGAAGACCGTGTGCCGGAGCGCCGAGGAGGCCGGGCGCGACCCCGGCACGCTCCGCATGGCGCTGCGCGCCAACCCCGACATCACCGGCCAGGGGAACCCGCCGAGGAGCGGCACGGTCGCGCAGATCTGCGACTACCTGGCCACCGCGGCGGAGGCCGGGGTCCACGAGGTGATCCTGGACCTCCAGCACACCGCCACGAGCGACCAGCACCTGCTGGAGCTGGCCGGGGAGTTCAAGGCCCGGCTTTTCAGCTCTACTTGAGCGCGGTCAGCGCGCCCTCGTAGTCGGGCTCCTGCGTGATCTCCGGCACCAGCTCGGTGTAGATCACCTTGTTGTCGCCGTCGAGCACGACCACCGCGCGCGCCGCCAGCCCCGCCAGCGGCCCGGACTCCTGCGCCACGCCGTAGTCGGCCAGGAACTCGCGGCCGCGCATGAGCGACAGCATCGTCACGTTGTCGAGCCCCTCGGCGCCGCAGAACCGCTTCTGCGCGAAGGGCAGGTCGGCGGAGACGCAGAGCACCTCCACGCCGGGGAGCTCGGCGGCGACCTGGTTGAAGCGGCGCACCGAGGCCGCGCAGACGCCGGTGTCGACGCTCGGGAAGATGTTGAGCACCTTGGTCGACTGGCCGAAGTCGTCCAGCGAGCGCTCGGCCAGGTCCGTGCCCACCAGGCGGAACGCGGGCGCGGTGTCGCCGGGCTTGGGGAAGGTCCCGCTCACCGTGATGGGGGTGCCCTTGAAAGTGACGTCGGACATGGAAAGCCTCCTGATAGCGATGTTCCCGGGACGCGATCCTATCGGCGCGGCCCGGGAGCACCCGGGGTCCCCCGCCATCTCGGAGTCGCGCCGGTACTGGCCCCCGCCATCTCAGACGTCGCGCCGGTACTGGCCCCCGCCGTCTCAGACGTTGCGCCGGTACTGGCCCCCCGCCTCGAACAACGCGTCGGTGATCTGGCCGAGCGAGCAGAACCGGGACGCCTCCATCAGCACCTCGAAGACGTTCCCGTCCGACATCGCCACCTCGCGCAGCCTGGCCAGCTTCGCAGGCGCCTCGGAGCGGTTGCGGTCGTGGAAGGCGTGCAGGCGGTCCAGCTGCGAGTGCTTCTCCTCCTCCGTGCCCCTGGCCAGCTCCACCTTGTGCGGGTCCGGCTCGTCGTCGCCGCGCGGGTTGCGGAAGGTGTTGACGCCGATGATCGGCAGCGAGCCGTCGTGCTTGCGCATCTCGTACAGCATGGACTCGTCCTGGATCTTGCCGCGCTGGTAGCCGGTCTCCATCGCGCCCAGCACGCCGCCGCGGTCCGACAGGCGCTCGAACTCGCCCAGGACGGCCTCCTCGACCAGGTCGGTCAGCTCATCGATGATGAATGAGCCCTGCAGCGGGTTCTCGTTCCTGGCCAGGCCCCATTCGCGGTTGATGATGAGCTGGATGGCCATGGCGCGGCGGACCGAGTCGGCCGACGGGGTGGTGACGGCCTCGTCGAAGGCGTTGGTGTGCAGGCTGTTGCAGTTGTCGTAGATCGCGATCAGGGCCTGCAGGGTGGTGCGGATGTCGTTGAAGTTCATCTCCTGGGCGTGCAGGGACCGGCCCGAGGTCTGGATGTGGTACTTCAGCTTCTGCGAGCGCTCGGCGGCGCCGTATCTCTCCCGCATCGCCACCGCCCAGATGCGGCGGGCCACCCGCCCGAGGACGCTGTACTCGGGGTCCATGCCGTTGGAGAAGAAGAACGACAGGTTGGGCGCGAAGTCGTCGATCTTCATACCCCTGGCCAGGTACGCCTCCACGTACGTGAAGCCGTTGGCCAGGGTGAACGCGAGCTGGCTGATCGGGTTCGCGCCGGCCTCGGCGATGTGGTAGCCGGAGATCGAGACCGAATAGAAGTTGCGCACGCCGTTCTGGATGAACCATTCCTGGATGTCGGCCATCATCCTGAGCGAGAACTCCGTGGAGAAGATGCAGGTGTTCTGCCCCTGATCCTCCTTGAGGATGTCGGCCTGGACGGTGCCCCGGACGGTGCCCAGCGTGCGCCCGCGCAGCTCCGCGGCCTCGTCGGGTGATGGCTCGCGGCCGTGCTCGGCGCGGAAACGATCGAGGGCCTGCTCGACGGCGGTGTTGAGGAAGAAGGCCAGGATCGTGGGCGCCGGGCCGTTGATCGTCATGGACACCGACGTGTTGGGGGCGGCCAGATCGAACCCGTCGTAGAGCACCTTCATGTCGTCGAGGGTGGCGATGGAGACGCCCGAGGTGCCGACCTTTCCGTAGATGTCGGGGCGCAGGTCCGGGTCGTGGCCGTACAGCGTCACCGAGTCGAACGCCGTGGACAACCGGGTCGCCGGCTGGCCCTCCGACAGCAGCTTGAAACGCCTGTTGGTACGGAACGGGTCGCCCTCGCCGGCGAACATCCTGGTCGGATCCTCGTCGTCGCGCTTGAACGGGAAGACCCCGGCGGTGAACGGGAACATCCCGGGCAGGTTCTCGCTGCGCAGGAACCGCAACAGGTCACCGTGGTCGGTGTAGCGCGGCAGGGCGACGCGCGGGATCCGGTTGCCCGAGAGCGTCTCGCGCCACAGCGGGGTGTGGATCTCCCGGTCGCGTACCTTCACGACCAGTTCGTCGGCCGTGTAGCGCTCCTTGACGGTGGGCCAGGTCTCGATCAGGGCACGACTCTCGTCGGTGAGCTCCCGGTCCGCCTGGGCGTGCAGGTCCTTCAGCCGGTCGTCGTCCAGGAGCTCCTGGACGGCGGCGAGCTGCTGGCGCCGGCGGGCCACCTCCGCCTGGGCAAGGGTCTCGGCGTGGTAGGCGCGGACGGTCTCGGCGATCTCGGCCAGATAGCGGGACCTGGCGGGCGGCACGATCGCCGCCGACGCCTGCGAGGTGCGTTCGGACACCTGCGGCAGCAGCCCCGGCCCCGCCTCCTCTATCAGGAGGCCCTTGAGGTGGTGGTAGAGGGCGGTGACCCCGGCGTCGTTGTAGCGGGCGGCGATGGTGCCGAAGACCGGCATGTCCTCCGGTCTGGCGCCGAACGCCTCGCGGTTGCGTACGAGCTGGCGGCGCACGTCGCGCAGCGCGTCCTCGGCACCGCGGCGCTCGTACTTGTTGATCACGACGGCCTCGGCGAAGTCCAGCATGTCGATCTTCTCGAGCTGGGACGCCGCGCCGAACTCGGGCGTCATCACGTAGATGGGCACGTCCACGTGTGGAACGATCCCGGCGTCGCCCTGGCCGATGCCCGGCGTCTCCACGATCACCAGGTCGTATCCCGCGGCCCGGCAGGCGGTGATCACGTCGTCGAGGCAGGCGGGCACCTCGTTGGCGGCGCCCCTGGTGGCCAGGGAGCGGAAGTAGGTCTGGGGGCCCAGACTGTTCATCCTGATGCGGTCGCCGAGCAGCGCGCCGCCGCCGCGCCTGCGGGTGGGGTCGATGGCGATGACGGCGATGCGCAGTTTGTCGTCGTTGTCGACGCGGAACCTGCGTACCACCTCGTCGGTGAGCGAGGACTTGCCCGAACCGCCCGTACCCGTGATGCCGAGCACCCGCGCGCGTCTTTCCCCAGCGGCGCGCTGGAGGCCCTCCACCAGGCCGGCGGGGGCGCGGCCGGCCTCGACGAGCGTGATGGCGCGAGCCAGCGCCGCCTGGTCCCCCGAGACCACGGCCTCCACCGAGGGCGGATCGCCCACCTCGTAGTCGCAGTCCTCGATCAGCTTGTTGATCATTCCCGGCAGGCCGTACCGCTGGCCGTCGTCCGGCGAGAAGATCCGCGTGACGCCGCGCGAGTGCAGCAGCTTGATCTCCTCGGGCACGATCACGCCACCGCCGCCGCCGTACACCTTGACGTGGCCCGCGCCGCGCTCGCGCAGCAGATCCACGAGATAGGAGAAGAACTCGACGTGCCCGCCCTGGTAGGAGCTGATCGCCACGCCCTGGACGTCCTCCTGGATCGCGGCCGTGACGATCTCGTCCACGGAGCGGTTGTGTCCGAGGTGGATCACCTCGGCCCCCTGCGACTGGAGGATGCGCCGCATGATGTTGATCGCCGCGTCATGGCCGTCGAACAAGGCCGCGGCGGTAACAAAACGGACTGGGTGTACCGGGACGTGCACGCCTGATCACTCCTTCGTGAGGGCTCTCCCTCCCGAAGATACTAGGACGTCCTACTATTTCCCAAGAACCTCCGGGGTAAGGACTGCGCAGGAGGTGACGCCGACATGCGTGCGCTGACGTTCACGCCGGGCAGCAAAGGGAGCCTCGACGTGCGGGAGCTCCCCGATCCCGAGCCTGCCAAGGGCGAGTTGCTGATCCAGGGCCTCGCTCTGGGGATCTGCGGGACCGACAGGGAGCTGGCCGCCGCCGAGTACGGCTGGCCGCCGCCGGGCAGGGACCGGATGGTCATCGGCCACGAGTCGCTCGGCCGGGTGCTCCAGACGCCGGAAGGCTCCGCGTTCTCCGCCGGCGACCTGGTGGTGGGCGTGGTACGCCGGCCCGATCCCGTGCCATGCGGGGCGTGCCGGCGCGGCGAGTTCGACATGTGCCGCAACGGCCGCTACACCGAGCGCGGCATCAAGGAGATCGACGGGTACGCGAGCGAGCGCTGGACCATCGAGGCCGGGTACGCCGTGCGCCTGGATCCATCGCTGGAGAGCGTCGGCATGCTGGTCGAGCCCACCTCTGTGGTGGCCAAGGCGTGGGAGCAGATCGACCGGATCGGCTCGCGGGCCTGGTTCGAGCCGCGCACGGTGCTCGTGACCGGGGCCGGGCCGATCGGGCTGCTGGCCGCGCTGCTGGGGCGGCAGCGCGGGCTGGAGGTGCACGTCCTCGACCGGGCGCCGGCGGGGCTGAAGTCCCGCCTGGTGACCGACCTGGGCGGGACCTATCACTCCGCTTCGTCGCTCGAGGCGTTCGCCAAGGCCAAGCCGGACATCATCATCGAGTGCACGGGTGCGGGGCAACTGGTCATCGAGGCCATGATGACGACCGCGGCGGCGGGCATCGTGTGCCTCTGCGGGCTCGCGCCCGGCGGGCGGCTGCATCGGGTGGACGCGGGGGTGATCAACCGGGACATCGTGCTGGAGAACGACGTGGTCTTCGGCACCGTCAACGCGAACCTGCGCCACTTCAGGAACGCGGCCGCCGCTCTGGCGGAGGCGGATCCGGGGTGGCTGGAACGGTTGATCACGCGGCGGGTGCCACTGGATCGCGCCCTGGACGCCTTCGAGCCCGGCGACGACGTCAAGGTCGTCATCGACCTCACCACCTGAGCACAGCACACCCCACACCGGCACGGCGCGGCACGCGGCGCGCGGGGTGAGTGCCCCTTCAGCGCAGCGCGCTGGTGTGGCTCTTGGCTTGGTCGCGCGCGGCAGGGCTCCGCGGCCGGCGTGGGGGCTCAGCTGGGTTCGTAGGGTTTGCGTCTCTTGGGGGTGGGATGCAGGGTGGCCGCGTGGCCGGAGCCGGCTGGGACGCGGCTCCTGGGCGGCTGGCCGGACTGCCTGGCGACGGCGGGTTTTTTGGCCGCACCGGCCGGCGCCTTCTCTCCGGCAGGGACCCGCTCGCGGGCCGGGGGTTCCCCGGGTGTCGCGGGGTTGTGCCGGATCGGTGCCTGGCCACGCGCCCGGCTCTTCTCCGCCGTTGGCGCGTTCCATCGGCGGCGCCAGAGCCAGGCGAGGCGGCGGTGGGTGCCGCGGCGGCGGCCGGAGACCCGTAAGGAGAGCACGATGGTTAAGAGCACCATGGCGGCCAGCAGCGCGGGCGGCGTGCCGAGTACGTCCAGCGGCGACCCCTGGCCGATCTGGGACCGCGGCGGCGACACGAACGGCCGCTCGGTCGAGCGGATCTCGTCGAGCTTCTCGGCCTCGGCCTTCACCAGGCGCGGGATCCCGTACCCGACGACCTTGTCGGTCTCCCTGGTCTTGCGCTTGAGCCAGACGCGGTCGACGTTCGCCTCGATCGTGTGGATCTTCTTGCCGTCGACCCGCTCCACGACCCCGACGTGGTCGATGCCCTTGTAGCTCTTTCCGCCGCGCCAGTCGAAGAAGACCAGGGCTCCCGGCTCCGGACGCTGCGTCCACGCGCCTTGCTTGATGAACCAGGCCGCGTGGGAAGGCGTCCAGGCGAACTCGCCGACATAATTGGTGAGCCCGGCTTTGTCCGCGGCCCAGGCGAGGAACATGTCACACCACGGCGCGTTGCGGTATTGGGTGTCTTGGACGCGATCCGCGTACCACTGGCCGAACTTGGTGAACTGGCCGCTCTTCTCCTTATAGCCGAGTTCCTGGCGCACCGTTTCCAGCAGCTCGTCCGCAATCGGGTCCAGGGCGACTCCTCCCAGAAAACCGACAAATCACGATGGACTGTAGTAGCGCCATCGCGGAATTGCGCGCATCACCGGGAAACTGTCTTGCTATGAGCTGAAATTTCGGTTATGTGACTGCTGGGGCAGGTGAGACTGACGTCAACCAGCGTTAGGCGCCGGCACCAACGCGATAGACGGTTACGTCCCCCGCGCCGGGCGCCACCACGTCGGCGACGATCACGGTCACGTTGTCGGGCGAGCCGCCCTCGTTGGCCAGATCGATGAGCCGCTGGACGGCCGCGGCCGGGTCTGCCACCGTGGTCAGGACCTCGTGCAGGATCTCGGGCCCGAGCACGGTCGTGAGCCCGTCGGAGCAGAGGAGGTAGCGATCATCAGGCTCGGCCTCGCGCAGCGCCATGTCCGGCTCCGCCCTGCCCTCGCTGCCCAGCACGCGCAGCACCATCGACCGCCGCGGGTGCACAGCGGCTTGATCCTCCGTTATGCGCCCTTCGTCCACCATCGACTGCACAAGTGTGTGATCCTTGGTCATCTGGTAGAGAGCACCATCGCGAAGCAAATATCCGCGGGAGTCACCGAGATGAGCCAGGGCGAACCGGTAGCCGTCCCACAGCATGGCGGTCACCGTGGTCCCCATCCCCCTGCGCGCGGGGTCGATGTCGGCCAGCTCGACCAGCCGGCGCCCGGCCTCGTGCACGGCGCCCTCCAGCGCCGCCTCCAGATCGGAGCCCGTCTCGGGAAGCGTGACATCCAGTTCGCGCATGACGGCGATCGCCGCCGAGCTCGCCAGCTCGCCGGCCGCGTGCCCGCCCATCCCATCGGCCACCACGAGCAGCCGGCCGCTCGCATAGCCGGAATCCTCGTTCTGCTCCCTGCGGCGGCCCACGTCTGATCCGGCGGCATAGCGGATGTTGTGCTTCATACCCTGCAGTAAATCATTGGTTGAAAGACTTCACAAGCAGATGCGCTGAAGACTCGTGTGAACTACTGTGGGCTCCATGAGCCACGACCCGACCGTCAACGCCGGGGACATCGCCCGGCTCGCCGGTGTCGGGCGGGCCGCGGTGAGCAACTGGCGCCGCCGCCACGACGACTTCCCCCAGCCCATCGGCGGCACAGCCAACCAGCCGCTGTTCTCGCTGCGCCAGGTCGAGTCCTGGCTGCGCCGCTATGGGAAGTCCTACCAGGTCTCCCTGGGAGATCGGGTATGGCAACGCCTGAAAGCCGCTGGCGATTTGCGGCTGGGCGAGCTGGTGGCCCAGGCGGGAGCCCTGCTCACCAGCCACCCGAGCGCCCTCGGCAGCGAACCGGCCGCGGCCGCCGACAATCTCGCCGCCACCGGGCGTGTCCCTCACTCCGCGCCGGACGGCGGCGGAAGCGCCGGGCACGGAGACGGGCGCACACCGGTCGCCGAGCGGCCGGGCGTCGAGAGCCCATCGGGCACCGGGCGGGCAGGCGCCGAGAGCCCGCCGCACCCCGGACGGGCGAGCGCCGAGGATGCCGCAGACGCCGGGCGAGCCGTTGACGGGAGCGTGCGGGGTTCGGGGTCCGAGCCGGACTCGCAGAGCGAAGGGCCAGGCGCGCAGAGCGAAGAGCCCGGGTCGGAGCCAGGCGGGCCGGGGTCGCAGCCCGGCTGGCCGGCGTCGGCGGCGGATGGGCTGGATCCGGAATTGGCCGAGCTCGTGCTGGAGCTGGCCGCGCAACAGGACCCGCTGACGGCGTACGAGTTCCTCTGCGAGCGCTACCTCGAGGCCCACTCCCGGCAGCTCTCCGTCACCCGCGAGGACGTGGCCGAGCTGCTGGTCCGGCTCGTACGCGCCGACGGCGCCACGATCCTCGACCCGGCCTGCGGCGTCGGCACGCTACTCCTCGCGCCGGCCCGGATGGCTCCGGGCGCCGGCGAAGCGCCGCGGATCGCGGCCAGGATGCTCGGCCAGGAGCTCAGCGAGACCTCGGCCGCCATCACCGCCTCCAGGCTCGCCCTGCGCGGCATCGATGCCGAGGTCGTGTCCGGTGACTCGATGCGCCACGACGGCTTCGCCGGGCGGAAGGCCGACGCGGTGGTGTGCGACCCGCCGTTCAACGAGCGCGCCTGGGGCTATGAGGAGCTGACCGGCGATCCGCGCTGGGAATACGGCCTGCCGCCGCGCGGCGAGCCCGAGCTGGCCTGGGTGCAGCACTGCCTCACGCACGTCAAGCCCGGCGGTCTGGTCGCCATCCTCATGCCTCCGGCCGCCGCCAGCCGCAAGGCGGGCCGCCGCATCCGCGCCAACCTCCTGCGCGCGGGCGCGCTGCGGGCCGTCGTCGCGCTGCCCGGCTCGGACCTGTGGCTGCTGCGCCGCCCGGCGGCGGGCGAGCGGCCGCCGTCCGACGTGCTCATCCTCGACGCCACCGCGGACCTGGCGAGCGTCGAGCCGGCCTGGCAGGCGTACCTGGAGGACCGTTCCGACCAGACGGTGCGCATCATCGACCTGCTGGCCGACGAGGTCGACATGACGCCGGCCCGCCACCAGCGGCACGACGACGTCGGCCGGGCGTTCGCCGAGATACGCGACCGCTTCCTGGCGGCCGCCGCCGTGCCGCCCGATCTGAAGGTCCTGGAGCAGCCGCTCGACCAGCCCGCCACGACGCTGGGCGACCTGATCAAGGAAGGCCTGGTGAGCACCTCGCAAGCCCCGCCCAAGATGGCGGCGGACGGCGGCGAGGTCCCGGTCCTGACTTCCGACGACGTGCTCAACGGGACCCCGCCGTCCGGCTCCACGACCATGCAGCAGGGCCTGATCGCCATCCACGCCGGTGACGTGGTGGCCTCCTACTCCAGCGTGCGGGTGATGGCCGACGGCGGCGGCGCGGTGCTTGGCCCGCACCTGACGCTCTACCGGGTGGACACCCGCCGGCTGGACCCCGACTTCCTGGCCGGCTACCTGCGTGCCGCGGGCGGCCGGGTGACGACCGGCTCCAGCAGGTTCGACGTGCGGCGCACCCGCCTGCCGCGGCTGTCGCTGAAGGAGCAGAAGGCGTACGGCGCGGCGTTCCGGCAGCTGGCCGTGCTCGAGGACGCCATCCGCGAGACCTCGACGCTGGGTCAGACGCTGATCAGGCTGGGCCTGGACGGGCTCGCCGACGGTCACCTGCACCCACAGTCCTGACGGTGTAGTTTTTCCGGAAAGGCTGCGGGGAGGGGCGAATGGTCATCGGTGACCGCTATGAGCTCGACGACCTCCCTCTCGGGCAGGGGGGCATGGGTGCGGTCTACGCCGGGCACGATCGCCACCTCGACCGCCGGGTGGCGGTGAAGCTGCTCAGGCTGCCCAGCGGCCCCGATCACGAGCTGGAGCGCCGCTTCATCCGCGAGGCGCGCATCCTGGCCAGGCTGGAGCATCCGGGCGCGCCGGTCCTCTACGATTTCGGCACCCACGAGCAGCGGCTCTACCAGGTGATGCAGTTCATCGAGGGCGTGACGGTGGCCGACGTGGTCAGCGAGCACGGCCCGCTGCTGGTGCCCTGGGCGGCGGCCATCGCGGCCCAGGCGTGCGCGGTGCTGTCGGCGGCGCACGCGCTGTCGATCTGCCATCGCGATCTCAAGCCGACGAACCTCATGCTCTGCCCGGACGGCAGCGTGAAGGTGCTGGACTTCGGCCTGGCCATGCTGCGTGACGCGGAGGTCACCACGTTCACCAGGATCGGGCAGATCCTGGGCACGCCAGCGTACATGGCTCCCGAGCAGATCCAGCACGGCGTCGCCGAGCCGCGCAGTGACCTGTACTCGCTGGGGTGCGTCCTGCACGAGATGCTCACCGGCGAGCAGCTCTTCACCGGCCCCACCGACTACGTGGTCTTCGAAAAGCAGGTCAAGGAGCGCCCACCGGCCATTCCCGGCCTTCCCGGCGAGCTGGAAGCGCTCCTGGGCGAGCTGCTGGAGAAGAAGCCGGACGACCGGCCCGCGGACGCGAACGAGCTGTACCAGCGGCTCGACCCGTTCGCCGTCGGGCTGCCCATGCTGCCCGGCTTCCTGGCCACCGCGCCCAGCCCGGGCCGCATGTACGCCCGCATGGCGGGCCGCGCGCTCAGCGGCTGAGGCCGCGGAGGCGTTCCCGTACGGCCGGCTCGTGAACGCGCTCTCTCGCCAGCCTCGCCCCGCGCCCCAGAAGGCTTCCATGACCCCTCGAATCCGGCTCGCCGTGCCCCTGCTCGGGACCGCGTGCGGCGGCGGGAACACCGGCGGCGGCCCAGCATCGTTCACGTGGACCACGAGACGCAGACCACGGTGCTCAAAGACAGCGCTCTCTGGCACAGAGACGTGATCGGGAGGAACGGCCTGTAGATTTTGCCCGTGCTCTTCCTCATGGTGCAGTCATGAGACGCCCGACCCTGGAGGCGGTCGCCGCCCGGGCGGGTGTCTCACGGGCCACCGCGTCCCGCGTGGTCAACGGGCAGACGACGGTGGCGCCCGACATCCGCGACGCGGTGCTGCGTGCGATCGACGAGCTGGGCTATGTGCCCAACTCGGCCGCGCGCAGCCTGGTCACCCAGCGCACCGACTCCATCGCGCTGGTCATCAGCGAGCCCGGCACCCGGGTCTTCTCCGACGACCCGTGGTTCTCCATGGCGATCAGGGCGGCGTCGATGGAGCTGGAGGAGGCCAACAAGCAGGTCGTGCTGATGCTGGCGGCCAACGCCAAGAGCCACGCCAGAGTGGAGCGTTACATCGCGGGCGGGCACGTGGACGGGGTCATGCTGATCTCCATGCACGGCGCCGACCCGCTGCCCGCCGCGCTGTCCCGGTTGCGCGTCCCCGTGGTCTCGTACGGGCGGCCGGCCGTTCCCGTGGACATGCCGTACGTCGACAACGACAACGTGGGCGGCGCGGAGGCCGGGGTCAGGCACCTGGTGGCGTCGGGGCGGCGCAGGATCGCCACGATCGCCGGGCCGCAGGACATGATCGCCGGCCAGGACCGGCTGACCGGCTACCGCAACGTGCTGCGCGACTCCGATCGCCGCTCGATCGTCGCGGTCGGCGACTTCACCCGCGAGTCCGGCGCAGTGGCGATGCGGCAGCTCCTCGGCGACGACCCGCACCTGGACGCCGTCTTCGTGGCCAACGACCTGATGGCCGTCGGCGCCCTGCAGGCGCTGCGGCAGGCCGGACGGCGGGTCCCGGACGACGTGGCGGTGGTGGGCTTCGACGACATCGAGGCGGCGAAATACACCGAGCCGCCGCTGACGACGCTCCGGCACCCGGTGACCGAGCAGGCCGCGGCGATGGTCCGCATGCTGCTCGGCCTCTTCGCGGGCGGCTCCCGGGACCCGGTCATCCTGCCCACGGAGTTGGTGATCCGCGAGTCCGCCTGAATGGATAGGGTTGTGATCTCCAACAGCACCGCTCTGGCCGTCGCCGTCTCCGTCGCCGAGGATCACGGGATTCGGGTGCCGGACCCGGTGGTTCTCAACGACTCCTTCAACCTGCGGATCCACCTGCGGCCCGCGCCGGTCGTGGCGCGCGTCCCGACGGTCACCGCGCTCGGGCGGCCGCGACCGGCCGCGGCGCTGCGGCGGGAGCTGGAGGTCGTGTCCTACCTGCACGGGCGGGGCGCGCCGGTGGTGCCGCCGAGCGACCTGCTGCCGCCGGGGCCGCACGTGCGGGACGGGGTCGTGGTCTCGTTCTGGGCCCATGTCGAGCACGACGCTTCCTACGAGGTCACGCCGGAGGAGGCCGGACGGGCGCTCGCCGTCCTGCACGAGGCCCTGCGGGGGTTCCCCGGCCGGCTTCCCTACCTGGGGCCGGTGCTGGACGAGCCCGTGCGCCTGCTGGAGCTGCTCGACGGCGCGGTCGAGCCGGACGCGCTGGCCCGGCTGCGGGACGCGCACGCCGGGCTCGTTCTGGAGGGCGGGGCGGCGCAGGCCGTCCATGGTGACGCGCATCCGGGCAACCTGCTGGCGACCCCCGCCGGACTGCTCTGGAACGACTTCGAGGAGACCATGGCCGGGCCCGTCGAGTGGGATCTGGCCTGCATGTTGCGGACCACCCGCCTCGACGGGCCGGCGGCCGTCCTGGCCTACGGCGCCGACCCCGGCGACCCGCGCTTGCGTGCCCACATGGCGGCTCGGGCGCTGCAGGGCACGCTGTGGCTGCTGGTGAGGGCGCTGCGGTTTCCCGCAGAGTCAGGTACGGCCCGCGCGGCGCTGGAGGCGTGGCTGCGCGACCCCAGCGGGGCCACCCGGTGAGACTACGCCCGGAAGACGCGGAGCTGGAGCGCGAGCGTCGTGTAGTAGCCGACCAGCGTGGTCAGCTCGAACAGCGCCCGCTCCCCCAGCAGCGCGTATTCCGCCTCGTCCAGGTCCCCCTTGGCCACCAGGGCTCGGGTCACGGCGAGCACCGCCGCCTCCTCCGCCGGGAGGTCCAGAGGAGTGCCGTCGCGCAGCGCCTGGAACTGGTCGTCGGTGAAGCCCAGGTCGCGCGCGATCGGCTCGTGGGCCGCCTGCTCGAAGGCGCTCTCGTGATGGTGGGCGACGACCAGGATGGCCAGCTCCCGCGCCCGGTCGGTCAGCGAGGAACGGTAGCGGATGGCCGCGCCCAGCTCCTGCAGCGGATCGCCGACGGACGGGCTGAGGAGCATCGCGTTGAACGGGCCCGTCAGCCCACCCTCGGAGTCGACCATGAACTTCCCGCGCGGGCCAGACGTGATCTTCTCGTAGAGCGCCCTGGCTTCGGGGTCCAGGTCGTGCGGCGGTGTTCTGCGGAGCCGTGCCATCTGGCGATCGTAACGTCAGACCGGCACCACGCCGCCGCGAGGACCGAGGAAGTAGCCGCCGGTCACGTCGAGGACGTGGCCGGTGATCCAGCGGGCGTCCGGCCCGGCGAGCAGGGCCACGGCGGCGGCGATGTCCTCGGGGCGGCCGATCCGGCCCAGGGCGGTGACGTCGGTGACCTGCCGCTCGGCGACGCCGTCGTGGTCGTCGCGGAGCCAGGCGTTCATGTCCGTCTCCGTGACGCCCGGCGAGACGGTGTTCACGGTGATGTTCCGCTCCCCCAGGATGGGGGCCAGGCTGAAGCCGAGCGTGTCGAGGGCGCCCTTGGTCATGGAGTAGACGAGGTCCGGCAGGGCGATGCGGACCACGGCCGAGGAGATGTTGATGATCCGGCCGCCGTCGTTCAGGAGCGGCAGCGCTCGTTCGATGATGAAGTACGGCGCCCGCACGTTCACCGCGAACACCCGGTCGAACAGTTCCTCGGTCACCGTGCCCAGGGTCCCGGCCAGGATGGCCGCGTTGTTCACCACGATGTCGAGACGGTCCTCCTGGATTCCCTCGAACAGCGCGTCCACGCCGTTCTCGAACGCCGCCTTGACCGCGTACGCCTGCCCGCCCGCGCCCTCGATCGCGGCCACCGTCTCCTTGGCCAGATCGTCGTTCCGCGCGTAGTGAACGATCACGCGGGCGCCGTCGGCGGCCAGGCGTTCGGCGATCGCCCGTCCGATGCCGCGCGAGGCGCCGGTTACCAGTGCTGTCTTGCCTGACAAATCACTCATGCGCCCATCGTGCGGGGCCGCTCCCGTATGCGTCCAAGACCGGCTGTTATAGCTTCTTGCTATGGATGCCCATATCCGGGATCTGCGGTATTTCGTGGCGGTCGCGGAGGAGCTGAGCTTCACGCGGGCGGCCGCCGAGCGGCTGTACATTTCGCAGCCCTCGTTGAGCAGGCAGATCAGGCAGCTGGAGCTGTCCATGCGGGCCAAGCTGTTCGAGCGCGACCGGCGTACGGTGGCGCTGACCGCGGCGGGCGCGGCGCTGCTGCCCCGAGCCCGGCAGATCATCGAGCAGTGGGAGGGCGCGCAGCGGGCGGTGGCGGCGGCGCGCGGGGACCGGATCCTGGTCGTCGGGTTCCAGACGCGGATCGGGCGCGGGCTCGTGCCCTCCATCACGAGCGCGCTGCCCGATTGGGAGCTGCGCTTCCGCCAGGTGCCGTGGCGCGACCCCACTGTGGGGCTGGGGGACGGGCAGGCCGACGTGGCCATCGCCTGGCTGCCGCTGCCCGGCGACGGCGAGTACGACTGGACGGTGGTGAGCACGGAGGACCGATGGGTGGCCCTGCCCACGGGCCATCGGCTGGCCGCCCACGCCAAGGTGGACTTCGCCGAGCTGGCCGAGGAGCCGTTCGTCGCCCTGCCGGTCTCCGCCGGGCCCATGCGGGACTTCTGGCTGGCCGTCGACCAGCGTTCCGCGCCGGCCGTGGTGCGGGCCGAGGCGGAGACGGCCGAGGAGGCGTTCGAGCTGGTCGCCTCCGGGCGGGCCGTGGTGCTGGTGTCCGCCGGGAACGCCGACCTCTACCGGCGCGACGACGTGGTCTGCCGGCCTGTCGCGGGACTGCCGCCGAGCGAGCTGGCCATCGCCTGGCGGCGCGGCGATCGGCGGCCGGCCGTGCGGGCCTTGGTGTCGGAATTCATTCGCTGCATGTGCGGCTGAGCCGCGCCTGCGGAGGGCTGGAATGCCTGCGCTACCGGTGGGTACATGCCTTTCACCGGCGTGGGTGGTGATGTCATGAGTCTCTCCGGAAGGGAACGCCGAATCCTCGCTGAGATCGAGCTGGCTCTCGAGCGGGAAGACCCCGAGCTGGCCGAGCGCGTGGCGGCGATCAACAGGATCGAGTCCGATGGGGGCATCTTTCCGCAAGCGTACGGCGACCGCCTGCGCATGTGGGCGCTCGCGCACGTCTGGAAGATCTTCCTGTTCGGCGCGCTGGTGATCGTGCTCCTACTGCTTGCGGTGCTGACCACCTGAGCGGCGGTGCCGCAGCACGAGCAGGTCGATGGCGGCGATGATGGCCACCACGGCCGCGATCGCGGCCTCCCAGCGCCAGACCTCCTGACCGGTGCTCATGGCGCGCGTGGCGAAGAACACCGCCGCCGCGACGCCCAACACCAGGGCCACCATGGACAGGATCCGCCGGGCGCGCAGCGGGCTGCGTGCGCTCAGTGGCTCCGTGCCCTCGCGGTTACGCAGCCACATGATGATCTCCTCTCCCAAGGCTCAGGCGAGACACCTCAGGGCCGCGGCGATGTGCGGGTCGAGCTCGTGGGAGCTGGGCAGGCGCCCCACCGTGGCCTCCACGAACTCGGGGTACGACAGCGTCGCGGTGCTACCGTTCACCGCCACCCAGATCTGCTCGGCCGTCTGCTCGACCTGCACCTTGGCCTCCTGCTCCGCCAGCACGAACCGCCCTACCTCGACCCGCCACAGCGTCCGCCCGTCCGCCTCCTCGTCCGACACGGGGACGCCGACGTCGTCGGCGTGGGTGGCGTACTCGGAGTCGTAGTGGAAGGCCTGCCGGCCGTTGGGGTACGGCCCCGCCATCGTGTCGAGCGGGGCGTCGTAGCCGAGCGCCCGCATGCGTCGCCTGGTCTCGCCGTTCTTGGTACGCCACTCCTCCAGTACCTGCTCGACAGGCAGGCCGCGGCGCCGGCGTACCGACCACTCGTTGAAGTCGTTGAACCCGGTCACTCCCTCGACGGTCAGCCGGGTCATCAGGTCCTGCACGGTCCCGTCCAGGCAGGCGTGGTTGTACATCTCCTCGCCCGCCAGGTGCGCGAGCACGTCGCGCACGGACCAGCCGGCGCACCGCGAGGGCCGCTGCCAGTCGCTCTCCCCGAGCCCGCTGAAAAACCGGTCCAGCCGGGCCGCCTCGGCGTCGAAGATTTCGAACGGGTTGAAGTCTTTGAGCAGGTCCTGGGCCATACCCGGACGCTACCCCTTATGCCGTGGCTTTCACGGCCATGGATCCGATGGCTGACTTGACCCGGTTGTACTCGTCGGCGCAGGACGGCGCCCGCTCGGCCGGAACCCAGCCTCCGCGCGCGATTGCGGCGTATTTGGCGGGGTCGCCGCCGTACAACAGGCAGGCGAACGTGGCGGATTCCGCGAGCCCGGACAGGTGGTCGACACCGGCGTGCCCGGCGAGCAGGTGGCGGGCCTCTGCGGCGCGCACCACGCGCTTGGGCGCGTCGGAGGCGAGCGTCAGCGCGGCGAACTGGTCGGCCTGCTCCTCGCCGTCGGCCAGGCCGTTCATGGTGGCCAGGGCGTGGCCGAGCTGGTGGTGGAAGAGCACGGCCAGCGCGGCGTCGATGCGCGCGTGCGTGGTGCGCGAGTCGGCCTCCTCGGTCTCGGAGATGCCGGTCAGCGTGCGCCGTACGTTGTCGACCAGCGAATAGCAGATCGTGATCCGGCGCTCCTCGCGATCCCAGGTGGCCGCCGCCCTGTCGCAGTCGCGGGCGACGACCTTGACCGGCTGGGGCAGTTTGATCTCCGTCTTGAGCGCCTCGCTGTCCTTCAGCAGCTGCCTGGCCTGCTCGGCGCGCGGAGATCCCGCGGGCTCGTACCGAACGGTCAGCTCGGGTGAAGGGGCCGTCCCCAACGTGCTCGTCATGCTCAGGACGAGGGCGATGAGGGGATGCGGCATGCGGTGCTCCTTCCGGGTCGATCACGGCAATGGGACTGTCCATGCGGCGATTGGATGATCGATAAACCACGGAGGAGGTAAAACATGCGGGAAAGCCGGAGGCCCGGCCCCCACAGGGGACCGGGCCTCAGGTGCGTGGATCAGCGACGCCACCAGGAGCCGTAGACCCGCACGTAGTCCGTGCGGCTCGTGGCACCATCGAGCTCGTCGTCGCCGTGGTACACGGCACGGAACGTGCCGCTGCGGTACGCCTTCGTCTTGGCGTAGAACTTGCCGCCCCACTTGGTGTAGGCGGAGGTGACCCACTTCCAGCCACCGGAGCCGTTGGCGCGGTAGTAGATGCTCACCTTCTCGCCGCGGACGCCCTCCCAGCCGTCGTCGTCAACCTGGAGACGGCCGGAGAAGTAGATGGACTTGCCCTTGCGGACCTTGTACGGGTCGGCGGTGAAGCGCGAGATGCGCGTCTCCGCCTTGCCCTTCTCGACCTCGACCGAGAAGAACGCCGTGTCCTTGGCGAGCTCCTTGCCCGCGGCGTCGAAGGCCACGGCGGTGGCCTGCCACTTGCCGGCCGGGTCGTTCTCGGTGAAGGGCACCGCGAAGCGCCATCCCTCGAGGTCCTTGACGTCCTTGGCAGCCAACGTGCGGGCGCCCTCGGGCGCCACGCTGAGCTCGACCTTCTTGACGTCGGAGCTGGCCCCGATGTCGAAGTACGCAGTCGTCTCCGCACCGGCCTTCACCTCGACCGGGTTCGGCGAGATGCTGCGGATCTTGAGCTCCGTGTCGAGCGTGGTACTGGCGGAGGCGGCGTGCGCCCCCGTTACCAACATGGCCCCGCCCACCAGGGCGGAAACGATACCTAGTGCGATCTTCCTCATGAGGGTGCTGATTCCTCTCCCCGTATCGCGTTGAAGCCGGCCCGGGGTGGCCGACTCCCTCACATACTTTGAGGCACACAGAGAGGAAAAGGTTGGGAAAAGATTAAGAAAAGTTCTCATCACGTGTTTAACCTGGACTGATGCAGAAAAATCCATGTTTAGTATGACTTGACCGACTACAGTCGGCCCCATGACCGACGTCTACACGCTGGGCGAGCCGCTCGGCATCGTCGCCAGCGGCCGGGTCCGCCACGAGAGCGAGGCCAGGCTGGACGTCTGCGGTCCGGAGTTCACGCTGGCCGTGGCGCTGGCCAGGCTCGGGCACCAGTGCGCGTACCTGGGCAAGGTGGGTGACGACGAGCTGGGCGCCAGGGCGATCACCGTGCTCAAGGGCGAGGGCGTGGACGTGGCCGACGTGCGCGTGTCCGAAGGGCTGCGCACCGGGCTGCTGCTCAGGGAGACCCGCGTGGCCCAGGAGCACAAGGTCTCGTACTACCGCGCGGGCTCGGCGGGGTCGCGGCTCGCACCCGGCAACGTGCCGATCGACCGGATAGGCGCTTCGAAGATGCTGCACGTCACCGGCGTCACGGCCGGTCTCAGCAGGGACGCGCTCGAGGCCGTACGAGTCGCCGTGAGCGCCGCGAAGAACGCCGAGGTGATGATCTCCTTCTCCGTCGAGTACGTCCCCGAGCTGTGGCCGTCGGTCCGCGAGGCCGAGGAGGTGCTCGGCGAGCTGGCCTGCGACTCACACCTGCTCTTCCTCCGCCAGGACGAGCTCGACCTGGTCAAGCCCGCCCTCACGCCGGAGCGCGAGGTCGTGGTGGACCGGGGCGCCAAGGGCGCCACCGTGCGGGCCGACCGGATGCGCTACGACGTGTCGGGCTGGCAGGTGCCGGTGGTGGACACGGCGGGCGCGGGCGAGGCGTTCGCGGCGGGCTACATCAGCGCCGCGCTCGACGGCCTCACTCCGCAGGAACGCCTGCACCGCGGGGCGCTGCTGAGCGCCGCCGCGGTGACCAGCGTGAGCGACTGGCAGGGGTTGCCCGACAGGGCCGAGCTCTAGCGCGGGAACGCCATGAGCGGCCGGCGAACCGCTCGCCCGCCCGCGCCGGCGACGAGGACCCTGACGGATGCCTCAAGCCGGGCGGACAGGGGCGCTCGAGCATGGGTCACATCTTCCCGCGGGACCCACCGTAACGCTGCTTGAAGCGCTCGACGCGGCCCGCGGTGTCGAGGACGCGGCCGCGGCCGGTGTAGAAGGGATGGCTGGCGGACGACACGTCCACGTCGATGACCGGGTAGGTCTTGCCGTCCTCCCACTCGATCGTCTTGTTGCTGGTCAACGTCGATCGGGTGAGGAAGGCGTACCCGACGCTCGGGTCTCGGAAGACGACCGGTCCGTACGCGGGGTGCAGGTTCTTCTTCATGCCCCCCTCAACCGGGCGACAACGGTTTTCATTCCCTGGCTTCGGGGTCAAGTCCGAGCACCGTCCGGCCGCCGTCCACGGGGACCGTCGCGCCGTTGACGAACGCGGCGTCGTCCGACAACAGGAAGGCCACCACCGAGGCCACCTCTGCTGACGTGGCCACGCGGCCCAGGGGATGAAGTGTGGCCAGTTGCTCCTCGACGGCCGCCGCTTCCTCCGGGGTGCGCGAGGCCAGGAAGGACGCGTAGCGCTCGGTGGCCACCGTGCCCGGGGCGACGGCATTGACCCGGATCCCGTGTTTGCCGTACTCGACGGCCAACGACCTGGTCAGGCCCTCGGTGGCGGCCTTCGCGGTCGCGTAGGGAAGGCTGCCGGGCACCGCCCTGGTGGCCTGGTGCGAGGTGATGTTCACGATGGCACCGGGGGTGCTGGCGGCGAGGAAGCGGCGCACTGCGGTGGCGCAGCCCACGACCGCCAGGTCCACATTGGCCGCGATCAGCGCTCTGACCTCGCCGACCGGGGACGAGTGGACGGAGGCGTCCCGGAACACGGCGGCGTTGTTGACCCAGCCCGTCAGGGTGCCCGACTCCTGCGCCAGGTCGGCGGCTCGGGCGGCGGCCTGCTCATCGGCCGCGTCCCCGATCACCGGGATCACTCCGGGACCGGCCCAGGCCAGGGCATCGGCGTCGCGCTCGACGGCGACGACGGTGCCCTTCTCCCGGAGCAGCCGCTCGACGACGGCCTTTCCGATGCCCCGTCCGCCGCCGGTCACCACATAGGAAAGACTCATGACCCGACGCTACCGACATCTCTCGGCGGCGCTTGCCGGTGACGTGATGCTTATCACCGTATTTCCGGCTGGTGAAGGGGAACGATCTGTGGCGTGGTCGCCCCTTCTGATGTGAAGTCGCCCGCCTTCATGATCAGCGCACTCGCGATCACGCAGACCGCCGGATATGGCGTGCTCTATTACGCGTTCTCGGTGTTCATCCCACCCATGTCCCGCGACCTGCACGCGAGTGTCGCGCAGCTCACCGGGGCGATCGCCCTGGCGGTCCTGGTCTCGGGGGTGGTGGCGCCGGTCGTCGGGCGCTGGCTAGACCGGCACGGCGGGCGCGCGCTGATGACGGTGGGATCCGCGCTCGGCGCGGCGGCGGTGCTGGCGTGGTCGCAGGTGCGGTCCGTGGCGCAGCTCTATCTGGTGTGCGGGGTGCTGGGCGCAGCGTCGGCGATGGTGCTGTACGAGGCCGCCTTCGCGGTGATCGTGGCCTGGTTCGACGCGGCACGGCGGGCGCGGGCGCTGCTGGCGGTGACGGTGGTGGCGGGGTTCGCCTCCAGCATCTTCCTGCCGCTGACCGGGTTCCTGGTCGACCGGTTCGGGTGGCGTCAGGCGCTGGTCATCCTGGCCGCCGGGTACGCGCTGACCGCCGTGCCCCTCCACGCGCTGGCCGTGCGCGGCCGGAGTGCGCCGCCTCATGCGGACCGCGCCGAGATCGTCGGAGCCGCGCTGCGCGAGCGGCCCTTCTGGCTGCTGGCGGTCGCGTTCCTGGCCCAGACCGGGGCAGTGGCGGTCATGGGCGTGTTGCTGGTCACGTACCTGATCACGCTCGGGCACCCGCCGGTGTTCGCCGCCGGCGTGGCGGGGCTGCTCGGGGTGCTGTCGGTGACGGGACGGCTGGTCACCACGGGGCTGCAGGCGCGGTGGCGGGTGGCGCTGATCACGGCGGTGATGTTCGGGCTGCAGGGACTGGCGGCGGTGCTGCTGCCGGTCGTGGGACGGAGCCTGCCGGGGGCCGTTGCGGCGGTGGTGCTGTTCGGGCTGGGGTTCGGGGTGGCGACGATCGCCCGGCCCGCGCTGGTCGCCGACCGGTACGGCACCACCGCGTACGCGTCGCTGAGCGGCGCGCTCACGCTGCCGATCACGGTGGCCAAGGCGATCGCGCCACTGGTGGCGGCCGGAATCGCACAGTTCGCCGGGTATCCGGCGGTCATGGGGGCGGTCGCGGCGGCCTGCGCCCTCGGAGCACTTTCCCTGGTGGCTTACGATAGGTCGCGTTCAGCGGCCTGTCGCAGGTAGCGGAGTGTGCACCTACGATAGGTCGCGTTCAGCGGCCTGTCGCAGGTAGCGGAGTGTGCACCTACGATCGTCGCGTTCAGCGGCCTATCGCTAATATCGGGTGGCGATCGCCCTCCGCGAACTCACGAAACGCTCGCCCGCGAACACGTAAGGTAGCCGCATGGATACCCCCATCGAGGCTCTGCACCGCGTGTTCGGCTACGACTCGTTCCGGGCGGGTCAGCAGGAGATCATCGACCATGTCGTGGCCGGCGGCGACGCGCTCGTCCTCATGCCCACCGGTGGCGGCAAATCGCTCTGCTATCAGATCCCCGCCCTGGTGCGCCCCGGCGTGGGAGTGGTCATCTCGCCCCTGATCGCGCTGATGCAGGACCAGGTCGACGCGCTGCGCGCGCTCGGTGTGCGGGCGGGGTTCCTCAACTCGACCCAGGACTTCGGCGAGCGCCAGCTGGTGGAGGCCGAGTTCCTGGCCGGTGAGCTCGACCTGCTCTACCTCGCCCCCGAGCGGCTGCGCGTGGAGGCGACGCTGCGGTTGCTGGCCAAGGGTGACATCGCGGTGTTCGCCATCGACGAGGCGCACTGCGTGGCGCAGTGGGGGCACGACTTCCGCCCCGATTACCTCGCGCTCTCCGAGTTGCGTGAGCGCTGGCCCGACGTGCCGCGGATCGCCCTGACCGCGACCGCCACCCCGGCCACGCACGCCGAGATCTCCTCCCGGCTCGGCCTCGACCAGGCCCGCCACTTCGTGGCCGGCTTCGACCGGCCCAACATCCACTACCGCATCACGCCCAAGAGCGAGCCCAAGCGGCAGCTGCTGGAGTTCCTGCGCACCGAGCATCCGGACGAATCGGGCATCGTCTACTGCCTGTCGCGCTCCTCGGTCGAGAAGATCTCCGAATTCCTGGTGGACAACGGCATCGCGGCGGTGCCGTACCACGCGGGGCTCGACGCCCGCACCCGCGCCACGCACCAGGCCCGTTTCCTGCGGGAGGACGGGCTGATCGTGGTGGCCACGATCGCGTTCGGGATGGGCATCGACAAGCCGGACGTGCGCTTCGTCGCCCACCTGGACCTGCCGAAGTCGGTGGAGGGCTACTACCAGGAGACCGGGCGGGCGGGGCGCGACGGACTGCCGGCGACCGCGTGGATGGCGTACGGACTGCAGGACGTGGTCCAGCACCGGCGGCTGGCCATGGAAGGCGACGAGGCGCACCGCCGCCGCCAGGTCCTCCACCTCGACGCCATGCTGGCGCTGTGCGAGACGGTGGGGTGCCGCCGCGTGATGCTGCTCGACTACTTCGGGCAGAAGGGCTCCGAGCCCTGCGGCAACTGCGACACCTGCCAGACGCCGCCGGAGTCGTGGGACGGCACGATCCCCGCCCAGAAGGTGCTCTCGACGGTGCTGCGGCTGGACCGCGAGCGGCGGCAGAAGTTCGGCGTCGGGCAGGTGGTGGACATCCTGCTCGGCAAGAAGACCGCCAAGGTGCTGCAGCACGGGCACGAGACGCTGAGCGTGTTCGGGGTGGGGGCCGACCTGGGCAACGCGGAGTGGCACGGGGTTGTGCGGCAACTACTGGCGCAGGGGGTGCTGGCGGTGGAGCCGGCCCATGGGGCGCTGGTGCTCACGGACGCCAGCGCGACCGTGTTGCGCGGACAGCGTGAGGTCCTGCTGCGCCGCGACACCCTGCGCCCGGCCCGCGCCAAGGTGGCGGCCCAGGCGAAGGCCCAGCCCGCGGCCGAGCTGCCCGCGGAGGCCGCCCCCGTCTTCGAGCGCCTGCGATCGTGGCGGGCGGCCACCGCGAAGGAGCAGGGCGTTCCCGCCTACGTCATCTTCCACGACGCCACGCTGCGAGAGATCGCCACCCGATCGCCGTCGTCGCTGGCGGAGCTGAGCACGGTGAACGGCGTCGGTGACAACAAGCTGGCGAAATACGGCGAGCAGGTTCTGCAGACGCTGGCCGGCGACGACCCCTTGTCCTGAGCCGCCCATACCGGACTGGAGACCCGTGACTTCGCAGAACACCAACGATCAGTTCTGAGACCCTTCGGCACCCTTCGCCGTGCGACTCCCGTAGGGGTGGTTCGCCGGTGACGAAAGGCCGAAACCGATCATGCGAAGGACGGGGCAGAGGCGCGGCGCGGGTGGTGGCGACGGCCGCACGAAGAACGGTCGTCGCCACCACGTAGGCTGGCCTGGTCGTGGCGATCGGGTGCGGCGCATCGCCGATCGACCGGCCGGAGGTGTGTCGATCTCCCCTGGCACCGCGGGATCGGCGCCCGCACGATCTTCTCACCGTGTCGGCCGAGCCGCTGCGGGTTCGCGGAGAGCCGCCCGCGGGTGACTCCGTACACGATTGATCGTACGGCGTTCGCGCGCGATCCGCAGGGCCGGGGTAGGCGTACCGGCTGTCGGGGTCAGGGACAGGCCGGCCAGTTCGGGTCGCGGCCGAGGTAGGCGAGCAGGTGGTCCTGGGCGGGTGCGCACGCGGGCACGGTCACCTGCCGGCCGAACCGGTCCGGCCGGTCCTCCTGCGTGACGAACAGCCGCGCCAGGTCGAGCAGCTCTTCGGCCATGAGGGGCGGGATCGGGCGCTGCTCCCCGCAGGTCCTGGCCACGTCCCAGCCGTGTACGGCGATCTCGATCGCGCCGACGGCGGCCACCATCGGGCTCGTCAGGTGGCGGTCGTGGATCGGGATCAGGTCGTTTCCGAGCGTGCCCGCCCACACGCCGAGGACCTCGGTGGCGTCGTCTCTGACGAGGAGGGCCGGGTTGCCGGCGCAGGCGGTCGCCCTCCGCGCGGGTGCGTGGTTGTGGCCGGAGGCGGCGTCGTTCAGCGTCCTGAGGGAGTCGGTCACGTGCTCCAGCAGGGTGTGCAGGGTCCAGCCCGCGCACGGGGTGGCACGGCAGAGGGTGGCCGGGGTCACGACACGCAGGCTGCCGAGGGTGTAGTCGATCGCCCGCTCCAGCAACGCCACGCCCGCCGTCAGAGCCAGTCCCCACTCGCCGCTCATATCGCCTCCTTGTATGTGAAGACGTCCTCGCGGGGCGAAAATCATCGCCCCGCGAGGACTTCTTTCGCGGGCTCGGCGGAGCAGCTCAGCCGGGCAGCTCCGCCGGGAACCTCTTTCGGCGATCCGGAGTAGGGAGAGCGAGGAGGTGCCATGAAGTGGTGGTTGATGGCAGGCGTGCTGGTGGCGGTGGCCGGGTGCGCCACCGGCGAGCGGGCCGGCGCACCGGCGTCCGGGGCTCCGGTGTCAGAGGCTCCGGAGTCTCGGGCTTCGGCGTCCGGAGGGCCTATTGACAGTGCCGGGAGCCCCAGTCCGGTCGTCACCGGCGCAGGGTGCAACGGAACTCCGGTGTTCCTGGGTGACGGGTTTCCCGAGGTGCGGGGGACGGCTCGGGACGCCGAACTGTGGGGGTTGCTGTTCACCCCGCCGCCCCCGCTCCCCCGCGGCGAAGAGATCAAGATCGTGTGGCGGATGACCGGCGAAGGGCCGCCGCAGATCAGGGCGACGCTCCCGGACGGCACCGCCGCCAAGCTCGTCTGGGGTCCCGAGGAGCATGGCGGGTCCTCTTGGCGGCGGCCCGGCCAGGAATGGGGCACCGGGTTCGTCTTCCCGAAACGCGGCTGCTGGAAGATCGAGCTCACCCGTACGCGCGGCTCGGGCCACGTCTGGCTGCCGGTCAGGTAGCAGTGGGTCAGCCCGCAGCCGCGAGTGCGCGGTCCACGAAGGCCGTGACGTCGTCCAGGACCTCGTCCTTGTTGGTCTCGTTGAACACCTCGTGCCTGGCCTCCGGATAGATCCGCTCGGTGAAGTCCGTGCCCCGGACGGCGTCTATCCCGGTACGGCTGCCGCGCAGCGGCACGAGCTGGTCCTCCTCCCCGTGCACCCACAGTGTGGGCAACGCCCCGAACGTCCCGCCCTTGGTGATCGTGGTCAGTGCCGTGGCGAACGCCTCCAGCGTGGCCCGCTTGAACGGCCCGTGCCAGACCAGCGGGTCGGCGGCGTACGCGGCGCCGACGGACGGGTCGCGGGAGAGCGTGGCCGGGTCGATCGGGATGTCGGGCAGTTCGTCGAGGGCCAGCAGCGCGGGAAGGACCTCCCACTCGCCGATCACCGGGCCCGACAGCACGAGCGCGGCCAGGCCGTCGCCGTGGCGCTGGGCGTAGCGGGCCGCGATCATGCCGCCCATCGAGTGGCCGATCACGACGACGGGCACGCCGGGGTGGGCGGCCCTGGCGCGTTCCTCGACCGAGTGGACGTCGGTGACCACGTCCTCGAAGTCCTCGATGAGCACCCGGTCGCCTGCCGACTTGCCGTGGCCCATGTGGTCGAGGCCGTAGACGGTGGCGCCGTGCCGGACGAGCCGGTCTGCCACGTGCTCGTAGCGGCCGATGTGCTCGCCGTACCCGTGGATCAGGACGACGATGTAGCGGGGCCGGTCGTTGGGCCATTCGCGGACCGTGTTCAGCCCTTGGACGCCGGTGAAGGTGTGCTCTCGGGACTCGGCCATGCTCACTCCTCGATCGAGATTGCTCAGCGGTCTATCGTGAATTCCCATGATCCCGTTGCCGATGAGGGAGATCGCGCCAGGGGCGGTGCACGTGCCGGGCTGGCTCACGCTGGACGAGCAGCGGCACCTCGTCCAGGCCTGCCGCTCATGGGCCACGGGACCCGTGCCGATCCGGCACACCGTGCTGCCCGGGGGCGGCGTCATGTCCGTGCAGACGGTCTGCGTCGGGTGGCATTGGCAGCCGTACAAATACACCCGTCTGGCCCATGACGTGAACGGGCGCAAGGTGGCCGACTTTCCCGATTGGCTCGGCGACCTGGGCCGCCGCGCCGTGGCCGAGGCGTACGACAGGCCCAGCGACGACTACGAGCCCGACACCGCGCTGATCAACTTCTATGACGGCCAGGCGAAGATGGGCATGCACCAGGACAAGGACGAGAGGTCCGACGCGCCGGTGGTGTCGCTGAGCATCGGCGACACCTGCGTGTTCCGCTTCGGCAACACCGCGACGCGCGGGAAGCCGTACACGGATGTCGAGCTGGCCTCCGGTGACCTGTTCGTGTTCGGCGGCCCGTCTCGGTACGCCTACCACGGCGTACCGAAGGTCTATCCGGGGACGGGCGATCCCGCGACGGGGCTTGCCTCGGGCCGCCTGAACATCACGATGCGCGTCACCGGCCTCCGGTGACGTAGTCGAACTCGTCGTCGGAGAGTGTGCGCCGCAGCGTCCGCAACACCTTGGCGGGGTCGTCGGCGGGCGCCTCCATGTAGAAGGGCTTCCCATTGCGCCCGAAGGTGATCGACGAGCCGCCCTCCCACTTGCCCAGCACCTCGGCGGGGGTGGTGAAGTCCTCGTCCGGCTCGAAGCCGAGCCCGCGGGCGTAGTCGACCGCCCCGAACACCAGGTGCTGGACCAGCTCGAACGGCGCTTCCTGCCATCCGGCGTATTCGCCGAAGAAGTATTCGCGAAAACGCCGCAGCTCACGGTCGTCGAGCACGTCGGGGCCGATGGCGGCCTTCACGCCCAGGCAGTAGACGTCGACCAGGAAGCCGCAGACCGTCATCCTGTCCCAGGTGTGCCGCCGGGCGACGAGCACGCACACCATGCCGTCGGCGCCCGACTCCGGAGCATCGTCCGTCCATCCGCGGGCCGGGTCGAGGCCGAGGCCCGCGCTCCAGCCGACGTTGATCCAGGACCCGACCACCTCGGGCTCGGCCGTGTCGGAGGTCTCCGCGGCGATCTGCCGCACCAGCGGCGCCACGACGGAGGGCGACACCTTGAGCGCGCGAGCGATCTCCTTCGGGGACCGGCCCTGGCCGCGCAGCTCGCGTACCCGTTCCTTCAATTCCGCTGTTTCCACCCGGGCAGCCTAGCCGTCCTGGCCGCAGGCATCGAGCCACCACCAGCCCCCGGCGAGCTCGAACCTGGGGCAGATGCGCCTGCCGAACCCGCTGGGTGTGCCGGTGAAGTGCGCGTACCCGACGGCGTCGCCGGGGAGGCCGACCCGGTCGGGCGACTCCCAGGTCACCACGCGGCAGGTGGCCGACACCTCGCTCATGAAGCCGAGCGGCGCAGGCGCCACCACGCCCAGGATCATGATCGCGTAGGTGGCGTTGGTGAGGAGGGGCCGGCCGCGGCGGGCCAGGACGACGAGCGCGGGCACGCTGAGGAGCGCGAACAGCCACACGGCGGCGATCAGCACGATCGGCGCCGGCAGCCACGGCTCGGTGAAGAGCCGGCCCATGTGCAGGGCCATCGCGATCACCGACACGGCCAGCGCGGCGACCCACAGCAGGAAAGCCCAGGAGGGAATCCGCCAGTTCACACAATGAGAGCGTAGACATCAGTTGTGCAGACGCCGCCCGCTGGATGTGGAGATCCGGTCAAGCTGTCAGCCCTCTGACAGGCGGCGGGCGAGCCAGGCGAGGGCGAGCGGGTAGCGGTATTCGATGCCGCCGTGCCCGGCGTCGAACAGCTCGAAATAGACCCGATCGTCCGGTACGCCCGCGGCTTCCAGCGCCCGCCGGAACGCGACCGCGCCGAAGTCCAGGAAGTATTCGTCCCTGTTGCCGGCATCCACCCAGATGGCCCGCATCGAGCGCAGCGCCTCGGCGTAGTGCGGCTCGCGGGCCATCACGACCGGGTCATGGGCCAGCCAGCGCCGCCACACCTCCGGCACGATCGCGCCGGTGTCGTCGAACGGCAGGTGCACGGTGCCATCCCCATCGGCGGAGTACGCGGCCGCGTAGGCGTACATCTCCAGCAGGTCCAGGTCGCCTTCCTTGGTGCCGGCGAGCCGGCCGCGGAAGTCGGCGAGGAACGTGTCGTACGAGCCGTCGTAGCTGTCGCGCAGTCTGCGCGCCAGGCCGGGGAACGACACCTGCGCGCTGACCTCGAACAACGCGTCACCGGCATGCGTGGCCAGCGCGCCGAACACGTCGGGCGCCAGCATCGCGGTCACCATGGCGCCGTAGCCGCCGCTCGACTTGCCGGTGATCGCCCGGTGGTCGCGATCGGCGATCGTACGGTAGCGCGCGTCCACCCACGGCACGACCTCGTCACGGAGATAGGAGTGGTAGCGGCCGGTGGCGGGCGAGTCGAGGTATTGGCTGCCGCCGAGCGAGGTCCACGCGTCCACGTAGACGACGATCGCGGGCGGCGCCTCGCCGCGCGCGAACACGCCGTCGGCCAGCTCGGGGTACGGCCGGCGGAACGGCGCCCGGTTCAGCCACATGGCGACGTGGCCGGTGTAGCCGAGCAGGACGTAGACGGAGGGGTAGCGGCGGTCGGGCGCGTCGTCGTACCCCGGCGGGACGTACACCAGCAGCGGCCGCTCGTGCGGATCCCCCAGGGGGTTGCCGCGCAGCAGGGCGCTGTCGATCACGTTGTGGTCGAGACGGCCGGCCAGATCGGCGGACCAGGGCAGCATGGGTCTCCTTCAGAAGCTCAGCCGACGGACGAGGTCACGGTGTCCACGCCCGTCTGGGTGACGGAACGCCCGGAAACGAGGACGAGGGCGAGGTTGCGCAGGTCGGCGAGGCGGTCGAGGGGGTCACCGCGGACCGCGATCAGGTCGGCGCGCTTGCCGGCCGCCAGGCTGCCGGTCACCGCACTCACCCCGCAGGCGTCCGCGGCCAGCACCGTGGCCAGCTCGATGATCTCCGCGTTGGAGTATCCGGTCTGGGCGAACACCTCCAGGCCCGCGACGTACTCGTCGGCGCGGTTGTCCACACCAGCCGAGCCGAACCCGCAGTCGGTGCCCGCGATGAGCCGTATTCCGGCCTCGCGCATGGCCGCGACCCCGCTCAGCCAGGCGTCGATCATCTCGCTTCCGACCTGCTCCTTCAGCCTCCAGTACACCCCGTGCACGGTAGGACAGACGTACGTGCCGCTGGCCGCGACCAGGTCGGCCAGCTCGGCGTCGTAGCGGTGGCCGGAAGAGGTGAAGAACGAGCAGTGCTCGATGGTGGCGACCCCGGCCTCGACGGCGCTGCGGATGGCCGCGTGCGCGTGGGCGTGCGCCGCGACGCCCTTGCCGCGCGTGGCCGCCTCCTCCACGACGGCCCTGATCTCCTCGGTGCTGTATTGGCGTATCCAGCTCGGCGGCGCGCTGGGCGTCATCTGGCCGCCCGAGGCCATGATCTTCAGGCAGTCGGCGCCCGCCCGCAGGTTCTCCCTGGCCACGCGGCGGATGGCGGGCTCGTCGTCGGCCTCGCCGCCCATGTACCAGCAGTGGCCGCCGGTGATCGTGATGGGCCTGGTCGCGACCAGGAGGTGCGGGCCGACGGCCAGGCCCTCCTCGATCGCGTCGCGTAAGGCCACGTCGAGGAAGTCGCGCCCGCCGAGGTCGCGGGCGGTGGTGACACCGGCGGACACGAGCTTGCGGGCGTTCTCCGCCATCCGCAGCAGCAGGTGGTGGTCGCTCTCGCCGCTCCGCCGCGTCACCGGGTTGACCTTGGCGTCGAACCCGAGGTGCACGTGCGCGTCGATGAGCCCGGGCAGCACGGTGTGGCCGGGCAGTTCGAGAACCTCGTCCGCATCGCCGGCGCTGCCGCGCGGACCGACGGAGGCGATGGTGGCGCCGTCGATGGCGACCTCGCCGTCCGCGATCACCTCACCGGGGCGTCCGGTGAGCACCTTGGCGGCGCGAATGATCCTCATGACCCCCAGCCTGCCACCTAAAGGCCGCGGGAAGGAGACCGTAAGCGCGGCGCGGCACCTTGGGTGCATCGAAACCTCAGCACGAAGGACGGCAGCGATGACCCAGACCGCCGCGTACGACCTCACCCGCATCTTCGACGCCCGCCGCGAGCTGGTGTGGGCCGCCTGGACCGATCCCGAGCGCTTCTCCCGGTGGTTCGGGCCCCGGACGATGGCCACGCCGGTCGGCCGGATCACCCTGGACGCCCGGCCCGGCGGGATCTGGCGGGCGTCGCTCGTGGGGGACGACGGGTTCGAGGTGACGCTCGACGGCACCTACCGCGAGGTGGCGGAGCCGGAGCGGCTGGTGTTCACCACGGGCGACCCCGACGATCCCGGCGACGGGCCCGCGTCCGTGGTGACGATCGACTTCGCGGAGGTGGGCGGCAAAACCGAGATGCGCTTCCACCAGTATGGCGTCAACACCGACCCGGAGCACGCCGAGCAGGCCAAAGCGGGTTGGCTCGAGTTCTTCGACCGCCTGGCCGAGCACGTCGAATGACCGTCACAGCAGGTCCTGGACGTCTTCGAGCTTGCCGGCGGCGCCCTCCTCGTACGCGGCCGCGAACGCCTCCGCCCCGAGCGCCTCGCGTACCCGCGCCGTGACCCGCTCGATCTCAACCAGATCGGACGCGTCCGCCGGGGTCTGGTTGCGCTCCCTGGCCCCCGCCACCAGGCCCAGCAGCCTGGCGGCCTGCTCGGTCGGCCCCGCGGCCGCGGCCGCGCCCTGCACCGCGGCCGCCATCGTCCACGGATCGCCGATCTTCCGTGCGGCGGCCAGCGCCTCGGCGTGCAGCTTCATGGCCGCGGCCAGGTCGCCGCGCAGCTCCATCAGATAACCCAGCTCGATCAGCGTGGACGGCAGGTGCAGCGGAGGCTCGTTGTCCGGGTCGCGCGGCACGCCTTCCAGCAGGCGGAGCAGATGCTTCTCGGCCAGGTCGAGCCGGCCCGACCGGCGCGCGGAGAACGCCAGGCCCATCTCCGCCATGATCTCGCCCTCCTTGTAGGCCTGGCCGGCGGCCAGTTTCATGGCGCGCTCGGACAGCTCGATGGCGCGGTCGTACGCGCCGTTCTGCATCGCCAGCCAACCCAGCCAGGCGATGCGCCCGGCGACCTCGGGCCAGAGCCCGAGGTCCTCGGCCATCCGCAGCCCTTCCGCGAACAGCCTGTTGGCCTGCTCTTCGTCGCCCGACAACCCCGCCATCCCGGCCAGCCACTCGGTGGCCTGGAGCATCCCCCAGCGGTCGCCCAGTTCGCTGAACAGCCGCATGCTCTCGCCGCCGTCGCGCTCCAGCGCCTCGGTGTCCCGCATGGTGAACGCGTCCCTCGCCTGGCGGCTGAGCGCGGCGGCCTCGCCCCACCGGTCGCCGACCGCCCGGAACGTGGCCAGCGCCCGGCCCGTCAGCTCCTGCCCGGTCGGCATGTCGCGAACGTGCAGCGCGACGAACAGCTCGGCCCTGGCCCGCTCGCGCGGATCTTCGACGGCCGCCAGCGTGGCCTCCCATTCGACCTGCTCGCCCACCATGAGCGCGAACCCGGCCTGCCAGGCCGCCGCTCTGGCCCCGGGCGGCGAGGCCGGGTCCGCGACGGACAGGGCCGCCGACAGCAACCGCCTGCCCTCGGCCAGCCTGCCGCGCAGGAACCAGTACCAGGCCAGCGCGTTCACCAACCGCGCCGCGCGCTCCCCGTCTCGCCGGGCGATGGCCGTGTCGAGCGCGGCCCGCAGGTTGGCGCCCTCCGCGTCCAGGCGCAGCAGCCAGTCCCGCTGCTCCGGCCCGTACAGTCCAGGCTCGGCCTGCTCGGCCAGCGCCAGGTAGTGGCGCAGGTGCGCGAGCCGTACGCGGTCGAGCTCGCCCGCGTCGGACAGCCGGGCGGCGCAGTACGCCGACACCGACTCCAGCAGCCGGTACCTGACTCCGGCCGGGGAGTCCGCGACGACCACGAGCGAACGGTCGACCAGCCGGGCCAGCAGGTCGAGCACGTCCAGCCCAGGGTCCGCGCAGACGGATTCGGCGGCCTCCAGCGTGCAGCCGTCGGCGTGCACCGCCAGGCGGCGCAGGACCAGACGTTCCTCCTCGGACAGCAGGTCCCAGCTCCAGCCGATCACCGCGGTCAGCGTCTGCTGGCGGGCGGGGGCGCCGCGCTGCCCGGAGGCCAGCAGCCGGAACCTGTCGTCCAGCCGGGCCACCACGCCGTGCACGCCGAGCGCCCGCACCCGGGTCGCGGCCAGCTCCAATGCCAGCGGGATGCCGTCCAGCCGCCTGCAGAGCTGCGCGACGGCCTGCGCGTTGCCCGCGTCGAGCGCGAAGCCGCGGGCGGAGGCGGCGGCGCGGGTCACGAACAGCCGGACGGCGTCGGAGCGGGCCATGACGGTCAGGTCGGTGCCGGCGGGCACGCCGAGCGGTGGCACGCTCCACAGCACCTCGCCCTGCACGGCCAGCGGCTCCCTGCTGGTGGCCAGGATCCGCAGGTCCGGACAGGCCCGCAGGAGCAGCTCGGCCAGCTCGGCGACCTGCTCGACCACGTGCTCGCAGTTGTCGAGGACGAGCAGCGTGCGGCGTTGCCTGAGCGCGCCGGCCAGTTGCTTCGCGGGGTCGGCGGAGGCCGCGTCCTCCCTGATGTCCAGGACCGCCATGACGGCCTCGATCGGTGAGCGGGAGGCCTGGTCCAGCTCGCCGCGCGCGGCCTGGTCCAGCTCGACCAGCCAGGCGCCGTCGGCGAAGTCGTCCAGCAGCCGGTTCGCCGCCTCCAGCGCCAGGCGGGTCTTGCCGACCCCGCCGCTGCCGGTGAGCGTCACCAGCCGCTCCTCGCCGACCAGGGCGCACACCTCGGCCAACGCCTCGTCCCGGCCGATCAGCTTGCTGACGGGGGCGGGCAGGTTCGTCAGCGGGCGCTCGGCGGGCACGCTCAGCGCCGGGTCCTGCCCGAGTATCGCCTGGTGGAGGGCGACCAGCTCGGGTCCGGGGTCGAGGCCGAGCTCGTCGGCCAGCCGCTCGCGCAGCTCGGCGTAGCCGGCCAGGGCTTCGCTCTGGCGTCCGGCCCGGTAGAGAGCGCGCATGTGCACGGCCCTCAGCCGTTCCCTGAGCGGATATCTGGCCACCAGGTCGCCGAGCTCGCCCACCAGCAGCCCGTGCTCGCCCAGCTCGAGCCGTACTTCGGCGTGCTGCTCCAGCGCCGACAGCCGCTGCTCCTCCAGGCGGACGATGGCCGATCTGGTGTACTCCTCGTCGGCGAAGTCCGCGTACGCGGGGCCGCGCCACAGCGCCAGCGCGTCGGCCAGCAGCCCTGCCCTGGCCCGCGGGCTGTCGGCGGCCTCGGCGCGGGCCAGCAGGCCGGCGAAGCGCTCCGCGTCCACGGCGCCGGAATCAGGGCGCAGCAGGTAGCCGGGGGCGCGGGAGACCACGAGGTTCTTGCCGCCCGGTTCGGCGTCCTCGAGCGCCTTGCGGAGTTGGGAGACGCGTACTTGGAGCGCGCCGGCGGAGTTGCCCGGCGGCTCTTCGCCCCACAAATCGTCGACCAGCCGGTCGACGGACACCGGATGGCCCTCGTGAACGAGCAGGTCCACCAGCAGCGCCCGTACCTTGAGGCCGGGAATCGTGACGGGCTCCCCGGCGTCGGTCCACACGGCCAGCGGCCCCAGCACCCCAAAACGCATGCTCGTCACCTTATGCGCGGCCTTAAGTCCGCGGAAAGAACATCGGAAGGCTCTTCCAGCACCGTGGAGGCAACTGGAAGGAGAATCACATGAACACCGATGTCCTCGCCGGACGGCGCGAATGGGCCGGGCTGGCGGTCCTGGCCTCCGTGGCCCTGCTGCTCTCCATCGACGTCAGCGTCCTCTACCTGGCGCTCCCGCATCTCAGCACCGACCTCGGCGCCACCGCCCCGCAACAACTGTGGATCATGGATGTTTACAGCTTCATGCTGGCCGGTTTCCTGGTCACGATGGGCACGCTGGGTGACCGGATCGGACGGCGCAGGCTGCTGCTGATCGGCGCGGCGGCGTTCGGCGTGGCGTCGGTGCTGGCCGCGTACTCGGTGAACGCCGAGATGCTGATCGCCACTCGGGCGCTGCTCGGCATCGCCGGGGCGACGCTGATGCCGTCCTCGATGGCGTTGATCCGGAACATGTTCCGGGACGGCAAGCAGATGGGCACCGCGATCGGGCTGTGGTTCGGCTGCTTCATGCTGGGCATGGCGGCCGGGCCGCTGGTGGGCGGGCTGCTGCTGGGGCACTTCTGGTGGGGGTCGGCGTTCCTGATGGGGGTGCCGTTCATGGTGCTGGTGCTGGTGAGCGGGCCGGCGCTGCTGCCGGAATACCGCGACCCGAACGCCGGGCGCCTCGACCTGACCAGCGTCGCGCTGTCGCTGGCGACGATCCTGCCGGTCGTGTACGGGCTCAAGGAGGTCGCCAGGAGCGGCTGGCACCCGGTGGCGGTCGCTGCGATCTCGGCGGGGGCGGCGTTCGGCGTGGCGTTCGTCCGGCGGCAGCGTCGCCTCGCCGACCCGCTGCTCGACCTGCGCTTGTTCGCCAACCGCGCCTTCGCGGCCACGCTCGGGATCATGCTGCTCGGGGGCATCGTCATGGCGGGCACGACGCTGATGACCACCCAGTACCTGCAAACCGTGCAGGCGATGTCGCCGCTGGAGGCCGGGCTGTGGCTGGTGCCGCAGAACATCGCCATGATCGTGGCCCTGACGCTGGCCCCGGCGTTCGCGCGCCGCTTCGGCACCGCGTACGTGATGGCCGCCGGGCTGGCGCTGGGCGCGGTGGGGCTGTTCCTGCACACGCAGGTGCCGAGCGCCGGTGGCACCGGACTGGTGGTGACCGGCCTCGTCCTGGCCTCCGCCGGCATCGCGCTGCCGATGGGCGTGGGCAACGGCGTGATGATGACGGCCGCGCCTCCGGAGAAGGCCGGGTCGGCGGCGTCGCTGTCGGAGACGAGCGGCGAGTTCGGCGTCGCGGTGGGCGTGGCCGCCATGGGCAGCCTGGGCACCGCCGTCTACCGCGGGCAGCTCCCCGACCACCTCCCGGTGGAGGCGGCCCGCGAGAGCATCACCGCCGCGGTGACCGCCGCCAAGGACCTGCCGGACCTGCTCGATCTGGCCCGCGCCGCCTTCACGACGGGACTGAACACGGTGGCCGCGATCAGCACGATCGTCTTCGTCGGCCTGGCCGTCGTCACGATCGCCGTGCTACGGCGGCACGACGCCGCGGCATGAGCCCAGCGCGCGCCGCCCGGGCCACCTCACGAAGAAGGCGGCGCCTTCCTGGCCGAGCCGCGGTAGCGGGTGGCGTCGTAGCGGCGCTCGTTGTCGTCGAGTTTGGCCCGCGCCGCCTCCACCAGGTCCACGCCCAGGACGTCGGCCAGCCGTACCAGGTAGAGCGTCACGTCGCCGAGCTCCGTACGCATCCTGGCGAGCGCTTCCGGATCGGGGCTCCCGGACTCGTCGGCGGTGAGCCACTGGAACTCCGCCACCAGCTCCCCCACCTCGCCCGCCAGCGCCATCACCAGATTCTTGGGCGTGTGGAACTGCTCCCAGTCCCTGGCCCTGGCGAACTCGCGCAGGCGTACGGCAAGCTGCTCCAACTCCGTCGTCACGTCGCCCGACCTTACCCACCCCCGCCAGCAGGTTGCCGACGGGCACTCCGGCCCACCGCCGCGCGCCTCCGCCTTGCGGACCTACTGCGTCGCGTCCTTCAGCAGGCCGCGCAGGTGCTCCACCGGCTCGGCGGCACCGGAGAAGGTCAGCGCCTCGCCGCCCGCGCGCCCCCACAGCCACAGCAGCACGTCCTGGGGCGGGCCCGAGATCGACGCATCGCCCGGGGACGCGTCCCGGGTGACCTCGACCCCCGACGGGACCGGCCGTACCAGCCAGCGGCCCTCGCCCGCGACGATCGACACCGTGCGGCCGTCGGCGCTCGCGAGGCGGTCGCCGAACTTCCCCGGCCACTTGCGGGAGGCGTAGGCGAGGAAGACCACCAGGACCTCGTCGATGCCGTCCACGGCCAGGTCGCCGGGGATGGGCGCGATGACCTCGCCCGCCGCGAGCTCGGCGTCCACCCGGTGCACCACCGTCTCCTGCGCCATCCTGCGGATCCAGAAGCCGACCGTCTGGTCAGGGTCGTACCAGGTGAGGGCTTGCTCCTCGGGCTTGCGGGAGGCGAACTCCGCGCGCAGCTCGGACAGGGTGCGATCCAGGTAGCGGAGCGGGTCTGCGGCATCGTGCTCCGGCGGCCAGCCGGGCCACGCGCCGCGCCGCATCACCTCGGTCTTGTGCTGGTAGACCTTGCCGACGTGGTTGACGAGGTCGGCGACGGTCCATCCGGGGCAGCCGAGCGATCAGCACCGTGTACGCTTCCGCGCGTGTCCGAATTATCGGTGCCCGGCTATGAGGTCAAGGGCGTGCTCGGCCAGGGCGGCTGCGGAGTGGTGTACCTCGCCGTGCAGTCGGCCGTCGGCCGTGAGGTCGCGCTCAAGGTCGACAACCGGGTGCTGTTGTCGGACCGCGACCGGCGCCGCTTCATGCGCGAGGTCACGGCGGCCGGCGCCCTGTCCGGCCACCCGCACGTGGTGCCCGTCTACGACGCTGGGCTGCTGCCCGACGGGCGGCCGTACATGGTGCTCGAACTGTGCCCCGGCGGATCGCTGGCCGGCCGGCTGCTCTCGCCGGCGGAGGCGCGCGACGTGGGCGTGCGGATCGCCGACGCGCTGGCCGCCGCGCACGCGCAGGGGGTGCTGCACCGCGACGTGAAGCCGGGCAACATCCTGCTCAACCGGTACGGCCAGGTCGCGCTGTCGGATTTCGGCCTGGCCACCATGCCGGCCTCCGGCCCCGACGCCTCGGTGACGCGCGAGTCCTTGACCCCTTCGTACGCCCCGCCCGAGGCGTTCGAGCTGGCCGAGCCGACACCGGCCGGTGACGTGTACGCGCTGGCGGCCACCGTCTACGCCCTGCTGTCCGGGCGCCCGCCGCGCTTCCCTGAGAGCGGCGTGCCGAACCTGGCGATGATCCTGGCCCTGCACCGCCTGCCCGTCCCGGAGATCCCGGGGGTGCCGCCGGAGTTGACCGCCGTGCTGCGGCAGGCGCTGGCGAGCGATCCGCGCGTGCGCATCCCGAGCGCCGCCGCCTTCCGCGACGCCCTCGCCGCCGTCCCCCTCGCCCCTTCCCCTGACCGCCCCTCCACCCCGCCGCCGGCGCACCACGGCGGGCCCGGCCCTTACGGCGGGCCACCCGGTTCTCCCCCCGGCCCCTACGGCGGCCCACCCGGCTCCAACCCCGGCCGCCACGCCGCCTCCCCACCCATCGACCAGCCGATGCCGCCTCAGGCCCCAAGCCCACGCCAGACCCCGGGCGTGCCGCAGGTTCCCGGTCTCGCGGCCGACACCAGACCTTCCACCGCACATGGTCTCAACAAGGCACTGGTCGCGATCATCGCCGCGCTGTCCCTGGTGATCGCGGTCGGCGCAGGCGTGATCGTCTACACCCAGATCATCCAGCAGGAGCCGGAGGTCCGGCAGGCCCAGCCCGGCCGCACGACGACTGCGGAGAAACCCGTGCAAGAGAAGGCCAAGGTGTTCGCCGGGCTGGACACGTACACCGACAACTGCCCGGCCGCCAAGGTGCGCGACGCCGGGGCGGCCTGCGTACGGGAGTCGGAGTGCTGGGGCGGCCTGGTCATCATCGTGGGCGACACGAAGGCCAGGCGGCTCGGTTGCGAGGAGACGCATTCGTGGGAGACGTTCGCGGTCGCCCCGATCCCCAAGGACGCCGAGACCTACGTGCAGCAGGACCTCGCCAAGCACCCGACCGTGAAGCGGGTGTGCAGTCGCGCGGTGCTCCTGGCCAGCAGGGTCGGCACGGCCAGGAACATCGCGGCCGTCAGATGGCGGGCCGACGTCATGCCGCCGTCGCAGGCCCAGTTCGAGGACGGGGTGCGCTACTACCGCTGCATCGGCAGCGTGACCGGCCAGCAGCCGCGCAGGCCCTTCTTCCATTAGGCCCGAGGGGCTGCTGGGAGCAACACGACCCGGTCCGGCTCCGGTGAGATGAACGAGCCCCCGTCGTTGATCCGTGCTATTCAGGCAGCCGCCAGCCGGCCGTCCACAAGCGCGTCCCCGAGCGGCGGTCGAGGCGGCGCAGGAACGACAGGACGCCCGAGGTACCGGTGCTCCAGGTGTAGGCCGCCTTGTCGAGGTCATTGCCGGGGAAGACCGGCTGCGCCGGCTCGCCGCCGGCGCGTACGAGCATCAGCTCGGCGACCTCCTCGGCGCCGCGCCAGTGGCCGTCGTCGCCCGTGACCATCGCCAGGTCGATCAGCGCCTCGCCGATGCCCGCCAGTCCGCAGCATTGCGAGACCACCCACGCCTGCGGGGCGACGACCAGGCACGCCCGCGCTCCCCGCTCGGCCAGGTCCAGGTAGCGGTCCTCGCCGTACGCGCGGGCCGCGTGCGCCAGCGCGCCGGCGATGCCCGACATGCCCTGGCACCAGGACGCCCCCATCGCCCGGGCATCCGGGCCGTGCAGCTCGCCGATCAGCGCCTCGGCCCGTACGGCCAGCGCCGCGAACCGTTCCCTGGCCGCCTCGCCGGCCGCCGGGTCGCCGGTGACCTCGTGGTAAGAGAGCAGGAAGTCCGCGCAGCCGGCGTCGCCGTGGGCGTACGCCGTGTCGACGGACACGCCGGAGCCGGGCTGGGCGGGCGCCACGGCGTCCTCCGACCGCGTGACGTCACCGGTGATCAGCAGCCGGGCGCACTCCGCGGCGAGCCGCAGGTGCCGGGCGTCGCCGGGTTCGACGGCGGCCAGCGCCAGGTGGCCCGAGCCGATGCCGGCCACGCCGTGCGCCTGGTCGGCCCGCTGCGGGCCATCCAGGGTGACCGGGTCCGGCGCCGCCAGCTCCGGCACGGCGGTCAGGCGGGCCGCGGTCAGGAACAGCGTGGTGCCGGTGCGGCCGAAGTACAGCGCGGGCGGGAGCTTGGCGGGTGGCATCACGCGGGCCGTCCACCGGGCCAGGTCCGCGGCCACGGCCTTGGCTTCCGGGTGGTGCAGCAGCTCCATGCCGACGCCTGCGCAGCCGCCGTAGACGTTGGTCACCGGCGGGCTCTCCCGGCGGGCGTCCTCGGGCGCGGCCATCAGCTGCTCGGCGAAGGCCGCGCACTCGCGCACGGTGTGGTCGAGCGCCTTGGACAGCAGTTCCCCGGTGAGCTTGGGCGTGGCGGGCAGGCTCCGCCGTCTCACCGGCGGCCGCTCGGCGGGGACCTGCCCGTCGCCGGAGCCGGTCGCGGGGCGCGGCCCGCAGGAGGACCTGATCTCGGCGGCGGCCGCGGCGCGGTCGGCGGGGTCGAGGCTCAGCAGGCCGGGCAGCAGGCCGAGGACGCCCGTCGTGACGTCCGGGAACATCCGTGCCAGGCACATGAGCGTGCGCTCGACGTTACGGACGGGGTCCGGGCCGATCATGATCGGGTTCATCCCGGTGGCCGCGAAGAACAGGGTGGCGCCCAGCGAGAAGTAGTCGTCGGCGGGCACGGAGTCGCGGTCGGTGTGCTGGTCGGGGACGCTGTAGCCGCGGCTCCAGCCGGGCAGCTGCAGTCCGTCGTACCTGCTGTTGCCGAAGTCGATGAGGGTGCAGCGGCCGTCCTCGCCGAGCACGACGTTCTTGGGCGACAGGTCGCGGATGACGACGCCGCGCGAGTGCACCGCGTCGATCACCTCCAGCAGCCGGACGGCCAGCGCTCCGAGGTCGCGCTCGCCGTGCGCGTCCTCCCTGGTGAACAGGCCGTCCTCCGCGACGAACCGGTTGAGGTCGCGGCTGCCCGCGTCGGTCATGACGAGGAACTCGTCCTCGCCGTGCCGGAAGTGATCGATCGGCTCCGGTACGCCCGCCACGCCCTTGAGCGCCTGGAGGACGCGCAGCTCGTTGCGGAGATACATCCGCAGGTCCCAGCCCTTGACGTTCTCCCCGACGTACGCGCGGGCCTCCTTGACCACGACCCGCCGGCCGGCGGCGTCGGTGGCGCGATAGACGTTGCCGCGCGGGCCGCGCACGACGCCGGACGTCACGCGGTACCGGCCGCCGATGACCCGGCCGGCGCCGCCGTCGGCGGCCTGCCCCGCCGTCTCCGCGGGCGGCCGCGTTCTCGGTGACGGCCGCTCACCAGGCTGCGGCACGTCCGACGGGCCGGCCTCTGGGCGGAACGGGTCGGTCGCCCAGGGCGGGCAGGCGAACTCGGGGCCGGCCGCGCCCGGCAGTTGCTCGCCGTCCGGCCCGATCACGATCAGCTCGAAGTCACCGTTCTCGTCCACCCGGTACTGCGCGGCGAACGGGGCGTACCTGTAGTACACCGGAGCGTCGGGGCGTATCCGCCGGTCGCTGACGATGCGCGGGGCCGACAGCCCGGACAGGGCGTCGGCGAGGGCGTGGCCCAGCTCGACCACGCGGTCCTGCTCCGGGTAGACGGTCATGGCCTTGCCCACGACTCCCGGGTCGACGTCGCCGGAGTTCAGCTCCATGAGTCTGTGGGCGGAGCGGGCGACCTTGAAGGCGCAACCGACGCCCGCCAGGATCGGCAACACGCGGTCAAGGGTGTCCGCGAGGGTGCCGGGACGTGCGGAAACATGGATTTTCCAGCCTTGTGATGGAATATCGCAATGAGGGTCGTGAACGCTGATCCACGTGTCGTCCTCGTATATTTCCCTACGATTCGACTCGGCAAATTGGGTAAGACGGTCGAGCACACTACTGTCCACGGTCATCCCTCAATAACGGAGCGCATCGGCCGATACGAGAAAAGGCCACCAGAGCAGCGCCGATGGCCTTTTCCCAGCGCTTTGTGTCACCACACGTCACCGCGTGGGATCAGGCGCTTCACACACGCTTCACACAATGGAGGGGCAGCAGGGGAAACTGCTGCACACCGTACGCTTGCAGGTGTTGACGCAGGCCTGAGGGCCGTGGAGCAGCTTGCTCAGCTCGCCTTCGAAGTCGACGGCGAGGTCTTCGTACTCCAGGACTCCGGCGTCACGGGGCTCCAGGGCGAGGACCGACATAAGGGCTCCTTCCTTGGCCACCTATGGGCGGCCGACGTGGGGATCCGAGCCTCGGGATGGCGCCGGTAGGCACCTTTCCCGCACTCTGCCCACGAGCAGGAATCGTTTACACGTTCCATGTCGCGAGCAAACGGAGGCATTATGTGCATATATTCGGAAGCCTGTCCAGAGGTGGCCGTAAGGGCCAAAATATGTTTACATGCACCTTTACACGGATAGTTTGATCTTCTAGATTGGCCTGCGTGATGGGGGGATCTCCGGCGTGCCGGCTGCGGAAGGGCACCCTCGCATGAGGCTCTGGCGGCGTAGAGCCGGAGCGAGCGTCCCGGACGAGAGGTCGGGGCTCGTGGTCGCGTACTGGGAGAGCCACGACGAGCACCTGCTGACCGCCACCCTCGGCACGATCGCCCGCAGGCTGCCGTCCTTGGTGGCCGCCGCACTGCGGATGGCGTGGCAGGCCAGTCCCCGCGACACGGCCGTGGCAGTGTCGGGCAACCTCGTGGCCGGTGTCTTCACCGTCTTCGGCCTGGTGGCCACCTCCAGTGTGCTGGCCGCGCTGTTCGCCGCCGGTCCCACGCCCGACCGGGTATGGGCCGCGCTGCCCTCGCTGTTGCTCGTGGCCGCCGCCACGGGGTTGCGCGGCGCGCTGCTGGCCGGCGCGGGGTGGGCGCAGGCCCGACTCAAACCGCAGGTCGAACGGCTGGCCGAGACGCGCCTGTTCGAGCTGACCACCAGGGTGGAGCTGGCCGCGTTCGACGACCACGACTTCCACAACGCGATGCGGCGGGCCCGTGACAGCGGCGTGCCCGACACCGCCACCGTGGTGGAGACGACGATCGCCGTGGTCACCGGCGCGGTCGGCGTGCTGGCCTCAGCCGTGGCGCTCGGCCTCCTGCACCCGATCCTCATGCCGTTGCTGCTGGTCACCGCCGTGCCTGCGGGATGGGCCGCGGTGCGCATGGCGAGGCTGGGCTACCAGGCGTTCTACCGGCTGTCCGCCGCGCGGCGGCGCAAGTTCATGCTGTCGGACCTGATGGCCGAGCGGCAACCCGCCGCCGAGGTGCGGGCCTTCACGCTGCGGGACTTCCTGCTCGGCCAGTACGCCAAGGTGGCCGACCTGGAGCAGGACGTCCAGCTCAACGTGGCGCGGCGGCGGGCCGCGACCAAGGCGGGCGGCGACCTGCTGACCGGCGTGGCGACGGCCGGCGTGTACATGGTGCTCGGCGTGCTGCTGGCCGTCGGCGTCATCCCGCTGTCGGTGGCCGGCGCCGCCGTGCTGGCGATCAGGACCGGGCAGGTGTCGCTCACCGCCCTGATCCAGACCATGAACCGGCTCTACGAGGCCGGCCTCTACTTCGGTGACTACCTGGCCTTCTGCGAGCTGGCCCGGGAGCGCGTCCCCCCGCCACCCGAGGCGCCCTCATCCCCCGCCGAGCCGGCGCCGTTCCGCCTGCTGACGGCCGAGAACGTCACGTTCACCTACCCCGGCGCCGACCGGCCCGCGCTGTCGGGCGTCAGCGTGACCGTCGGCCGGGGCGAGGTCATCGCCCTGGTCGGCGAGAACGGCTCGGGTAAGACGACCCTGGCCAAGCTGCTGGCCGGACTGTACCGGCCGCAGGAGGGCACGATCCACTGGGACGGCGTCGAGCTCGGCGCGTTCGACGGTGACGCGCTGCGGCGGCGGATCTCCGTGATCGCCCAGGACCACACCCGCTGGCCGCTCACCGTCCGCGAGAACATCGTCATGGGGCGACCCCTGGAGGAGGACCGGCTTGCCGCCGCGGCCGCCGCGGCGGGCGCCGACGAGGTGGTGGCTCAGCTGCCCGACGGCTACGACGCGCTGCTCGACCGCCGCTTCCGCGGCGGCCACGACCTGTCGGGCGGCCAGTGGCAGCGCATCGCCGTGGCCCGCGGGTTCTACCGTGACGCCGCGCTAGTCATCTTCGACGAGCCGACCTCGGCCCTGGACGCGCGCGCCGAGCACGCCCTGTTCGAACGGATCCGCGGCCACGCCGACGGCCGCACCATCGTGCTCATCACGCACCGGCTGGCCAGCGTCCGCTACGCCGACCGCATCTACGTGCTCGACGGCGGCACGGTCGCCGAGCAGGGCACGCACGCCGAGCTGATGGAGCGCGACGGCATGTACGCCGGCCTGTACGAGCTGCAGGCCTCGGCCTACCACCAGACGGTGCCGTGATCGTCGCCCAATCGGCGTACCTCGCCGTGGCCGCGGTGCTGCTGGTGGCGGCGCTCGGCAAGCTGCGCGACGTGCGCGGCTTCGCCCGGTCGGTGGCCGGCTACCAAGTGCTGCCGGGCGTGCTAGCGGGCCCGGCCGCGGTGGCCGTGCTCGTGGCCGAGCTGCTCGCTGCCGGGCTGCTGCTCGTGCCGGATGGCCGGCGGTGGGGCGCGGTGGTGGCGGGGGTCCTGTTCGCCGCGTTCCTGGCGGCCATGGCCTCCGTGCTGCGGCGCGGGATGGCCGTGGACTGCGGTTGCTTCGGCGGCCGTGACCTCGTCGGTGCCGGCACGCTGGTGCGTACCGGCCTGTTGCTGGTCCTCGCGGTGACGGCGGCCCTGACCGGGCCGGTCGCGTTCGCACTCGTCCAGCTCCCGGTGGCGGCGGTCCTGCTCGGGCTGGCCCTCCTGCCCGCGCGGCTGCTGCGCGCGGAGAGGGCCTCATCCGGGCCCCGTCCCGGCACCCGCTTCGCCCTGGCCGGCGCGCCGGAGCCGGCCGGTGACCGGGTGATGTACGCGTTGGTCTCGTCCGCGTGCGGGCTGTGCGGGACGATGCTGCCGGAGTTCGCCGCGACGGCCGCCCGCCTGGAGGTCGTGCTGGTCAGCGCGGCGGCCGGATACGGTGGCGGCGGGCTGCCCGTGGTCGTGGACCCGGAGGTCTTCGACCGCAACGACATCCCGTGGCCGCCGTACGTGGTGGTGACCGACCGCATCGGCACCGTCCTGGCGGCCGGCGTCGCGGCCGAGCCCGCACAACTGGAGCAGATCCTGTCCAGCGCCGGAGCCGTCGCTCCCCAGTGAGGAGTCGCGTGAAACCGGCCGCCGAATCCTCGCCCGCCCTCGACCGGCTCGCGCGCTGCTGACGGCTGTCGCTGATCCGTTCTGACATCCACCGCGGACCCGTAGCAGCACGCAGTCAGCCTGCTGTCAGCGGCGGCGAGCATCGTCTTGCTCATCGAGCCAAGAGGACGCCGGGGCCGAGCCACCGGCACCCGAGAACCCCTTGAGAAGGAACTCCCCGTGATCACGTTCGCCGCCGCACTGCAGCTACTCATCGCCCTGGCCTTCCTGAGCATCCCCCTCGTACGCCACCTCTACGGATCGAGCGCGAAAACGAACGCGGAGGCGGAGCTGACGCGCCAGGGCATCCGCACCACCGTCCTCGAAGAGAACAAGCTCAGCTTCGACGCCAGCGGCCACGAAACATACGTCCCCGCCACCGTCGCGCTGGTCATGACGGTTCTGGCCGTGCTCAACCTGTCCGGGATCGAGTGGGGACAGACGCTGTCCTGGATCTTCCAGCCGGTCGTTCTGGTCGGCAACTTCCTCATCCTGTACAGCCAGTTGACCGCCGCCAAGTCCGTGCAGGCCGCCTTCGCACGCAAGGGCGACCCGATGCTGCAGCGCATCGACGTACGGGCTCTCCTCAAGGCGGCCGAGAGCGGCTTCCCCACCTGGGTGATGCCGATTCTCCAGAACATCCGGCACACCGTGGTGATCGGCGGTTCGGTCCTTGTCCTGGCAGCGCTGATCATCGCCTGATGAGAGTCCCAGAGTCGTTCGGCCCCGGCGTCACCATCTGCGACGCCGGGGCCGTAACGCGTCTCGAGGTCCCTGTCGCAGTGGATCAGCAGCGTGGCCGTCTGCTGTCGTTCAGCCGTTCGCGCAGGTCGAAGCCGTCCTCGGCGTTGAGCACGGTGGCAGCGTCGGCGCGCAAGCCGACCACCCGGCAGAATTACTCGTATCGGGCGGTGCTTTCGCGCACGATCAGCTCCGTGGCCAGTTCCACGCGCTTGGTCTCCGGCACCTCTCCCCGTCCCATCGCCAGCACCGTACGGGTCGCCAGAGCCGCCATCTCCTGCAGCGGCTGGCGTACGGTGGTCAACGGGGGCCAGGCGGACTTGGCCAAGGGCAGGTCGTCGAAACCCACCACGCTCAAGTCCTCCGGCACGCGAAGCCCCCGCTGCCGGGCGGCCTCGAAAACGCCGAACGCCATCAGGTCACTCCCGGCGAAGATCGCCGTGGGCGGGTCCTCAAGAGACAGCAGGGCGTGGCCCTCGTCGTGGCCCGATTCCACCAGGAACGTGCCGCGCCGGATCAGTTCGGGCGCGAGTGGTACGCCGGCCGTCTCCAGCGCCGCCCGGTATCCGTCTATCCTCGCCTGGCTGCACAGCATGTCGGCGGGGCCGCTGATCATGCCGATGCGGCGGTGGCCGAGCTCCAGCAGATGCCGGGTGGCGGCCAGGCCGCCGTTCCAGTTCGTGGCGCCGACCGATACGACCCCGGGTGCGGGCTCGCCTTCCGGGTCCACCACCACGAATGGCAGTGAGCGGGCGCTGAGCTGGGCCTGCACGCCGGTCGACAGGCGTGACGCCACGATGACCACGCCGTCCGTCCTGCGGGCGGCCAATCGTTCGAGCCAGTCGCGTCCCGGCCCGGCGTGGGTGTGCAGGACGGAGATGACCACGCTGGCCCCGCCGTCGTGGGCGGCGCTCTCCGCGCCGCGCACGATCTCCATGGCCCACGGCGACTCGATCTCGGCGAAGACCAGATCCACCAGGCCGGCCGGGGTGTCGTCCTGGCTGACCCGCCGCTGGTAGCCGTGTTCCTGGAGGAGCCGCTCGACCCTGTGGCGCGTCGCGGGGGCGACCTCCGGGCGCCCGTTGATGACCTTGGAGACCGTCGGAATGGAGACACCGGCCTCTTCCGCGATCAGTGCGATCGTCACCCGCCTCTTCGCTGACACGATCGGGAGTGTACTGAAAGTTTCGGTTCAACGTCGCTCCCGCCCGAGGTATTGACGCTTTACATGCCGTTTCCTACGCTCCAGGCAACGAAATTATCGGGGGTTTCACGAAACTTTCAGCGACGCCGAGAAGGGGCCCCTAATGAGACGCACTTTCGTGTTGATCGCCACCGCCGTGCTGTTAGCCGGGTGCGGTGGCGGGGGTGGGGAAACCGGCACCTCACAGCCGAATCAAGGCGGTGGCTCGCCCGCCAAGGTCACGCTCGAATGGTGGCACCTGTCGACCTCCGAGCCACTCAAGTCGCTGTGGGCGCAGCGGGCCAAGGAGTTCGAGGCCAAGCATCCGAACGTCACCATCAAGGCCACCGTCCTGGAGAACGACGCGTACAAGGCCAAGCTGACCACGATCACGCAGTCCGGCAAGGCGCCCGACCTGTTCGCGACGTGGGGCGGCGGCGTGCTGAAACAGCAGATGGACGCCGGGCTGGTCAAGGACATCTCCGGCGATGTCGCGGACGTGCTGCCGAACTTCACGCCGGCGGCGCTGAGCGCGTACCAGTTCGACGGCAAGACGTACGCGCTTCCGACCGACATCGGCGCCGTCGGCTTCTGGTACAACAAGAAGCACTTCGAGAAGGCCGGCATCACGCAGCCGCCCGCGACGTGGGCGGAGTTCCTCGAGGACGTCAAGAAGCTCAAGGCGGCGGGCATCACCCCGATCGCGCTGGCCGGCAAGGAGAAGTGGCCGGGCCACTACTACTGGGCCTACCTCGCCATGCGCATCGCCGGCCTGGACGCGCTCAAGCAGGCGGCGGTGGACAAGGACTTCACCAAGCCCGACTTCGTGGCAGCGAGCCAGCAGGTCAAGGCGCTCGCGGACCTGCAGCCGTTCCAAAAGGGGTTCCTGGGCGCGGGCTACGGCACCCCTGATGGGCAGGCCGCCACGATGGGCAACGGCAAGGCGGCCATGGAGCTGATGGGCCAGTGGGCGCCGGCCGTGCAGGACTCGTCAGGCAAGGGGCTCGGCGACGACCTCGGCTTCTTCCCCTTCCCCATCGTCGACGGGGGCAAGGGATCGGCCACGGACGCGTTCGGCGGGGGCGGCGGCATCGCCGTCGGCACGGACGCCCCGCCGGAGGCCGTGCAGTTCGTGAAGTTCATGACCGAGATGGGCAACCACACCAAGGCCGTGGCGGCCGGCGGCGTGCTGCCGGTGCTCAAGGGCGAGGAGAGCGCGGTCAAGGACGCGAACCTCAAGCAGGTGGCGACCATGCTGGCCAACGCCGGCGGCTTCCAGCTCTACCTCGACCAGGCGTACCCACCCGCGGTCGGCCAGCAGGTCAACGACAGCGTGGCCGAGCTGATCGCCGGCACGAAGACGCCGGAGGAAGTCGGCAAGGACGTCACCGAAGTGGCGAAGACCGAAGAATGACGACACTCACGAAAGGGCCGGAGGCGGTCAAGCTTCCGGCCCCCGCTCCTGCCCCCAGACGGCGTGGCCGCTGGCTGACCATCGCCCTGTTCCTGGCGCCGGCGCTCGTCCTGTTCCTGCTGCTGGTCGTGGCGCCGATCCTGGTGGCCGGGTACGCCAGCGTGTTCCGCTGGAACGGGTTCGGCGGGCTGCCCACCAACTTCATCGGGTTCGACAACTTCACCCGGCTGTTCGGCACCGAGATCTTCGCCCAGGACCTGTGGCACCTGCTGGTGCTCGTCCTGCTGTCGGTGTGCGTGCAGTTGCCGTTCTCGCTGGCCATCGCGATGCTGCTGAACCAGCGCATCCGGGGGCGGGCGCTGTATCGGCTGGTGTTCTTCGCGCCGTACGTGCTCTCCGAAGTCATCACCGCCGTGCTGTTCTCGCTGATCCTCGCGCCCGACGCCGGCATGGCGAACCAGTTGCTGTCGGTGTTCGGGATCGAGTCGGAGTGGCTGGCCGACCCCGACACCGTGATGCCGTCGCTGTTCCTGGTCATGACGTGGAAGTACTTCGGCTTCCACATGATGATCTATCTGGCCGGCCGGCAGAACATCCCCAACGAGCTCATGGAGGCCGCCCAGATCGACGGCGCCTCCGGCTGGAAGACGTTCCGGCACATCACGCTGCCGCTGCTCGGGCCGACGATCCGGATCAGCGTCTTCCTGTCGGTCATCTACACCATCCAGCTGTTCGACCTCGTCTGGATCCTCACCGGAGGCGGCCCGTCGCACTCGTCGGAGACGATGGCCGTGACCATGATGGAGTGGGGCTTCAAACGCAACCAGGTCGGCTACGCCAGCGCGATCAGCGTCGTCATGTTCGTCCTCAGCCTCGTCTTCGCCCTCCTCTACCAGCGGTTCGTGATGCGCCGCGACCTGGCGGGCGCGACCACCAGCATCGGAGGCCGCTGATGGCCCACCGCAAGAAGGCCGCGGCCCGGCACAACACCCTGCCCCTGCACGCGATCGCGTGGATCGTCGGCGCGTTCATCCTCATCCCCGTGGTCTACGCGCTGCTCGGCGGGTTCAAGAGCAACAGCGAGCTGTCCGGCAACCCCTTCGGCCTGCCGGAGACGTGGGTGACCGCGAACTACACCGATGTGCTCGGCTCCGGCTCGTTCTGGCTGCAGCTGTGGAACAGCACGTTCATCGCGGTCATCACGACCCTGCTGACCGTCGGGCTGGCGGCGCTGGCGGGCTTCATCTTCGCCAGGTTCGCCTTCCGCGGCAGGGAGGCGCTGTTCACGCTGTTCACCGCGGGGCTGATGTTCCCGTTCGCGGTGGCCATCCTGCCGATCTTCGTGTTGCTGCGCACGTTCGGGCTGCTGGGCAACCCGCTCGGCGTCATCCTGACGCAGGCCGCGTTCGGCCTACCGCTGACGATCATCATCCTGCGCGGGTTCTTCAGGAGCATCCCGGGCGAGATCGAGGAGGCGGCCATCATCGACGGCTGCTCCCCGTTCGGGTTCTTCTGGCGGATCCTGCTGCCCATGGCCCGCCCGGCGATGGCCACCGTGTCGGTCCTCGCCATTGTCGGCAGCTGGAACCAGTTCATGCTGCCGCTGGTGGTCTTCACCGAGGAGTCGAGCTGGACGCTGCCGCTGGGCATCCAGCAGTTCCAGGGCCAGTACGCCTCCGACACCGCCCGTATCCTCGCCTATCTCGTCCTGGCCATGGTGCCCGCGCTCGGGTTCTACGCCATCGCGGAACGACACCTGGTCGGTGGTCTCACCGCAGGTGCTACGAAGGGGTGACCACATGCTTCAGGTATCCGGAGCCCGGCTCCTCACAGACGACAACACGCCGGTACGGCTCCGCGGAGTGGGCCTCGGGGGCTGGCTCAACATGGAGAACTTCATCACCGGCTTCTCCGCCAACGAGTCCTCGATGCGCACGGCCGTCCGCGACGTGCTCGGCGACGAGCGGACCGAGCTGTTCTTCGACCGGCTGCTGACCTCGTTCTTCACCGAACAGGACGCCGACCTGCTGGCCGGGCTGGGCATGAACTGCGTGCGCATCCCGGTCAACTACCACCACTGGGAGGCCGACGACCGGCCCTTCGAGATCGACGAGCGCGGCTTCCGGCACCTCGACCGGGTGATCGGCCTGCTCGGGGCGCGCGGCATCTACAGCGTGATCGACCTGCACGCGCTGCCCGGGTCGCAGAACCAGCACTGGCACTCCGACAACCCCACGCACGTGGCGGCGTTCTGGCAGCACCGGCACTTCCAGGACCGGGCGGTGCGCCTGTGGGAGGTCATCGCCGACCACTACCGTGACAATCCCTGGGTGGCCGGATACAACCCGGTCAACGAGCCGGGCGACGTGTCGGGCAAGGTGATCGGCCCTTTCTACGACCGGCTGGTGAAGGCCGTGCGGGCCGCCGACCCGGACCACATCCTGTTCCTGGACGGCAACACGTACGCTACCGATTTCTCGATATTTCGTGAGATGTATGAGAACACGGTCTTCGTCCTCCACGACTATGCCCTGGCGGGGTTCGCCCACGGCGGTCCCTATCCCGGGTACACCCGCGGCGAGTGGTGCGACCGGGCCGAGCTGGAGCGGACGTTCGCCAAGCGCTCCCGCTTCCAGCGTGAGACGGGCACGCCGCTGTGGGTGGGCGAGTTCGGGCCCGTCTACACCGGGAACCCGGCGGCCGACGCGCAGCGGTACCAGATCCTGCGCGACCAGCTCGACATCTACGACGGTCAGGACGTGGGCTGGTCGCTGTGGACGTACAAGGACGTGGGGTTGCAGGGGCTGGTGCACGCCTCGGGGCCGTACCTGCGGCGGTTCGGGGACTTCATCGCCAAGAAGCGGCGGCTCGGCGCGGACCGGTGGGGCTCCACCATGGAGGAGTCGGCGGACGTGCTCGCTCCCCTGCACACGTTGATCGAGACGGAGTTCCCCGGCTGGAAGCCGTACCCGTGGGGTGCCCGCTACCAGAGCGACGACCTGATCAGGCACATCCTGATCGCCCAGGCGCTGCTACCGGAGTACGCCGAGCTCTTCCGCGGACTCGGTGACGACGAGCTGGTCACGCTGGCCGACTCGTTCCGGCTGGAGCAGTGCGTACGCCGGGAGCCTCTTCTCGAACTGCTGGCCGACAACCTGGCAGGGTGACGAGTCCCACATCGTCACATCATTACCAGACTGTCGCTTTTGAGGGCTTGCGCTGAGTAAGCTGCGGCTGCCTAATTAGGTAAGCCTTTCCTCATCAAGCCAGGAGTGACGGTGCTCGCCAGTTACCTCATCGGACTGCGCGAAGGACTCGAAGCGGCACTCGTCGTCTCGGTTCTCGTCGCTTTCCTCGTCAAGAGCGACCGCAGGGACACGCTCCCCCACGTCTGGAGCGGCGTCGGCGCGGCCGTCGCGCTGTCCGCCGGGTTCGGGGCGTTGCTGACGTTCACGGCGGCACACCTGGACTTCACCGGGCAGGAGCTGTTCGAGGCGATCGCGTCGCTGCTGGCCGTGGCGTTCGTCACCGGGATGATCTTCTGGATGCGACGGGCGGCCCGCGCGCTCTCCGGCGAACTGCGAGGCAAGCTCTCCGATGCGCTGGAGGTGGGCTCGCTCGCGGTGGTCGTGATGGCCTTCCTCGCCGTGGCCCGCGAGGGGCTGGAGACCGCGCTGCTGTTCTTCGCCTCCGCGCAGAGCGCCGCCACGACCGCGCAGCCGGTGATCGGCATCACCCTGGGGCTGATCACCGCCGTGGTCATCGGCTGGGGCATCTACCGCAGTGCCATCAAGATCAACCTGACGAAGTTCTTCACCTGGACGGGGCTGCTGCTGATCCTGGTGGCCGCCGGGATCTTCAAGTACGGCGTGCACGACCTGCAGGAGGCCGGCATGCTGCCGGGCCTGAGCACGTACGCCTTCGACATCAGCGGCGCCCTCCCCGCCGACTCCTGGTACGGCGCCCTGCTGGGCGGCATGTTGAACATCACCCCGCAGCCGAGCGTCGCCGAGGTCGTGGCCTGGGCCGCCTACCTCATTCCCACTCTCTTCCTCTTCCTCCGCCCGCAGCGGACCAAGTCAACGCCAGCGCCCGCGTCGTCCGCGGCCTGAACAGGAGCATCATGCGTACCGCCCTCCGTCTGTCCTTCGGCGCGCTGGCCCTGGCGGGCCTCACCGCCTGCGGCTCCGGCGCCGCCCCCGCCCCGGCCCCCGCCGCGTCCGGGGCCGCCAAGCCCGGGAAGATCACCGTGGCCGCGTCCGACACCGAGTGCAAGGTCGCCGCGTCGGAGGTGGCCGCGGGCACCACGACGTTCGCGATCACCAACGGCGGCGCCAAGGTGACCGAGTTCTACGTGTACGCCCCCGGCGACCGCGTCATGGCCGAGGTCGAGAACATCGTCCCCGGGCTGACCAGGGAGCTCATCGCCGAACTGCCCGCGGGCGCGTACGAGACCGCGTGCAAGCCCGGCATGGTCGGCAAGGGCATCCGCAACCCGCTCAAGGTCACCGGCGAGCACAAGGCGCTCACGTCGGACGCCGCGCTCGCCGAGGCCGTCGCCAGCTACAAGCGCTACGTCAAGTCGCAGAGCGACACGCTGCTGGTAAAGACGCAGGAGTTCGTGGACGCGGTCAAGGCCGGCAAGATCGACGAGGCCAAGGCGCTGTTCCCGGTGTCGCGTACGTACTGGGAGCGCATCGAGCCGGTCGCGGAGATCTTCGGCGACCTCGACCCGGCCATCGACGCCCGCGAGGCGGACCTGGCCGAGGGTGAGGAGTGGACCGGCTTCCACAAGATCGAGAAGGATCTGTGGATCCACAAGGACATCAGCAAGTCGGGCCCGACGGCCGACAAGCTGATCGCCGACGTCAAGACCATCGTCGAGAAGGCGAACGCCGCCGAGCTCACCCCGCTGAACCTGGCCAACGGCGCCAAGGAGCTGCTCGACGAGGTGGCCACCGGGAAGATCACCGGCGAGGAGGACATCTGGTCGCACACCGACCTGTGGGACTTCGCCGCCAACCTCGAAGGCTCCAAGGCGGCCGTGCAGTCTCTCCGGCCGGTGCTGGAGGAGCGGGCTCCTGACCTGGTCAAGACGCTGGACGAGAAGTTCGCGGCAGCCGAGGCGGCGCTCGCGGTGCACCAGAAGGGGGACGGCTGGAAGCTGCACAACGAACTGTCCAAGGCGGAGCTGAAGACGCTGTCCGACGCGATCAACGCGCTGGCCGAGCCGATCAGCAAGATCGCCCCGGTGGTCGCGAAGTAGCGGGAGGTGGACGTGATGCCGGGAGCCACGGATCCTCGGGACGGCGAAGCCACGGACGGGAACGCTGCGAGCGGGGCCGCGAGCGGCAACGCTGCGAGCGGGGCCACGGACGGCAGCGCTGTGGGTGGAGCCACGGACGGGAACGCTGCGAGCGGGGCCGCGAGCGGCAACGCTGCGAGCGGGGCCACGGACGGCAGCGCTGTGGGTGGAGCCACGGACGGCAACGCTGCGAGCGGGGCCGCGAGCGGCAACGCTGCGAGCGGGGCCACGGACGGCAGCGCTGTGGGTGGAGCCACGGACGGCAACGCTGCGAGCGGGGCCGCCGACGGTAGTGTCCCGGGCCGGCGGGTGAGCCGTAGGAGCCTGTTCGGGTGGGGCGCGGCGGGCGCGGCCGTGGTAGGTGCCGGGGCGGTGGCGGCGAACTCACTGTTCGACGACCCACCGGTCGCGCACGCCTCCTCGACCTCCGACCCGTACCCCTTCTACGGCCGGCACCAGGCGGGCATCGTCACGCCCGCCCAGGACCGCCTCCATTTCGTGGCGTTCGACGTCACCACGGACAAGCGCGCCGAGCTGATGGAGCTGCTGCAGGAGTGGACCGCCGCGGCGGCGCGGGTGACGCAGGGCAAGGAGGCGGGGGCGTTCGGCGCGGTGGGCGGCACCCCGGAGGCGGCGCCCGACGACACGGGCGAGGCGCTCGGGTTGCCCGCCTCCGGACTGACGCTGACGATCGGGTTCGGGCCGTCGCTGTTCGACGACCGGTTCGGGCTGGCGAACAAGCGGCCCGCGGCCCTCGCCGACCTGCCGAAGTTCCCCGGCGAGCAGCTCATTCCCGATATTTCCGGCGGCGACATCTGCGTCCAGGCCTGCGCCCACGACCCCCAGGTCGCCGTGCACGCCATCCGCAACCTGGCCAGGATCGGCTTCGGCAAGGTCTCCGTACGCTGGTCGCAGCTCGGCTTCGGCCGTACGTCCTCCACGTCGCGCTCGCAGGCCACGCCCCGCAACCTGATGGGCTTCAAGGACGGCACGAACAATCTGAAGCTGGAGGACACCGACCTGCTGCGCGACCAGCTGTGGGCGGCCGCCGCGGACGGCGCGGACTGGATGGCGGGCGGCACGTACATGGTGACCAGGAAGATCCGCATGATGGTCGAGACCTGGGACCGCACCTCGCTCGCCGAGCAGGAGCAGATCTTCGGCAGGGACAAGGGCGAAGGCGCGCCGCTGGGCAAGAAGCGCGAGTTCGACGCGCTGGACTTCGCGGCCAAGGGGCCGGACGGGCAGCCGCACATCGCGAACGACGCCCACATCCGCCTGGCCCACCCGACCTCCCACGGCAACGCGCACCTGCTGCGGCGCGGCTACAACTTCGTGGACGGCTCGGACGGGCTCGGCCGGCTGGACGCGGGGTTGTTCTTCATCGCCTACCAGCGGGATCCACGCAAGCAGTTCGTGCCCGTACAGCTGACCCTGGCCAAGCAGGACCCGCTGAACGAGTACATCAAGCATGTGTCGAGCGGGCTGTTCGCCTGCCCGCCGGGGGTGCGCGACGCGGGAGACTATTGGGGTCGAACGCTCTTCGACTAATCGTGACGATCAGTCGCCCCCCAAGGCCGATGCCATACTGAAAGCCCTGGATGTCGCGCTGACCACGGTCGACACCGACACTGCCGCGTACATCGCCGAGCAAACGGAAATTGGTCTCGGAAATACCAAGGCCCGGCAGATCTGGAGATGTCTGATGTCCATGCAGAATTACCGATTCAAGTCCGAGTTCGCGGAGATGCTCAGGGCCGAAGGACGGGCCGAGGGTGAGGCCCGCGGTGAGGCGAAGTCCGTGCTGAAGGTCCTGGAGCAGCGCTCCATACCCGTGCCGGAGCCGACCCGGGACAGGATCCTGGCGTGCACGGACCTCACCCTCCTTGAGAGCTGGCTCGTCCGGTCGCTCAAGGCCACCACCGCCGAGGAGCTCTTCGACTGATCCCGGCTCGGCTGCCCACCGGGGTGCGCGACGGTGGTGACTCTTGGGGCGCTGTTGAGTGACGGAAGTGTCGGCCGGGTCTGGTAGGACAGGATGCGTCAACCCCCCGACCGAGGACTGTCCATGATCGAGTACGACTCGTACTTCGGCTACCAGCACCGCTACGCCGACAAATACGCCGGGCTGCCGGTGGTGCAGCTGACCTCGTCCCCCGGCGGGCCACCGCCCGACATCGGCGCGGTCGCGTGGCGGATCAGTGCGAGTTCGTGGCCCGACGACAGTCACGACAACATGGCCGACGCCTTCGACGCGTTCTTCGAGCTGGTCGACGCCTCTCAAGTCACCGCTGTCGTCATCGGCGAATGGGCGGACTGCTATACGGAGAGCTCCGCCGCCATCGTGGAGCGGCTGGCCCAGGAGGCGGCGCGGCTGCCCGCGCTGCGCTCGCTCTTCCTCGGCGCGATCAGCAGCGACTACTCCGAGATTTCATGGATCCAGCAGTCGGATATCACGCCGCTGCTGGAGGCGTACCCGCGACTCGAGCGCTTCGACGTGCGCGGCGGGGCGGGACTGCAACTGCGCCCGATACGACATGAATCGCTCAAGATGCTGCGGATCGAGACCGGCGGGCTCGACGGGTCGGTGACACGTGCCGTGGCCGGCAGCGACCTGCCCGCCCTGGAGCACCTGGAGCTGTGGCTCGGCGTCGGCGATTACGGCGGGACGACGATGATCTCCGACCTCGACCCCATCCTCCGGGGCGAGCGGCTGCCCGCGCTGCGCTACCTGGGACTGCAGGACAGCGAGCTGCAGGACGACATCGCCGCCGCCGTGGCGTCCGCGCCGGTCGTGGCCAGGCTGGAGACGCTCGCCTTGTCGATGGGCGCACTCACCGACCAGGGGGCCGAGGCGCTGCTCACCGGACAGCCCCTCACCCATCTGCGACGGCTCGACCTGCATCACCATTACCTCACCGACGAGATGATGCGGCGGCTGGCCGAGGCCCTGTCCGGCGTGGAGGTCGACCTGTCCGACCAGGTGAAGCCCGACGAGGACGACGACGAGGAATGGCGCTACGTGGCGGTGAGCGAGTGATGGACACCATGATCCACTACACCGAGCAGCCCAGCCACCGGGATACCTACTACGAGGAATACGCCGGGCTGCCCATTGCCCACGCGCCCTGGGACGAGGAGCTGGAACCGCAGCCGGAGGCCGGGTCGGTGGCGTGGCGGCTCACCGGGAACGAGTGGGACGACGACGCCCCCGACGAGATCGGCGAGACCCTCGACCGGTTCTTCGACAACGTGGACACCACGCAGGTCGCGGCCCTGGTCATCGGGCAATGGCAGGACTGCTACGACACCAGCTCCGAGCCCATCGTCGCGCGTCTCGCCCGCGATGCCGACCGCCTCCCCGGGCTGCGCTCGCTCTTCCTCGGCGCGATCTCGCCGGAGGAGTCTGAGATCTCCTGGATCCAGCAGTCCGACATCACGCCGCTGCTGCAGGCGTTCCCGAAGCTGGAACGCCTGGAAGTGCGTGGCGGCACCGGGCTGGACCTGCGGCCGGTGCGGCATGAGTCGCTGCGGATGCTGCGGTTCGAGACCGGCGGGCTGGCGGGCGACGCCGTACGCGGGGTCGCCGGCAGTGAGCTGCCCGCCCTGGAACTGCTGGAGCTGTGGTTCGGCGCCGACCACTACGGCGGCGACGCGACGGTCACCGACCTCGCCCCGATCATGAGCGGCGCGCGGCTGCCCACGCTGCGCCACCTGCGGCTGCAGAACTCCGAGTTCCAGGACGACATCGCCGCCGCCGTGGCCGCCGCGCCGATCGTGGCCAGGCTGGAGTCGCTCAGCCTGTCGATGGGCTCGCTCACCGACGCCGGGGCGGAGGCGCTGCTCAGCGGCCAGCCGCTCGCCCACCTGCGCCGGCTCGACCTCGACCACCACTACATGTCCGGCGAGATGATGGAGCGCGTGGCCAAGGCCCTGCCGGGGGTGGACGTCGTGCTGACCGATCGGCAGACACTCGACCGCTCCTGGCGGGTCGTGGCGGTGGCCGAGTGACGGTGCGCTTCGCCGTGGTGGGGTCTCCCGGGGACCGGCGGGTGACGATGTTCCGCGACGCCGTGGTCGCCGCGGGGCTGGCGGAGCCGTACATGATCTCCTGGCGGGATGTGCTGGCCGGGCGGGAGGTCGGCGCGCCCGAGGGCGCGTTGTTGCGGGTGGACTCGCCGGGAGAGGACGCGGAGACCGACGCGCTGCTGCGCGGTCCAGGGGATCCGGCGCGGGTCGGCGGGGGCGCGGCCTGGTACGCCGCGTTCACGGCCGGGCTGGAGCGGGTCGCCGCGATCCCCGGCGTCCGACTGCTCGCGGACATCCGGGAGATCGGGGTCATGTTCGACAAGCGGGCGTGCCACGCCGCGCTGACCGGTGCGGGAGTGCCGGTGCCGCCTGCCTTCGAGATCTTTTCGTACGCGGAGCTACGCGCGGAAATGACCCGCCGGGGCTGGGCCCGGGTGTTCGTCAAGCCCGCGCACGGCTCGTCGGCGTCCGGCGTGATCGCGCTCCAGGCGCACGGCGACCGCGTCCAAGCCGTCACTTCGGCGACCTGGGGAGCCGCGGGCGAGCTGTTCAACTCGCTCCGCGTGCGCACCTACACCACCGACGAAGAGGTGCGGCGGGTCGTGGACCTCCTGGCCGGCGACGGGTTGCATGTCGAGCGGTGGTTCCCTAAGGCCTCGGCCGGCGGGAGGGTGTTCGACCTGCGCGTCGTGACCGTGGCCGGGGTTCCAACGCACGCGGTGGTGCGGATGAGCCGGACCCCCATGACGAATCTGCATCTCGGCGGCCGGCGTGGGGATCTGGAGCTGGTGCGGTCGCGGGCGGCGCTCTGGGATCGGGTGCTCGAGGTCTGCGCGCAGGCGGCCGCGTGCTTTCCCGGCAGCCTTGCCACGGGGGTGGACGTCATGGTGGGGGCGGATTGGCGGTCGGTGGCGGTGGCGGAGGTGAACGCGTTCGGGGACCTGCTGCCTGGGTTGGGGGATATTTCGGGAAATGGGCGGGACACCTACGCCGAGCAGGTCCGCGCCGTCCTGGCCGGCGCGATGGCTGTGGGCGCCTGATGAACATGAACGACATCGTGGGCAGCCACGACATCCTTTTCGTCACGCTCGACACGCTGCGCTACGACGTCGCCGCCGAACTGGCCGACGCCGGGCTGCTGCGCCACCTGCTGCCGCCTGGCGTGTCGTGGGAGCGGCGGCACAGTCCGGGAAGCTTCACGTACGCCTCCCACGCGGCCATGTTCGCCGGGTTCCTGCCCACGCCGGTGACGCGGGGACCGCATCCGCGGCTGTTCGCGGCCACGTTCCCCGGTAGTGAGACCACGGCCGCGGGCACCTGGGTGTTCGACGCGCCCGACCTGCCCACCGGCCTGGCGCGGGCCGGCTACCACACGGTGTGCATCGGGGGCGTGGGCTTCTTCAACAAGCTGACCCCGCTCGGGTCGGCCCTGCCGGGTCTGTTCGCGGAGAGCCACTGGGAGCCGGAGTTCGGCGTGACGAACCCGGCGTCGCTGGAGCATCAGATCGGCCGGGCCGCCGAGGTGCGGGGCTGCGTGCGCCAGCCGGTGTTCCTGTTCGTCAACGTGTCGGCGTTGCACCAGCCGAACCACTTCTACCTGCCCGGCGCCACCGGCGACTCGCTGGAGAGCCACGCCGCGGCCCTGCGCTACGTGGACCGGCACATCGGGCGGCTCTACGGGCTCATGCGGCGTCCGTGTCTGGTGATCGTCTGCTCGGACCACGGCACGGCGTACGGCGAGGACGGGCACGTCGGGCACCGGATCGGCCACGAGGTGGTCTGGACGGTGCCCTATGCCGAATTCGTACTGGAGGATCATGCGGCCTTATGAGGGCTACGTCTACGCCTATCCGCACAAGACCGCGTACCGGCCGCTCGATCCGCGCCCGCCGCTGAAGGAGGTCTGGGCCGGGGAACGGCCGGGCGCGCTGTACGTGCACATCCCGTTCTGCGAGATGCGCTGCGGCTTCTGCAATTTGTTCACCCGCACCGGCGCCCCGGAGGAGCTGGTCACGGCCTACCTGGACACACTGGAATTCCAGGCCGTCCAGGTGCGCGACGCGCTGGAGGACACCGGTTTCACCACGGCGGCGTTCGGCGGCGGAACACCGACGTACCTCAGCGCCGGCGAGCTGACGCGGCTATTCGACCTGACCGAGCGCACGATGGGTGCCGACCTGGCACAGATCCCGCTGTCCGTGGAGACCTCCCCCGCCACCGCCACGCCCGACCGCCTGGCCGTCCTGGTCGAGCGGGGCACCTCGCGCGTCTCCATCGGAGTGCAGAGCTTCATCGACGCCGAGGCCCGTTCCGCCGTGCGCCCGCAGAAGCGGGCCGAGGTGGAAGCGGCGCTCGACGCGATCCGCGCGGCGGGCGTGCCGGTGCTCAACATCGACCTGATCTACGGCATCGACGGGCAGAGCGTCGACTCCTGGCTGTACTCCGTCGAGGCCGCGCTCGCGTGGAGGCCGGAGGAGCTGTACTTGTACCCGCTGTACGTCAGGCCGCTGACGGGGCTCGGCAAGCAGGGGCGGGCGTGGGACGACCAGCGGCTGGAGCTCTACCGGGCCGGGCGCGACCGCCTCCTGGCGGCGGGATACGAGCAGGTCTCGATGCGGATGTTCCGGCTGCCAGGGTCGTCGGAGACGTCCACCGGCTACTGCTGCCAGACCGACGGCATGGTGGGGCTCGGCTGCGGTGCCCGGTCGTACACCAGCAAGCTGCACTACTCCTTCGAATACGCCGTGGAGGCGCGGCACGTGCGCTCGATCATCGACGACTACGTGGCCGGGGAGGAGTTCGACGTGGCCAACGTGGGGTTCACGCTCTCGCTCGACGAGCGCAAGCGGCGGCATCTCATCCAGTCGCTGCTGCAGGCGGAGGGGCTGTCGCGGGAGCTCTACCTGGACCGGTTCGGCACCGACGTGCTGGCCGACTTCCCGCTGGAGCCTTTTGCGGCCTGGCTCCAGGTGGATCCCGGGACAGTCCGGCTCACGGCCGAGGGGCTGGCCTATTCGGACGCGATCGGGCCAGCGTTGTTCTCACCGGAGGTCAGGCGGCTCATGGACGGGTACGCGCCGTGCTGACCATCCTCTTCCGCGGCCCGCTCGCGAGCTGTGACTACGACTGCGCCTACTGCCCGTTCGCCAAGCGGCGCGACACGCCGGAGCAGTTGCGGGCAGACCGGGCGGCGCTGGAGCGGTTCGTGAAGTGGGCGGCCTCACGGGAATTCGAGCTGTCGATCCTGTTCACGCCATGGGGCGAGGGGCTGGTCAGGTCGTGGTACCGGCGGGCGCTCGTGGAGCTGTCCTGGCTGCCGAACGTCGCCAGGGTCGCCATCCAGACGAATCTGAGCTGCCGTACCGACTGGCTGACCGAGACGTCGGACCGAGCCGCGCTGTGGGTGACGTACCACCCGACGCAGGTCGCTTACGACCGGTTCCTCGGCAAGATCCGCTCCCTCCCGGTACGGCACAGCGTCGGCGTCGTCGGCGACCCCGCGCACCTGGCGGACGCTCGGCGGCTCAGGGCGGATCTGCCCGCTTCGACGTACCTGTGGGTGAACGCCGAGGAGGGCCGCCTCTATACCGACGCCGAGGCGGCCGAATGGTCGCAGATCGACCCTCTGTTCTCCTACAGCCGGTTCGCGCACCCCAGCGCAGGGCTGCCGTGCCGCACAGGGGACAGCGTGATCTCGGTGAGCGGGGACGGCACGGTCCGCCGCTGCCACTTCATCCCGGAGGTGCTGGGCAACCTGTACGACGGCTCGTACCGCCCGGCGTTGCGGCCGCGGCCCTGCCCCGCCACGACCTGCGACTGCCATATCGGATATGTCCACCTGGAACCGCTGGGTCTCTACGACATCTTCGCCGGCGGCATCCTGGAGCGCATCCCCACGGTCTGGCCTCTTTAGGGACTGCGCAAATACAGGTACGAGAGGAGTGCCATCTCGTCATCCGAGAGCCGCAGCGCGCCGGCGGCCACGTTGGCAGCCAGGTGATCCGGGTTGCCGGTGCCGGGGATGGCCAGCACGTGTGGCCCCTGGTGGAGGGTCCACGCCAGCCGGACTTGCGCCGGCGTCACATCGTGTGCGCGTGCCACGGCGAGCACTGTCTCGTCATCGGTCTCGCTCGCGCCTGCCTCGCGCCCGGCACCGGCGATCGCGAAGAATGGCACGAAGGCGACGCCCTGCTCGCCACAGGCTCGCAGGAATTCCTGCTCCTCGGCTGACGCGCCGACGCCGTAGGCGTTCTGCACGCAGACCACTGGGGCGATGGCCTGGGCCTCAGCCAGATGCTCGGGCGTGGCGTTGGATATCCCCAGGTGGCGTATGAGCCCGGCATCGCGCAGGTCAGCCAACGCGCCGAAATGTTCGGCGATCGAGCTGCCTTTCCGGCTTGGGGGGACGCGCAGGTTCACGACATCCAGGTGGTCACGGCCCAACTGGCGCAGGTTCTCCTCGACCTGGCCGCGCAACTGCTCTGGCGTGGCCCACCACCACTTACCCGACGGGTCCCGCCCCGGCCACACTTTGGTAGCGATGACCAGGTCGTCCGGGTACGGCGCCAGCGCCCGGTTGATGAGCTCGTTGGCCGAGCGCAGCGACGAGAAGTAGAACGCGGCAGTGTCGATGTGATTGACGCCCAGCTCGACCGCGCGCCGGACCACCTTGATCGACCGTTCCCGGTCGCTCGGCGTGCCCAGGTCGAAGGCGGCACTGCCCGTGAGGCGCATCGCCCCGAACCCGATGCGATTGACCATCCGGTCACCAAGCATCCAGGTGCCCGCGGCCGCCACGGCGTTGGTGTGTGTGGTCATGCGTTGCCACGCTCCCCCGGGATGACGAACGAGGCCCAGACGTCGAGTGGCAGTTCCGGTCGGCCCGGTACAGGCCTGCGTTCCTCGGTCCAAGGGCGGTCGGCGACCTCCAAGCGGCATTCGCTGCCGGCCACTGGGCGCACACGTATGTCTGGCATGAATCTCCTTCGTTGAGAAAGACGGATGGCGAGGCCGCATGTCCAGGTCACTGGTCAGGGGCTCCACCTGCACCGGGGGGCACGGCCCGGCCCGGGGCATGAAAAAAGCCTCCTCGGCGGATGGGATCCACGCCAAGGAGGCCTAAGTTGTGGAGATCATATCAAATTCCCGCGGTCGAGGTCCCAGCTTTCCGGCCACTTCGCGATGAGCAACCGGAGAAGCGGTGGTAGCGACTGCCATCCCTCCCCCGTTTCAAGCGTGCCCTCAGGCCTTTCCCCTCTCGGGAATCGCTCGTCGTGCACAACACCGTAGTAGGCATCGGCTGAGGGCGGTTACGGCTTCTGTCCGGCCTGGTCGACGACGCCCACGGCGGTGCGGGTGGACATCATCCAGACCGTCCCCTTCTGGATGGTCCACTCCACGCGAGGGGGCATCGGAACGCGCTTGCCGTCCTTGATGGTGAACGCCTTGACACCCGGCCGCGGAACTCGCTCCTCGTGATCCACGGCCGCGGTCTCGCGACGGCCCCGGAACGCGTACGTCGCCGGGTCCAGCAGGATCTCGAAGTTGCGCCAGCCGTCAACGACACGAGAGACCGACAGCGCAGGACGGCCCTCGACGTCCACCGCCGACTCGTTCACCTTCACGCTGGGGATCTTGGTCATCGCCTGGAAGATGGCGGCCTCGAGGGCCGGAGGGACGATATTCGCCTGGAGGGTCACGGCGAACCGCTCGAAGATCCAGTCGTCCTGGTCCGCGCCCCTCATGGAGTAGATCTTGCGGAATCTGGCCAGCAGTTTGTCGGGATCGGTGGGCAGCGCGACCAGTATGGCGTAGGTGTTCTCCGGCGACCGCTCTCCGGGGTTGGAGGTCATGAGCTTGCCGTTCACCTTGTAGGCGACCCGCTTGCCGTCGGCTCGCGCCCAGAACTCATGGACCATGCTCTTCAGCGGCGTCTGCGGGGTGAGCTGTTCGACCTTGCGTCCCTTGTAGTTGTGGCCCTGTATGCGCAGCTCAGTGTAGATCCACTGATCGTCGCGCGGCGGCGGGAAGTCCTTCTGTACTGTCGCCACCATAGTCGGGGGCATTGCCTGCGCGCTGGCGGCGGGGTGCGTCGGCTCTGTCCGGCCCACGGTCTGCACCAGGGTCGCGCTCGTCGCGATCACCACCACCGACGCGGCCACCGACGCGGCCACGGTAAGCCTTCGCCCCAGCCACCTAGGCTTGGGGCGGCGTCCGGCGGCTCGCGCCAGGAGTGCGGCCCTGGCCGCCGACTGCGCAGCCGGCGAAGGAGGCTCCGGTCGATCCCAGGCCTCGCGCAGCGTCTCGACGTCCTTCATGATCCGTCCTCTCCGAGTGCGGCCTGGATCCTCTTGCGGGCCCTGTGCAGCCGTGAGCGTGCCGTCCCCGCCGGGATGCCCAGTGCCCTGCCCGCCTCCTCTGAGGTGAGCTCGGCCCAGGCGACCAGGAGCAGCACGTCCCTGTCGCCGTCGGCAATCTCGGCCAGGGCTTGGGCGAGCCGTAATTTGCGCGCGACCGCGTCCACCACTCCCGCGACCCGATCGGCGTGGTCCTCCGCGAGATCCTCCGTGCCCGCCTTGGCCAGCGCGCGGTATTGGCGCACCTCGGCGCGGTGGTGCCGGGCGATCAGATTGGAAGCTATGCCGTACAGCCAGGGCCTCGCGTCGGTGCGGGCGACGTCGTAACCGATGCGCTTGTCGAAAGCGATCAGGAACGTCTCCGCGGCGACATCGTCGGCCAAGCTGCTGCCCAGCCTGCGTGCGGCGTAGCCGTGGATCTCCGGGTAGTAGCGGTCGAAGATGGCGGCGAAGCGCTCCGGCTCCCGCCAGGACTGCTCGATGATCATGGCGTCCCTGGCTTGCGCAGGCAGCGCCCGTGTCATCGCGGTCACCTCTCGGTCCTTGGGTTCACTCCTCTCCTTCGCCGATCGACCCGAGAGTGTTCACGACCGTGCGGTCACTCATGCGATCGAGTCTCCTCTGACCGCATGGTCCGCGACGCCGTCGCTGCCGAGCTCGACGAGGCCGGCAGCTGTGAGCAGCAGGACCTCAGGTCTCACGCTCGGGCTGGTAGTCCTGCTCCTCGACGCCGAACGTCCACGCGACTCCCTGCCTGGCCCGCTGCACCCACGGCGGCACCCGCAGGAAGTAGGTGCGGCGGGTGCCGTCGGGTTCGGGCGTGGAGTTGACGACCTCCACCATGACGATCGGCTCGTCGTCGGGCAGGTCGATGCGCCACAGAACACCGGTCTCGTCGCGGTGCAGGGGCTTCGCGCCGGATTCGGCAAGGTAGCGGTCGAAGCCGAAGTGCTCCAGCATGACGCGGCGCAGCTCGGCGTTGTCCTCGTTGCGGATCCGCTCCGGCGTGAGCCCGCGCATCGCGGCCCCGAAGTCGGCCGGAACAGGCATGCCATGCCAGGCGTGCAGGGCGAACCCGTCGGCGTAGGCCATGGCGGGCCCATCCGCGCGATGCAGCCGCCCAAGGTCGTCGAGGTGCAGCTCGACGGGCCGTTCGGTGACGATCGCCACCCGCTCGTACGGCCACCACCAGCCCGCGCACCCGGCCACCCGCTTGAGCCCGTCGAGCCCCTTGAACGCCGACAGCCACGGCGCGTCATGCTGGCCCAGCACCGCGTCGAGCGTCACCTGACGGTGGGTCTCGCCGCCGAGGTCGGCGATGGCCCGCCGGATGCCGGTGACGAGCCGGTCAACCTGCGGCCAGAGCCGCCCGCCCGTCTCATCCCACAACGCCGCCCACCCGACCGGCCCGAGCTCGGCGTAGGCCGCCGCCCTGGCCTGCTCCCACGGCGCCGTACGGATCGCGTCCCGCACCGACCGCCCAGGCTCACCGACCCCCCGCAAAGCCTTGAACAGCGGCTCCCCGCCCGCTGTCTGGAGTCCAGGCGGCTCGGCAGTCGGACGCATCTCACGCCCACGCCCACCCAGCCCCGGCGCCTCCGCCCCGAACGCGGGCGCCTCGTCCTGCCCCTGCACCCTCGGCCCGGCCTTCTCCAACTGCAGGCGCCGGGAGACGTCGCCGGTGAGCCAGGCCGCCGCGACGGCTCCCGCCGCCGGGGAGGCCAGCACGACCACATGCTCGGGCGCGTCCAGCCCGGCCTCACGGTACGCCTGTCGCACCGCCGATCCGGGGTCACCACCCGGACCGGTGGCGCGGGCGATCCGTTCCCAGGTCAAGGTCTCCATCAGTCGGCCACCACCCGGTAGGAGCCCGGCACGTATTCACGCTGCCGGATCACGCGATACCAGCCCTTCGGCAGCGAGATCGCCTCGTGCTCCTCGTGCACGAGCCTGCCGCCCTCGGGCAGGTGCAGGAAGCCGCCGGAGAGAGTGCCGGGGCCGGGGATCGCGTGGCAGTGCCCGGTAGCTTCGCCGTACGCCAGCACCAGACGCCCGCGGGCGTCCCGGGGCTCCGGCCGCAGTGTGCGCGGCGCGGACTCCTCCGGCACCGGCATGATCAGGATGTCGCCCTGTCGATACATCGACCAACCTCCATCATCGGGGGGATGATCGAAAGCTAGCCACCCCGACCGACAATTCCTGGATCGCTCCCTATCGCCGCGGTGGATCGCCATCGCCGCCCTAGCGCTGCCGGCCGGTGGCGAGCACGACCTGGGCGTGGGGGAAGGTTCCCTCCGATGCGCTGCTGCCCGGCAGCCACGTAGAGCCTTCGGAACCAGCCGCCTGCGCGCGTACTTTGCGCCGGACGGGTCTCCCCAAGGACGGGACCGCGGCCGCACCGAGGGTGACGGCCGGGCGGCGCAAGGCAGGTTGCCCTCGCACCGCAGTAGAGGAGCCGGCCTGTCGCGGCGGGATATACAGCAGCCCGTTCACGGGTCAGCTTCATGAACAAACGCAAACACTCACGCCTCTTTTTTGAACAAAAACCCGGCGAATGGTTAACAAACGATTTCGAGGCACCCGGTCGGATCGCCATCGCCTGCGAGTTTGATTATGAGGTTGACTCGGTTATCGACGCGGCCGAAAACCCCTATAAGGTTGGGCCCGGCGCGTGGGCAGGCATGGCAGCTTGCCGCGATATCTGACCAATGCTAGGCCGAGGAGATACTGGTGAGTGTCGATACCCTCCGCGAGGAACAGGCGATGCGCCGGGCGGCCGATCACTTGGTCCAGGTCTTCGCCGGCACCCACCCTGCCGAATACGTCGAGGATGTGCTGGGGACGGTCCATCGCCGCTTCGACGGCCGTCCCGTCAGGGACTTCGTCCCCATCCTGGTCGAACGCATCGCCCGCGGGGAGTTGACGGCGAAAGCGGCGGCCGAGGCCGCTGCGCCATCAGAGGCGCCCGCCGACGTTCAGCCGGAGACCGCCACGGCCACCCATCCCGCGGCAACGGCGAAAACGGCGCCGGGCACCACCGCCGACACGCTTGATTCATCTGGACGTCATTCTCCGGAAATCGATCGGCCATTACGAATGTGGCCTCCGCGAATTCGCAGCAAGGGATTTCTGTCGCTGATCCTGGTTGTTGCGGTTGCCGTGGTCGCCGCCGTGGTGGTCGTGAACATCAGGCAGGAGGAGCCCCCGCCCCCGCCCCCGCCCCCGCTCACGATCGTGCGCGGTGTGATCGGCTCCGAGAAGAAAGCGTTCTTCGAGGATCCACGTGTGTTGAAGGCCCTCGCCGATAAGGGAGTGAAGGTCGACGTCGAACCGGCGGGCTCACGCCAGATCGCTACCTCGATCGACCTCGGACGGTACGACTTCGCGTTCCCGTCGAGCGCACCGGCGGGCGAGTTGATCCAGCGCCAGCGTCGGATCAGCACGAAGTACACACCGTTCTCCTCCCCGATGGCGATCGCGACGTTCCAGCCGATCGCCGACCTGCTGACCAAGGCAGGCGTCGTGAAGAAGGGGCCCGTCCCGACCTTCAACGTCGGCCGCTACCTCGAGCTGGTCACCACGGACACCAAATGGGACCAGCTCACGGACAACACCGTCTATCCCGTCAACAAGAACATCCTGGTCTCCACGACGGACCCTCGCACGTCGAATTCCGCGGCCATGTATCTGGCGATCGCCAGCTATGTCGCGAACGGCAGCACGATCGTGCATGGCGCCAGCGCCGAGAAAGATGTGCTGCCCCTGGTGACCCAGCTCTTCACCAGCCAGGGCTACACCGACAACACCTCCGAGGGCCCGTTCAATGAATACCTCACGGTGGGCATGGGCCCGACACCGATGGTCTGGATTTACGAGGCGCAGTTCATCGACGCCGCCACGCGAGGGCGAATCAAGCCCGGGATGGTGCTGATGTACCCATCACCGACCGTGCTGTCCAAGCACACGCTGGTGCCGCTCAACGCGTCCGGCGACCGCGTCGGACGCCTGCTGAGCACCGACCCGGAGCTGCAAAGGCTCGCCGCCGAGCACGGGTTCCGTTCGGGCGACACCGCCGGGTTCGCCAAGGTCGCCGCAGATCACAACGTGCCCGTCGCGACCGATCTCATCGATGTGGTCGACATCCCTTCCTACGACACCCTTGAACACCTCCTCGACGGAGTCGCCAAGTCGTACGGCTAGCCCGCGCCGTCAAGCGCGAGCCGCTGCCTCACCGGTGACGAGCTCGGGAGGCGGCGGCGTGGGCGCGGTTGGCGCAGCGGGTCGAGCAGAATTGGCGGCGTCCCGGGCGGCTGCCATCGACGAAGGCGTCCTGGCATGGTCGGACCGCGCACAGGCGCAGGCACTCCCAGTCGCCCGAGGCGTCGAGGTCGATCAGCTCGGCGACGACGGTACGGCGAGGCGTTCGGCCAGCGCGGCTCCCTCGGGCGCGGCGAGCCGTAGTCGCGGCGCCCCCGAGCCCGCCATGGCCAGCGCGTGGTGCCAGCAGTCGCGCCCTGAAAGACTGTCACGATCCCTAGGGAGCCCTTGAGCGGGCGCTGGCGGCAATCCACATGTCGCGGATCGCTGGTGATGGCCACCCACGCCCGATCGAGGTTTTCCGGTGCCTGGGCAAGCAGGTGTTTCCAACCTTCGGCGGCACGTCGGTCGGCGAAGCGAACACGCCACGGCTTGGGCCGGGGAACATCGTCTCCTCGGCCCGCCATCAGGAGTCGCCTGCCGGACGGGCAACCTCCGGTCCATCGCCGGAGAAGGGGCCCTGCAGCTCACGAGCAAGTTGCGGATCGCTCCAGATCACCGCTGTGGAACGCCACGAGGTCAGAGACCTCCCGAAGGGCAGCAGCTCTCCCGTGTCCGCCCCCGCGATCAGGTGGCTGAGCAGCTCCCGTACGCACTCATGGCGTTCGGCGTCGGGCAACCAGGTGAGCCAGGGAAGCTCCTCAGCAAGGACCTCCTCCGCGAGGGCACTGTTGCGGCGAGCCACTATGGCGAGCGCACGGGCGGCGATTCGCAGGCTGGCCGCCCCCGCCTCGAATCTCTCGGCGCGCATCAGGATGAGGTTCTCATCATCGCGTCGTTCGAGGATGACGTCGGCATTGTCCAGCGTGGGCAACACCTCCGAAGGACCTCTGAGGAACGCGCTGTACGGGAAGCTCTTCGTCACCATGGCCTGTAGTCTATCTGAAGTAGTTCAGATAAGCCTCTTGGTTCATCGCGGTCGCACCGCAGCAGCTCGCGAAATGGCCTGGATGTCGAGTCGCATCCGCGTTGTCACCGATGGCGGGCGCGGGAGGCGGCGGCGTGGGCGCGGTTGGCGCAGCGGGTCGAGCAGAATTGGCGGCGTCCCGGGCGGCTGCCATCGACGAAGGCGTCCTGGCATGGTCGGGCCGCGCACAGGCGCAGGCGTTCCCACTCGCCCGAGGCGGCTAGGTCGAGCAACTCGGCGACGGATCGTACGGCGAGGCGATCGGCCAGGGCGGCTCCCTCCGGTGCGGCGAGCCGTAGTCGCGGCGCCCCATCGGACTCCTCCACGACCGCCCGCACCGGCAGTTCGGTGACCCAGCCGGCCAGGGTGCGTGTCCGCTCAGGCGGATCGCAGGCCAGCACGGCACGCAGCCGCCCCCGCACCGCCCGGACCGCATCGAGATCGCCTCCCGCACTCTCCTCGGTTTCGCCCGACTCGCGGCAGAAACGATCCAACGCCGCCGCGTCCGGCAGCCGTTCGGGATCGTCCAGGTATTCGTCCCATGTGTTGGCCAGGTCGATCGCCACGAGCCCCGTCTCCGCGAACTGGCGCATTCACCCTCCCCTTGCTACCGTCACGAGTATGAGCATAATAACCCCTGACAGAGATCTAACGCTCCTCGACGCTCCTTCCAACCTCGGCCTGCGCCCGCCGGCTCCCGGCACCGTTCCCGGCTGCTACAAGGCCCCCTGGGCACTGCGGAACGCCGGCCTCGTCCAGCGCCTCGATGCGAAGGACGCGGGCGCCCTCGTGCCGCCCCGCTACGTTGCCACCTGGAAGCCCGGCGACGGCGTGCGCAACGGCCCCGCGATCGCCGCCTACGCCCGCAGGCTTTCCGGGAAGGTGACCGAGATCAGGGCGGCGGGCGGGTTCCCCGTGCTGCTCGGCGGTGACTGCTCGATCCTGCTCGGCCCGGCGGTGGCCCTGCGCAAGGCCGGGCGGTACGGGCTTGCGTACGTGGACGCGCACTCCGACTTCCGGCACCTCGGCAACTCCCCGCACGTCGGCTCGGCGGCCGGGGAGGACCTGGCCTTGGTGACCGGGCGCGGTGACGACTACCTCACCGACATCGACGGGCTGCGACCGTACGTCAGGGACGAGGATGTGATCGTGCTCGGTGTCCGGGATGAGGAGGATTTGCGGGATTTTTCGGATAGTGGAGTGGCCTTCATCCCCGGCACCGACATCGACCTCGATCGAGCCAAAGAGGTGCTGGTCCGGGACGAACTTGACGGGTTCTGGATTCATGTGGACGCCGACGTTCTCGACCCGTCCGTGCTGCCCGCCGTCGACTCCCCCACTCCAGGCGGGCTCGACGCCGCCCAGCTCACCGAGCTGCTGCGAGGGCTGCTCGCCCTCCCTGGAGCGGCCGGTCTCGAGGTGACGATCCTGGATCCGGATCTGGACGAGGACGGCAGCCAGGCGGCCCTGCTCGCCGACATCCTCGTTCAGGCGCTCGCCTAGGGCATCACGCAGGGGCGGACGGGAACCCGCGCCCGGCACAAACCTCGATTCGCGGGCGAGCTAGTCCTCGTCTGCCGGGAGGGTGAAGAAGCGGACGTACAGGGGGCGGGCGTCCGGCGGAGCATCGTCTGCCGGGTGGCTGTATTTCAGGAGCAGGGCGATGTACTCGTCGTAGAACTCACTCAGCTCCTGCTTGGTCATGCGGGCCAGGCCTCGCGAACCCCTCGCCCAGTCGGGGTCGGCGCGGTAGGCGGCAGGGAAGCGCTCCATCAGGGCACGGTCCTCTTCGAAGCCGATCCGGTGGAATTCGGCCAGGACCGGGCGGTCTTCCGGGGCGAGCTCATCAGGGGTTGGGGCGCGCATGTCCCGGGGAAAGTCGGCGCGGCGCCACCATCGTTCCCGGCCTGACGAGCGTTCGGGGATCTCCTCGATGAAGCCGTACTTCTCCAGCTGGCGCAGGTGGTAGCTGGTGGTGCCGGTCTTGGCGCCGAGCAGTTCGCCGAGGGTGGTCGAGGTCGCCGGGCCGTGCACGTTGAGGTGGGTCAGCATGCGGCGGCGCATGGGGTGGGCCAGGGCCTTGAGCCTACCTGGGTCATGGAGCACGAACGGCTCATCCTCCTTCATGAGGATCAGGCTAGTCCTAGAGAACGAAATCTGCAGACGTCTCTTTGCCGACATCTCTCTGCAGACTAGTGTCGGCGATATGCGACTCATCCTGACAGGCATCAGCGCCGCTCTCTTGGCTCTCAGCCCTCCCGTAGCCGCCGCTGCCTCTGTGGCCTCGGTCCCGCCGCTCACATCGACCCTGGCGAGCGCGGAGGTTGGGCTGGGGCCGCCTGCCCTGCCCGCCGATCTAGTGGCGGAGGAGGTGAGCTTTCAAGGGAGCGGAGGGCTGGTGCTGCGGGGCAGCGTGATCAGCCCCGTACGCGCTGCTGCAGGGCGAGCCGGGATCGTGCTGGTACATGGGGCCGGGACCGGGACACCACGGGAGAAGTTGCTGGGTGAGGCCGTCGCCTTTGCCCGGCAGGGGCTCTCCGTGCTGATCTACGACAAGCGGTCCGAAGGGTATTCGCTGTTCAAGAGGTCCTACTCGCAACTGGCCGACGACGCGCTGGGGGCCATCGGGGCGCTTCGGGGCCGGCCGGGGATTGATCCGGGGAAAGTCGGCATCTGGGGGCTCAGTGAAGGCGGGTGGGTGGCGCCTCTCGCGGCTTCCCGGTCCAAGGACATCGCGTTCGTGGTGCTTGTCGGCGCCAATGCGGTGCAGCCGCTACGGCAGCAGGCCTGGGCGGTGGCCGCCGGGTTGCGGAAGGCGGGGGTCGACGGGTCGATCGTCGGGCGGGCCGAGCCGAACCTGTACCGGGTGATCGCGGACGGAGGGATGTTTCCCGAGCCCTACTACGATCCCGAGCCGGTCCTCGGGCGGGTACGGCAGCCCGTGCTGGGAATCTGGGGGGTTCATGATCTGCTGACGCCGCCGCGGGAAACGCCGCCGCTGCTCGCCGCAGCCCTGGAAAAGGGGGGCAACAGGGCGTACACCTTCCGGTTCTTCGCCGATGCCGACCACGCCGCTCATCAGACGCCCGACGGCGGGGTCACGCGGTTGCCCGAGCTCGCCCCCGGCTACTCGGAGCTGCTGGGGAGCTGGGTGGACAGCGTGACATCGGGTCGGGCTCCTGCGGCACGGATTTCGGGGCCCGCACCGGTGCAGGCGGATGACTCTGTGGGCGTGCCGCCCACCGAATGGTGGGAGTCGGCGGTCGTTCAGCTGGTGGCTCTGATGGTGTTCCTGATGGCGTTCGGGGGGTATCCGATGGTCGCCCTGATCCGGCGGGTCCGGGGCCGGCGGTCGGCGGTGGAGGTCGTCAAGGCTGCTCGGGTGGTCAGCGCCGGGGGGCTGGCGGTGGTGGCCGGGGGGTTCTCGTATCTGTTCTATCTGGTGATGACCGGAGGGAAGCTGGCCATGCCCGGGCCTGTGCTGGCGGGCAGGCCGGTGGTGTGGTTGGCGCTGCAGGCGCTCGCCGTGGTGACCGTGGTGGCGACCGTCATGACAGGAGTGCGATGGCGACGGGTCGCCGCAAGGGGAGAGAAGGTACGACTGAGCGTCCTGATGGCGGGCGGCGTGGTGTTCCTGCCTTGGGCGTTGTACTGGGGGTTGCTGGTTCCTTAGCGATTGATCGGGGGTCCCCACCTTGGAGGCTCTCTACGAGTTCGCCGCAGCGTCACTACACGGCATTGCAGCTGGTCCCTACAGCATGTTCCTGATCGGTCCCGGCATATCCGGAACGGGCTGCTCGAGCAGCTCGTCCACGTCCGCGCGGGTCAGGAGGCGCGTCTCCAGGAGGGTCGCGAAGCAGTTGCGCCAGCCCTGCCGAGCCTCGGCGTGCCGTCCCAGGGCGTGCAGGGTCTGGCCGGACCACCAGGCGGTCACGGCGTAGCCGATGCGGTATCCGGCTTCGCGCAGGAGCGCCAGCGCCACCTGGTAGGTGTCGGCCGCCTCGGCGAGATGTCCGGCATGCATGTAGGCGCGGGCCAGGGCCTCGCGGGACACCCCCTCCCCATACAGGATGCCGATGCCGCTCCACTCCACGATGGCCATCCTCGCCTGCGCTATGGCCTCCTCGAACCGGCCCTGCCGGTAGAGCACGTGCACGCGGTTGTTGAGGATGGCGCCTCGCGCGTAGCGGTCGTCGGTCTCCTCGGCGATGTCCAGGGCCCGTGCCAGGTTGGCGACGGCGAGGTCGAGCCGCCCGAGCATGGTGTAGACGACGCCGAGTTTGTTCAAGGTCGCCATCCTCCGGTGCGGCAGGGCGGTCTTGTCCCAGCACGCCACTGCCCGTTCCAGGTGGTCGATCGCCTGTTCGTAGCGTCCCTGGTCGCGGTAGACCCAGCCCAGGTAGCTCTCCTCCTGCGCCTGGCCGGCCCAGTCTCCGCACCGCGCGGCCACCTCGACCGCGTTCCGGTGGACGTCGGCCAAGTGCGTGACCCAGCCTCGGTAGTTGAACGGCCAGTGCAGCCCGATCGCCAGTCCTATGGCGGTGTCCGGATCGGCGGCCTCGGCTGCCTGGCGGGCCGCGGCGAGGAGGTTGTCACGCTCGGCCTCGGTCCATTCGCCGGCCTCCCGCGCGCTGGCGAGCGCGAGACCGGGCTGCTCCGCCTCGTACGCGGGCTCCTGCATCTGGACGTGCACGAGCCGTGTGGCGGTGTTGACCGTGGCCAGGTAATGGTGGAGCCCGCGGCGGAGCGCGGGCGCGCGTTCGGGCTCTGACAGCTCGCAGGCGGCCTGTTCCCTGGCGTACAGGCGGATGAGGTCGTGGAAGCGGAATTGGCCGTGGCCTGCGGCTTCCAGGAGCCGGGCGCCGCGGAGCCGTTCGAGGGCCGCCTCTGCCCGTGCCTCGGGCCAGTCGGCCAGAGCGGCCGCCGCGGCCGGGGTGTGGGTCGGCGTGTCGAGCAGGCCGAGGAGCGGGAGGAGGTGCGCGGCGTCGTGGCCGCTGGGCTCCTCGCGCAGGTGCCGGTGGCTGACCGCGATGCTGGCGCGTACGGCCAGGTCGGCGTATTGCAGGGTGTCCAGACGCCGGGCCGCGTCGGCGAGGCGGGCGGCGAGGTCGGCCAGTTGCCAGTCGGGCCGCGCGGCGAGGCGGGCGCCGGCGATCCGGATGGCCAGGGGGAAGCCGCTGCACAGCTCGGCGATCTTCGCGGCGGCCTCCGGCTCGCGCTGGACGCGGCCCGGGCCCGCGATCCTGGCGAGCAGCGTGACGGCATCGCTGTCGCCGAGCCCGGTCAGATGCAGGGAGCGGGCGTTGTCGAGCGTGGTCAGGGCATCGCGGCTGGTGATGATCACCCGGCAGCCCGCGCCTGCCGGGATGAGCGGCCGCACCTGGTGGGCGTCGAGCGCGTTGTCGAGGATGACGAGCAGGTTGCTCGCCGCAGTGAGGGACCGGTAGCGGGCGATCGCCCCTTCGAGGTCGGCCGGTACGGCGGAGCCGTCCAGCCCCAGCGAACGCAGCAAGTGGCCCAGGGCGTCGAGTACCGGCAGCGGCTGCAGTCCCGGAGTCGCGCCGTTCAGGTTGACGTAGATGACGCCATCGCGGAACCGTCCGGCCATCACGTGCGCGACGTGGACGGCGAGCGCCGACTTGCCCACGCCGCCGGGCCCGTCGACCACGGCCACGCCCGCACCCACCACCGCTTCCCGCAGCCGGCCCACCTCCTCATGCCGGGCGGTGAACGACCGGGTATCGGCGGGCAGTTCGGCGGGGACGATCGTGCTGGACTGCGCCGGAGTGGTGAGCTCGAGCACGGGATCTCTGGTGAGGATGGCATGCTGCAGCCGGCGCAGCCGCGTGCCCGGCTCGACGCCGAGCTCCGCCATCATGAGGGTGCGGCCCTCCTGATAGACCGCGAGCGCTTCGGACGGCCTGGCCGCGCGGTAGAGCGCCAGCATCAACTGGACGCGCGCGCCCTCCCGCAGGGGGTGAGCCTGGACGTGCGGGATGAGGTCGGCTACCGCCGCATGGTGATCCCCCGCGGCCAGGCGCAGGTCGATGTGATCCTCGAAGACGGCCAGGCGCTCTTCCTCCAGGCGGCTGGACTCGATCTGCGCCCATGAGTCGACCAGCTCGGTCAGGGCGCGCCCCCGCCACAGGGCCAGCGCCCGCCGGAACAGCTCGTCGGCCGTACCCGGCTCGCGGCGGTTGCGCGCCATCCGCGCCCGGCCGGCCAGCAGCGTGAAGCTGTGCGCGTCGACCTGCTCACGGGGCAGGTCCAGCAGATAGCCGCCGGGCACGGTCGCGATGATCTCGGGGGTGAGTACGTAACGCAGCTTCGACACCACGATGTGGAGCTGCTTGCCGGCCGTGGCCGCCGAGGTCTGCCCCCAGACGTCGGCGACGAGCTGACGCGCGGTGACGGGCCGGCCGGCGTCCAGCGCCAGCCGCGTCAGAACGGCGATACGGCGACGGCCCGCCAGCCGTACCGGTTGCCCGCCCGCCTTGATCTCCCAGGGCCCGAGGAACCCGATCTCCAGTGTCATCAGGGAAAAATTGTAGGAAGGGGCGGTATATCGCCGGTATGTTCCCGGAAGTGCTTGGTGGCATCGGCCACGGCCTGCGAAACTCGGCAAAACTCACAAAGCCACGACCTGCACGGATGACATTTTCGGCAGGGAAAAAGACGACTCCTGGCAATCAAAGGGTTTGCGAGCACGCCACGGTAGCGGGCGCCTGGGCAGAGCCCATGTAGAACCGCCATGCAGGGACTCCCGGATCGCCACACGTCCCGCGATAGGCGATGTCGTCCTTGCCGTCGCCGTTGTGGTCGACGACCCGCATGCCGAAATGCGGCGTGATGGATCCGTCAAGATACGGCTCGGAGCCCCACTGTTTGGCGGCGAAGACGTTGCCCGTGGTGCTGATGTGGGCGCGCATGCACGCGGTCGTGGAACCGCATCGGCCAAGATAGGCGATGTCATCGCGACCGTCTCCGTCGAAGTCGCGATCTGAAGGCCGTATTCGTCTGTCTCGTCCGGGTCCCAGTACACGCCGTTGCCCCAGTCGCCCATGGAGAAGCTGCCGTCGAACTGGCCGCTCAGCACCCGCCAGCCGCTCAGCAACCCTGTCACGACCGCGATCACGACAGTTAACGAACACATCAGACGAGTCATGTGATCATCGTCTCAGCTCATCGTCAGCGGTTGATCGGGGTGAGGCGCGAGGCCCACGGCGTTCTTCTCGAGCGCGGTCTGGAAGGAATACCGGCCGCTGGAGACGTCGATTTCCGTGGCCACGACCCGGCCGAACGACGTGGTTCGGTCGCTCCTCACGTCTTCGCCTTGCTGAGGTGTTCGCGCTCGGCAACCTACGATCGAGCGATATACCGCCGGTATGCCTCGTCACGTGGATGCGCAGATCAGCGTCATGGTTGATGAGTGAGCGTGCGGAAAATCGACGACGCCTGACACTCGCCTAGCCCATGACGTAGGGGCTGGAATTGCTCTGGCCGGCCTCGTTCGTGGCGGTGATCGAGGTCCACGGGCCCTGCGGTACGTGCGGCGCCCAGGCGGACTCGAGCCGGTCCCGCCCGTACCACTCCTGCTTGACGACCACCCCCTGCGGGTCGAAGCGCAACGTGCCGCCGCGCAGGTTGTAACCCTCGACGAGGATCCCGGCCCGCCCGTTCATGTCCTTCCTGATCGCGTTGACGATGATCGGCTGCTGCCACTCACGGGCGATGTCGTCGGCGAGCGAGGGCGTGTCGTACCGGGACTGGCAGGTGAAGAAGGGATCCCACCCGTAAGAGATGATCTTTCGGGCGTAGGGCCCCGCCGCCATCACCTGCCGATCGAGCCGGTTCTTCGTCGTACGCCCCCGCAACGGCAGCGGATCCACCCTCCCGCACTCCCCCTCCACCTGCGTGGGCTCGAACCCCTCCACGTTCACCCACAGCTCCACCCCGGACGGCACCCGCCGGGCCGCCGCCTCGATGTAGTCGTGGGTGTTCCCGTAGTACGCCTGCCCGTAGCCGACCTCCCCCACGAGGGGCACCAGCCGCGCGTCCACCCGGGCATCACGTTGATCGGCCCCGTACACCGGCACCTTGCCCGTCCCCCGCCCATCCTGTACGGCGATCGCCATGGGGGCACCGGCCCGCGTCGCGGCGATGTCGGCCATGCCCTCCTCCGCCTGCTCCGGCGGGAACCCGCGCCCGCGACGGGCATCGATGTACGGGCTGACCAGGATCTTCTTGCCGGGCAGCGCGGCGGCGACCACCGCGTGCTGGGCCGCGTACAGCTCGATGATCGGGTCCTTCGCCCCTCGCTCCCGCATGGCCAGCTCGAACGACTGGTAAACCCCGGGGAACGCCGCCGACCCGCCGAACCGCGCCCGGTAGTCGGCGAGCACGCGCGCGGTGAAGGCGCCGAGCGCGCCGGTGTGCGCGTGGTCGGGCTCCCACGGCTTGCCCGCCTGCTGCGGGGCGGCGGGCAGCCCGGGGAACACCGCCATCCCGTACGCCGCCGCCTCCGTCATCAGGTTGCCGAGACCGTCGCCGTCCGTGGAGATCAGCACGAGGTCGTGCACGCGGTCGTCGCAGGAGGCGGCCAGCGACACCCGGTAGAAGATCCGGCCACCGCTCTCGATCCGCCGGTCCAGCCCGGGGCAGCGCAGCAGGCCGGCGCCGAACTCCTCGCTGGTCACGTACGTGTAGATCTGCCGGATCTCCTTGCCCGGCACCTCGGCGCAGGGCCGTCCGTCCACGACGCAGCCGGCGACCTCGGGACCCTGGCCCACGCTGAACCGCGGCCCGAACGTGACCAGCGTGTCCGCGCCGATGGCGTGGATCGCCTCGACCATCCGCCGGGTCACGCACGGATCGGCCCGCGGCATGACCCAGTAGCCGGTGACCGCGTACGGCGCCACCACCCGCGTGTCCCGGGGGGAGCACTCCCCTGGCCGTGCCTCGTTCGAAGGGCCGTCCGGCACGACGAGACCCACCACGAAGGCGATCGCCACAACCACCCACAGGATCCGGTGCACCCACGCCCCTTCCACGCCGGCTCCAGCCTACTGACCTCCGGCCGCGGCGCCGGTCCGGAGCCGTCGTTTGGTGCCGCCCGGATATCGGGAATTGTCCTAAGCCGATATGTTCCGGATTTTCGCCCATTGACCGTCATGACCAGGCAGGACGGCCATTCACCGTCTTCTCGATCTCAAATCGTGACCTGACAACCGTCACATCCTTCACAGCCACACCACATGCCCTCTTTGCACACAGTTGCAGATCATGTTAGATGGAGGTGAGCAGAGAGGACCGGGCAAAGTGACGCTGATTCTCGATGGCGTCTTCGTACGGCAACGCGGAGAGACCTGGCTCGACGACATTCGCCTGGAATTATCAAATGGAATGACCACGCTCGTCGGCCCCATGACCGCGGGAAAGACGACATTGATGCGCGTCGCCGCCGGATTGCTGTCCCCGGACTCCGGCCGCGTCCTGGTCGGCGGAAAAGACGTCACCAGAATTTCGGTGCGAAAAAGATCCGTCGCCTTCGTCTATCAGCAATTCATCAATTACCCGTCGCTGACGATCTACGAGAACATCGCCTCCCCGCTCCGCCTGGACCCGGGATTCCGCCGTGACGGGATCGACCGGCGGGTCCGCGAAGTGGCCGAGCTCATGGGCATCACCGGCCTGCTCGGCCGCCGGCCCGCGGAGCTGTCCGGCGGCCAGCAGCAGCGCACCGCCATCGCCCGCGCGCTGGCGCGCCCCGTGGACGTGCTGCTCCTCGACGAACCCCTCGCCAACCTGGACTTCAAGCTACGCGAGCAGTTACGCGCCGACCTGAAGGCCATGTTCGCCGACGCGCCGGGCGTGGTCCTCTACTCCACCGCCGATCCCAACGAGGCGCTGACGTTCGCCGCGCCCACCGTGGTCCTGGGCGAGGGCCGGGTCCAGCACGTCGGCGACGTCGCGGACATGTACGCGCACCCGCCGACGTTGGCCGTCGCCGCCACGCTCAGCGATCCCCCGCTCAACCTGCTGCCCGCCGTCGTCCGCGACGGCCGGATCGAGGTCCTCGGCACGTCGTTCCCCGCACCCCGCGCACACGCCTCCGGCCACGAGGTCGTGCTCGGGATCCGCCCTCACCAGGTGAGGATCCAGCGGAACGGCTCCAGCGCGCTGGAACTGCCCGCCGAGATCAGGATCGCCGAGGTGACCGGCAGCGCGACGTTCCTGCATCTGCTGCTGCAGGGCGACCGCCACCTGGTCGCCCATCTGCCGGGCCCTCAGCTCTTCACGCCCGGTGAGTCCACGGTCGCGTACGTGGACCCCGCGCACATCTTCGTCTTCGACGAGGCCGGCGGGCGACTGCTGGCCACCAGCGCCGCGGAGGTCGACCTGCATGGCTGACATTCGCCTGGAAGGCGTGGGACACAGTTACGACGGCGGCGAGACGTGGGCGCTCAAGCCGATGACGTGGACGTGGCAGAGCACGCGGGCGTACGCGCTGCTCGGGCCGAGCGGCTGCGGCAAGACGACGCTGCTCAACATCATCTCCGGGCTGCTCACGCCCACGGTGGGCACGATCTGGTTCGACGACCGCGAGGTCACCGACGTGCCGACGGCGGGCCGCAACATCGCGCAGGTCTTCCAGTTCCCGGTGTTGTACGAGGAGATGTCGGTTTACGACAACCTCGCCTTCCCCCTGCGCAACCGGAAATATCCCAAGAAGGAGATAGACCGCCGCGTCCGCGAGGTCTCCCAGTTGCTCGGCCTCGACCACGTCCTGCGCCGCCGGTCGCGCAGGCTGGACGCGGGCCGGCAGCAGATCGTCAGCCTGGGCCGCGGGCTGGTGCGCTCCGAGGTGGCGGCGGTGCTGCTGGACGAGCCGCTCACGGTGGTGGACCCGGCGCTGAAGTGGACGTTGCGCAGCAAGCTCAAGGAGATCCACCGCGACACCGGCCACACGCTGATCTACGTCACCCACGACCAGACCGAGGCGCTGACGTTCGCCGACGAGGTGGTGGTGCTCAACGAGGGGGCGATCGTGCAGGCGGGCGAGCCGGCCGAGCTGTTCCTGTCGCCCGCGCACGAGTTCGTCGGCCACTTCATCGGCTCGCCGGGCATGAACATGCTGCCCGCCGAGATCGTCGGCGACGTCGTCCGCGTCGGGGAGGCGGACGTGGGCGCGGTGCCGGAGGGCTTGCCGCCGGGCCCGGTGCGGATCGGGGTGCGGCCGGAGTTCGTCGAGATCACCGGCACCCGGCGCTCCCCCGGCGTGCCGGCCCGGGTGACCGGGGTCGACCGCATGGGCGCGTACGACCTGGTCCACGCCATGGTCGGCGAGCACCCGGTGATCGCCAGGACCGCGGCGGACGCCGGCTACCAGCCGGGCGCGGTCGAGTTCCTGCACTTCCCCGCGGAGCGCACGTTCCTGTTCCGCGACCAGGTCAGGTGCGGCTCGCTCGCGCCGCTGAACGGAAGGGGCCCGGAGTGAGCACCCCAGCCCCCGAAACGGAGACGCGCACGGATCTGCGGCGGAAGGACAACCGGGCCTGGTGGCTGGTGCTGCCGGTGGTCGTGTCGGTGGCGTTCACGGCGATCATCCCGCTGATGACCGTGGTCAACTTCTCGGTGCAGGACGTCTTCAGCCCCAGCGACCGGGTGTTCGTCGGCCTGGACTGGTTCTACGAGGCGGTGCGGCGGCCCGAGAACCGCGAGGCGTTCGTCAGGACGCTGCTGTTCTCCGCGCAGGTGCTGCTGATCGAGATCCCGCTCGGGGTGGCGATCGCGGTGGCGATGCCGCGCCGCGGGTTCTGGGTGCCGGTGGCGCTGGTGCTGGTCGCGCTGCCGCTGCTCATCCCGTGGAACGTGGTCGGCACGATCTGGCAGATCTTCGCCCGCGCCGACATCGGGCTCGGCGGCTGGACGATCAACAACATCCTCGGCATCGGGTTCAACTACACGCTCGACTCCACCGACGCCTGGATCACGATCCTGGTCATGGACGTGTGGCATTGGACGCCGCTGGTGGCGCTGCTGGCGTACGCGGGGCTGCGGTCGATCCCGGAGCCGTATTTCCAGGCCGCGCAGATCGACGCCGCCTCCGGGTGGGCCACCTTCCGCCACATCCAGTTGCCCAGGCTGCGCGGGGTGCTGACGATCGCGATCCTGCTCAGGTTCATGGACAGCTTCATGATCTACACCGAGCCGTTCGTGGTGACGGGCGGCGGACCCGGCAACGCCACGTCGTTCCTGAGCATCCTGCTGTCGAAGATGGCCGTCGGGCAGTTCGACGTGGGGCCCGCGGGCGCGTTCTCGCTGGTCTACTTCTTGATCGTGCAGATCCTCTGCTACGTCTTCTTCACCGTGCTGACCAGGTCGGGGAGGTGACGCGATGACCAGGCACACCGGACGCCGGCTGCCGTGGGCCCGCACGGTCTTCTGGCTGTACGTGGCCACGCTGATGCTGCCGCTGCTGTGGATGTTCGGCATGTCGATCCGTCCGAACGAGGACATCCTCGGCAGCTTCTCGCTCATCCCGCAGCGCGTGACGTTCGACAACTACGTCACGTTCTTCACGGACGCGTCGTGGTATTCGAGTTATCTGAACTCCATCATCTACACGTCGATGAACGCGGTGATGTCGCTCATCGTGGCGCTGCCCGCGGCGTACGCGTTCTCGCGTTTCCGTTTCGCCGGCGACAAGCACCTGTTCTTCTGGCTGCTGACGAACCGCATGGCGCCGCCGGCGGTTTTCCTGCTGCCGTTCTTCCAGATTTACCAGAGCGTCGGCCTGTTCGACACGCACCTCGGGGTCGCGATCGCGCACATGCTCTTCAACGTCCCGCTCGCGGTCTGGATCCTGGAGGGCTTCATGTCCGGAATCCCCCGGGAAATCGACGAGACCGCGGCGGTCGACGGCTATTCGCTGCCCCGCTTCTTCGTCCGCATTTTCCTGCCGATGATCCGCTCCGCGATCGGCGTGACCCTGTTCTTCTGCTTCATGTTCAGCTGGGTCGAGCTGCTGATAGCCAGGACGATCACCTCGGTGGACGCGAAACCGATCGCCGCCACCATGACGAGGACCGTGAGCGCGGCGGGAGTCGACTGGGCCCTGCTGGCCACGGCGGGGGTGCTGACCATCGTCCCGGGCGCGATCGTCATCTGGTTCGTGCGCAACTACATCGCCAAGGGCTTCGCGTTGGGAAGGGTCTAGCGATGCTCGAATGGATGGTCTGGACCCTCCCCACGGCCCTGGTGTTCATCGGGCTCGCGGTGCTGCTCGTCGTCATGGCGATCTGGGGCCGCATCTCCCCTCCCGTGGCGAGGCGAGGTTTCCTGCGCATCGAGACCGACCGGGGCGACCGGCTGTACATCGGCCTGATCAGCGCCGCGGTCGTACTGGCCGGCTGGATGGCCGTCACCGACCTGTCCATGTGGCTCGCGCTCGGCTGCGCGCTGCTGGTGGTGGTCGTGATCGGGATATGGGGCTAACAGAAGAGGAGCCAAGCGATGGGGCATAGGACACGCATGTCCGCGGCCGTAGGTGTGGCCGCGCTCGTCCTGATAGCGGCCGGCTGCACGCAGAGCGCGGGCAAGCCCACGAGCGACTTCAAGGAGGCCGACGGCAAGGCCGCGGCACAACGCTGGGTGTCGGAGGAGTTCACGCCCAGCACGCTGTCCAAGGACCAGCAACTGGCGGAAATGGACTGGTTCACCAAGGCCGCGGCCCCGTACCGGGGCATGCAGATCAACGTGGTGTCCGAGACGATCACCACGCACGAGTACGAGTCCCAGCAGCTCGCCAAGGCGTTCACCGAGATCACCGGGATCAAGATCAAGCATGACCTGATCCAGGAAGGTGACGTCGTCGAGAAGCTCCAGACGCAGATCCAGGGCAACCAGAACATCTACGACGCCTACGTCAACGACTCCGACCTCATCGGCACCCACTCGCGCGGCGACTACGTGATCCCGCTGTCGGACTACATGGCCGGCGAGGGCAAGAACGTCACCTCGCCCACGCTCGACCTGAACGACTTCATCGGCATCAGCTTCACCACCGGCCCGGACAAGAAGATCTACCAGCTGCCCGACCAGCAGTTCGCGAACCTCTACTGGTTCCGCTACGACTGGTTCACCGACCCGGAGATCAAGAAGCAGTTCAAGGACGCCTACGGGTACGACCTGGGCGTGCCGGTCAACTGGGCGGCGTACGAGGACATCGCCGACTTCTTCACCAACAAGGTCAACGGCAACGGGACCATCGACGGCAAGAAGACCTACGGCCACATGGACTACGGCAGGAAGGATCCGTCACTGGGCTGGCGCTTCACCGACGCCTGGCTGTCCATGGCGGGCAACGGCGACCCCGGCATCCCCAACGGCCTGCCGGTGGACGACTGGGGCATCAGGGTCGAGAACTGCCGCCCGGTCGGCTCGTCGGTCACCCGCGGCGGCGACACCAACGGCCCCGCCTCCGTCTACGCGCTCACCAAGTACGTGGACTGGCTGAAGAAGTACGCCCCCAAGGAAGCGGCCGGGATGAACTTCAGCGAGGCCGGACCGGTGCCCGCCCAGGGCAACGTCGCCCAGCAGATCTTCTGGTACACGTCGTTCACGGCCGACATGACCAAGGAAGGGCTGCCGGTCGTCAACAGCGACGGCACCCCGAAGTGGCGCATCGCGCCGAGCCCGCACGGCGCGTACTGGAAGGAGGGCAACAAGCTCGGCTACCAGGACGCGGGCTCGTGGACGCTGCTGAAGAGCACACCTGAGGACCGCAGGGCCGCGGCCTGGCTGTACGCGCAGTTCGTCACGTCGAAGACGGTGTCGCTGAAGAAGTCGATCGTCGGGCTGACGTTCATCAGGGACTCCGACATCAAGAGCGAATACTTCGCCGAGAACTCCAAGAAGTACGGCGGCCTCATCGAGTTCTACGGCTCCCCGGCACGCAAGCAGTGGACGCCCACCGGGACGAACGTGCCGGACTACCCGAAGCTGGCCCAGCTCTGGTGGCAGAACGTGGCCACCGCAGTGACCGGCGAGACGACGCCCCAGCAGTCCATGGACAATCTGGCCAAGCAGCAGGACGACATCCTGTCCCGGCTGGAGCGGCGCGGCTACGGCGGCAACTGCGCGCCGAAGCTGAACCCGGAGCGCCCCGCCCAATACTGGTACGACCAGCCGGGCGCGCCCGCGCCGAAGCTGGCCGACGAGCGCGGCAAGCCGGAGACGCTCGACTACGACAAGCTCATCGCCCAATGGAAGGCAGGCGACTGACGGAGGTGGCGCCGCCGCCCGTGGCAGGCCGGGCGGCGGCAGGTCATCGGAGGTGGCCGGCCAGCCAGTCGAAGGCCAGCTCCTGCCTGGGCACGTCGAAGCTGTGCGGCACGTCGGCGAACACCGCCTCGTACGCGCCGGGCGCGTCGCGATAGCGCTCGCTGATCGTCGCGTGGGCGCGGCGCATGCCCGGTTCCGGGAAGAGCGCGTCGCGGGCGGCGTACTGGACCATGAGCGGCGCGGGGGCGCGGGCGGCCGCCAGGTCGGGCCAGTCGCCGAGGCGCGGCAGGCCCGGCGGGTAGAACATCCAGGTGTGCTTGGCGATGTGCCCGTCGAGCATGTCCCGGTAGGACGACATCATCGCGGCCACCACGACCGCGCGGAGGTCCGGGTCGAACGCCCCGAGCAGCGCGGCCCGCAGCCCGCCGCCCGACAACCCGACGCACCCGACCGGCCCGACGTCGCGCCTGGATCGCAGGTACGCCGCCGCGGCCAGGTCCTCGCCCGCCACCACACCGGCGAACGACGTGCCCAGCACGGCACAGTGCTTGGCCACGACGTGCTCATGCGGCGCGGCGAGCCGGTCGTAGCGGTCGGCCTCGCTGAGCGACGCCTCCGCCGCGGCCGGAGCCGATGCGGAGCCAAGAGCCGGCGCGGGGCCAGAAGCCGGCGCGGGGGCCGCTTCCGGGTCCAGCGGGAAGCGGCGGCTGCCCCACGCGAAGACGTCGTGCGCCAGCACGGCGAACCCGCGCCGGGCCAGCTCGTTGGCGAAGGCCCGGCCGCCGTAGAGGGCATCCCTGGCCCTGACCACCTCAGGCGATGGCCCTTCGGGAGCGTCGGCGATCTTCTCTTTGCCGACCCACTTCATCCCGCCGTGGCAGTGCAGCGCCACCACGCCCGGCAGCGGCCCCACCGCGTCACGGGGACGCAGCAGAAACGCATGGGTGCGCGGCCCGAACCCCACCGACCAGGACAGTTCCTCCCCGGTGAGGTCGGCGTCCGTCCACGAGCGCTCGACCCGCACGTCATGAGCGGCGAGGTCGAGCACTCCCATGGCGGCACGCGCCGCCGCCCGCAGCTCGGGCCCCGGAAGCTCCGGATACACCCCGAGCTGCGCCGCGGCGATCCCGGCCAGCTCAGCGAACACGCGTGCCGTCGTCCACCAGGTGCACGGGCTCGCCGGTCGCGGCCGAGACGTTGGCCGCGTGACCCGTCAGCACGCTGCGGATCCCGTCGCGGTAGCCGGCCTGCCGGGCCAGCGGGTCGTCGCCGGGCCCGCGGAAGACGTCGTTCAGCAGCAGACGGTCGCCGCCGCCGTGCCCGCCGGCCCCGCTCTCGATGGGAACCTCCTCCGGCTCGCTCCAGTGGCGGTGCAGGGTGAGCCGCTCCCAGGACCCGGTCGCGTGCTGCTTGGAGGCGGCGCTCGGGTCGATGGCCGCGTGCGGCGGGGTCCACTCCCGCTCGACCACCTCCAGCTGCAGCCGCCCCGCGGTGCCGTTGAACGCCACCCGGTAGCCCTCGAAGGGCGAGTAGGCGTTGAGCGAGTAGGTCAGCACGGCCCGGTTGGTGTAGCGGACCATCACCGACATGGTGTCGTCGATGGTGATCCCGTCGCTGAAGACGTCCTGGTCGCGGATGTAGCCGTCCTCGTGCTCGGCGTCCAGGTAGAGCCGCTTGAGCCGGGGATCGGCGGAAATGTCCTGGATGAACGGGTCCGTGCCGAGCCCGGGGGCGCCCTGCCCGCGCGCGGGGCGGTCGCCCAGACCGCGCTCGCGTGCGTTCTCCGAGCCGTAGAAGCGCAGATCGGCCTGGGCGAAGACGGTCTGAGGGGCGCTCGCGAGCCACCAGTTGACCAGGTCGAAGTGGTGGGTGGACTTGTGGACGAGCAACCCGCCGGAGTTGACCCGCTCGCGGTGCCAGCGGCGGAAGTAGTCGGCGCCGTGGATGGTGTCGAGCGTCCACTCGAAGTGCACGGAGGTCACCGTGCCGATCGAGCCCTCCTGCAGGAGGCGGCGCACGGCCGAGTTACGCGGCGAGTAGCGGTAGTTGAAGGTGACGATCAGCTTGCCGGTGCTGCGCTCGGCCGCCTCGGCGATGGCCGCGCAGCTGTCGGCGTCCACCGTGAGCGGCTTCTCCACGATGACGTCACGGCCGGCGTCGAGCGCCGCGCACACGTAGCGTGCGTGCGTGGCGTCGACCGTCGTGACGATGACCGCGTCGGCGAGCTCGAGCACCTTGTCGAACTCCGCGGGGGCGAAGCACGGCACCTCCTGACCGATCCGCTCGACGTAGTAGTCCATGCGGGTCCGGTTGGTGTCGCACAGGGCGACGATGGTGCCGGCGTCACGCCACTCCCCGAGCAGCGCGTCGACGTACATCTGCGCGCGGTGCCCGAGCCCGACGAACGCGTACTTCATGTCTCTCCTTTAGCCTGCGATGGAGGCGTTCGCCTCCGTGATGAACTTCTGCGCGGCGTCGTCCGGGGTCATCCTGCCGAACAGGACCTCCTCGGAGTACCGCGTGAGGATGTCCTCCATGGCGCTGGCGCCCTTCGGCGGAGCGGCGGGCGGGTCGGCCAGCTCGGTCTTGACCTTGTCGAGGAAGTCCAGCGTCTTCTTGTCCGAGGCCGGGAGCTTGTCCTTGACCGCCGCCAGCACCTTGGAACTGGCCGGCAGGCCGCGGTCGCTGAGGATGATCTGGCCCGCCTCCGGGTCGTTGACCATGAAGTCGATGAACTTGGCGGCCTCGGCCGCGCGCTCGGTCTTCGACGAGGCGGTGTAGAACATCGCGGGCTGCATGAACATGCCGCTCGTGGTGGCGCCCTCCGCCTTCGGCATCCGGAGCAGGTCCACTTCCTTGCCCGACGCCTTGTTGATGCCGCCGAGCTGGTTGCTCCACCACATGCCCATCGCGCCGGTGCCGGTGGCCAGCAGCGACTGGTCCACGCTCTGGGCGCCGATCTCGGCGGTCTTGGCGGCGTCAGGCGAGCCCTTGGTCTTGATCAGGTTCAGGTGGATGTTCCACCAGTCCTTGATGGTCTGGGGCGAGACGCCGATCTTGTTGCCGTTGTAGAAGGGCTCGCCCTTCTGCGCGGCGAAGATCTGGAGGTAGGCCGGGTTGAAGCTCTGCTGCGTGCCGTAGATCTTCCCGCCGCTCTTGGTGGTGACCTCCGACGCCAGTTTGACGTAGTCATCCCAGGTCCACTTGGTGTCGTCGGGGAGCTTCTGCCCCGCGGCCTCCAGCTCGGTCGGGCTGACGACCAGGGAGAAGGCGTTGACGCCGGTGGGGATGGCGTACTGCTTGCCGTCGATGGCGCCGGTGGCCAGCACCTTGGCGTCCATGTCGGCGGTGTTGACCTTGCCGGCCATGTCGGCCAGCGTGCCGCGGTCGGCGTACTCGCGCAGGCCGCGGATCTCGATGGTCATGACGTCGGGCGCGTCGTTGGCCGCGACCTTCGTGGACAGCGTCTCGTAGTAGGCCGCGAAGTCGGAGAACTCGCCTTCGACGTCGATGTTCGGGTTCTTCGCCTCGAACTTCTTGATCGCCTCTTCGGTCATCTTCTGCCGCGCGTCGCTGCCCCAGTAGGAGAAGCGCAGCTTGATCTTGCCGTCGGCGCTTTCACCGCCGCCACTGCTGCCGCTACCGCAGGCCGCGGTGACCGCCAGCACAGCGGTGGCGAGCAATGCCGCCGACCACATCTTCTTGCCAGAGCTCACGGCTCTACCTCCTATGGGTCTTCTTTGTGGGGGGTGGAGGAACTACTTCAGTCCCGTGGTGGCCACACCACGGATCAGGTATTTCTGACCGGCCAGGAAAAAGCCGAAGATCGGACCGAGCGCGATGATCGACATGGCGAACATGGGACCCCATGACGAGTCGCTGCTGGCGTCCAGGAAGGTGCGGAGCGCGACCGGGACGGTGAAGTTGTCCGGGTTGTTGAGGTAAAGGAGCTGGCTGAGGAAGTCGTTCCACGTCCAGATGAACGTGAAGATCGCGGTCGTGGCCAGCGCCGGCAGGCAGAGCGGCATGACGACTCTGATGAAGATGCGCCAATAGCCCGCTCCATCGATCTCGGCAGCCTCGTCCAGTTCCCTGGGCAGCGTACGGATGAACTGGACCATGAGGAAGACGAAGAACGCGTCCGTCGCCAGGATCTTGGGCATGACCAGCGGCCAGATCGTGTTGATCAGATCGAGCTCGGAGAACATGATGTACTGCGGCACGATCACCACATGGTGCGGCAGCATGATCGTGCCCAGCATGATCGCGAACCAGAACTTCTTCAGCGGGAAGTTCAGCCGGGCGAAGGCGTAGGCGGCCAGCGAGCAGGCCACCAGGTTCGCCACCACGGAAATGGCCGTGACGACCGCCGAGTTCCACAGGTAGTAGCCGAAGGGGTGCTTCAGCGCGGTCCAGCCCTCTGTGTAGTTCTCGAGCGTGACCTGGCTCGGCCACAGTCCCGGCTCCCGGAAGATCAATTCTTCCGGCTTGAGCGAGCTGGAGATCATCCACAGCAGCGGATAGAGCATGATCAGGCCGAAGCCGATCAGCAGGATGTGCTTGACCACCGGTCCGCCCCTGAGGGGGCGGAACAGCACCGGGACCGGCCTACTTGGTGTCGCCATAGAAGACCCAATACTTAGACGCGAGGAAGTTCACTCCGGTCAGGGCGGCGATGATGAGCAGCAGGACCCACGCCATCGCCGCGGCGTAGCCCATGTCATAGCTCTTGAACCCCTTCAAGTAGAGGTAGAGCGTGTAGAAAAGGGTGGAGTCGGCCGGGCCGCCCTTGCCGTTGCTCACGATGAACGCCTGCGTGAACGACTGGAACGACTTGATGACCTCGAGCACGAGGTTGAAGAAGATGATCGGCGTCAGCAGCGGCAGCGTGATCGAGCGGAACTGGCGCAAGGATCCGGCGCCGTCCACCGCCGCCGCCTCGTAGTAGCTGCTGGGGATCTGCCGCAACCCGGCGAGGAAGATGATCATCGGGGCGCCGAACGTCCACACGTGCAGGAGGATCAGCGTGCCCAGAGCGGTATCCGGGTCACCGACCCAGCCGGGCCCCTGGATCCCGAAGATCGAGAGGATCGCGTTGACCAGGCCGTCGGCGCCGAAGACCTTGCGCCAGAGGATCGCGATGGCGACGCTGCCACCCAGCAGCGAGGGCAGATAGAAGATGGAGCGGTAGAACGACAGGCCGCGTAGCCCCCGGTCGAGCACCAAGGCCAGCGCCAAGGCGAAGGCCAGCTGCAGCGGGACCGACACGACCACATAGATCGTGGTCACCTTCAGCGAGGCGATGAACCTCGGGTCCTCGGTGAACATCGTGACGTAGTTGTCGAAACCAACCCACTTGGCCTCTTCCAGGAGGCTGTAGTCGGTGAACGACAGGTAGAGGGAGGCGAAGATCGGGCCGATCGTGATGACGAGCAGGCCGACGAACCAGGGCGCCAGGAACAGATAGGCGGCCCTCGCCTCGCGGCGGGAACGTAGCGTGGAGCGGTGTCCGCCTCGTGGGGGCTGGGTGACCGCTTCCCGGGTCTTCACCGCCACCGAGTCAGCCATGACGGAACTCATTCGTCATTCACGGACCTTCCGGCGAGATGTGAATGGATAGCGCTTTCCTATAGCCGTGGGGAAAGTTACGTCAACCCTTTGCAGACGTTACATAGCCGTTACCGATATATCGTTACGACGTTTTCCCAGGTGACAGAGCTGACCGCCGGAGAGGTCGGACGAATTCGGATGTCGTTCGGTACAACCGGTTGCAGCCGCCGGGCTATCGTGGCGGTGCGGTGGAGTCCCTGACGACCAGGCGGGTCTCCAGCGACGTCGTGGCGCTCACTTCCTGGATGAGCAGATCGACCGCCAGCCGTCCGGCCGCCGCGGTGGGCATGGCGACGGTGGTGAGTTTGGGGCGGTTGAGCCGACCGGGCACGATATCGTCTATCCCCACGACACTGAGGTCCTCCGGCACGGTCAGCCCCAGCTCGCCGAGGCCCTCGATGAGGCCGATCGCCACCAGGTCGTTGTAGGCCAGCACGCCGGTCACCCCGGAGTCGCGCACCCGCTTCGCGGCGGCGTACCCGCCCCGCTCGGTCGGCGTGTTGGGGCCGATCACGGCCAGCTCGACGCCGGGCACCTGCTCGGCGGCCGCGCGGATCTCCGCGCTCGTCCACGAGCCGGCCGGACCCGACACCAGCGCCACGCGGCGGTGCCCGAGCCCGGCCAGGTGCTCGACCGCCAGCCGGGCGCCGTGGCCGACGTCCATCAGCACCGTGGCGGCACCGCGCAGCCGCCGGTTGATCACCACGAACGGCACCCGCTCGGCCAGCCGCTCGAGGGTCTTGTTGGAGGAGCGCGGGCTGCACAGCACCACCCCGTCCACCTGCTTGGAGAAAGCCTGAATCAGCTCCTCCTCGGCGGCCGGCTCCTCGTCGGTGTCGGCCACGAACAGGTGGTAGTCGCGCTGCCGCGCGGCGGCGTGCGCGGCCTTGATCAGCGGCGGGAAGAACGGGTTGGCGATGTCGGCCACGATCAGCCCGAGGTTGTGGGTGCGCCCGGTCGTGAGCGCCCTGGCCGCGCGGTTGGGGCGGTATCCCAGTTCCTCGGCCACCGAGAGCACCCTGGTGCGGGTGGCGGCGTTCACCATGTGCGGCGCGGAGAACGTCCGCGACACGGTCGATACATGCACACCGGACGCCCGGGCCACATCACGAATCGTCACTGTCACAATCGCACACCCTAACGCAACCGCTTGCAGACACCCTGAAGTACCATGAAAGCGCTTGCCAGCCCACTTTCCGCACAACCCTGGCAGGAATCCCCAGCTCGAACGCAGGTACCGACAGGGTCAACGAAATCAGCTCTTGACGCCCTGCCCTCGGGGACACAAAGGTTTAGTGCAACTGTTTGCAGTCTTGAAGGAGCCCCTCACGGTGAGCAGAGTCCTCGTCACCGGAAGCGCAGGACGACTCGGCCGCAGCGTCGTAAGCACGCTCGCGGCGGCCGGGCACGAGGTCATCGGCGTCGACAGCGCCCCGGGCACGCCACCGGAGGCCGCCGCCGTCTTACCTGCCGACCTCACGGACACGGGTGAGGCGTTCGAGGTGATAGCCAGGTTCCGGCCCACGTCGGTGATCCACCTGGCCGCCATCGCCACGCCGTTCAGCCGGCCCGAATCGGTGATCTTCAAGGTCAACACGCAGCTGGCGTTCAACGTCTGCGAGGCGTCGGTTGCCCTGGGCGTGAAGGGTGTGGTGGTGGCCAGCAGCCCCACCGTGATCGGCTACGGCGCTCCAGGCGGCTGGGCGCCGTCGTACCTGCCGATCGACGAGGACCACCCGGTACGGCCGTGGAACGCCTACAACCTGTCCAAGGTGGCGGCCGAGCAGACCATGAAGGCATTCGCCGAGGCGGGGACGACCAAGCTGGCCGCGATCAGGCCGTGCTTCGTCATCCCGCCGGAGGAGTGGGCGGGCGCGCCCACGCAGTCCGGGCACACCGTCACCGAGCGGCTGGACAGGCCGGAGCTCGGCGGGGTGTCGCTGTTCAACTACATCGACGCCCGTGACGCTTCGGACCTGGTGGCGGTGCTCGTCGAGGCGCTGCCCGAGCTGCCGAACGGCGAGGTGTTCTTCGCCGGCGCCGCGGACGCGCTGGCCAGGAAGCCGCTCGCGGACCTGCTCCCCGAGATCGTGCCCGGCACCGAGCCGTTCGCGGCGGGGCTCACCGGCACCTCCCCCGCATTCTCGACCACCAAGGCAGAGCGCCTGCTCGGCTGGCAGGCCAAGCGGAGCTGGCGTACCGAACTCCAGGACCAAGAACTCAAGGACGGCGAATGAATCTCAGCGGTGTGCTGTTCTTCCCCGTGACCCCCTTCGACGCCGGCGGCACGCTCGACGAGCGGGCACTGGCCGAGCACATCGGGCACGGCATGGCGCACGGCCCCGGCGGTGTCTTCGTGGCCTGCGGCACCGGCGAGTTCTCCGCGCTGTCGGAGGCCGAGCACGAGCGTGCGGTGCGGGTGGCGGCCGAGGTCGTGGGCGGGCGGGTGCCGCTGTTCGCGGGTGCGGGCGGCCCGCTCGGCACCGCGCTCAACCAGGCACGGGCGGCCCGCGAGGCGGGCGCGGACGGTCTGCTTCTCATGCCGCCGTACCTGGCGCAGGGGCCGGGGCACGGCTTCAGGGCCTACGTGGAGGCGATCGCCGCGGAACTGCCGGTGATCATCTACCAGCGCGGATCGGTGGTGCTGGAGCCGGAGGCCGTGGTCGAGCTGGCCGCGATCCCCGGCGTGATCGGGCTCAAGGACGGCCTGGGCGACATCGACCGGATGCAGCGGATCGTGCTGGCGGTGCGGGAGGCGTACCCGGACTTCCTGTTCTTCAACGGGCTGCCGACGGCCGAGCTGACCATGCCCGCCTACCGGGGCATCGGCGTGGAGCTCTACTCCAGCGCGGTGTTCGCCTTCGCGCCGGAGATCGCGTTGGCCTACCTGCAGGGCGACGAGCGGCTGCTCACCGAGTTCTTCGCCCCGCTCGTACGCCTGCGCGGCAAGGTCCCCGGCTACCCGGTCTCCCTGGTCAAGGCCGGGGTACGGCTGCGCGGCCTGGACGTGGGCGCGGTCCGCCCGCCGCTGGTCGAGGTGACCGACGAGCATCTCGCGGAATTGGAGGCGCTGATCAAAACCGGGCTCGAGCTGGTGGCGCCGTGACGATCACGGACCTGCGCACCTCGCTGCGCACCGTCCCCTTGCCACGGCCCTGGGGCTCGGACGTGCCGGCCAACCACGTGATCGTGTGCGAGATCACGTTGAAGGACGGGCGCACCGGGACCGGGTTCTCGTGGACGCCGCAGATCGGCGCGCACGCCGTACAGGCCCTGCTGGACCACGATCTGCGGGAGGCGCTGATCGGGCTGCCCGCGCACCCCGAGGTGGTGTGGGACCGGCTGTGGCGGCACCTGCGCGAGGCCGGACCCGGCGGGATCACCACGATCGCGCTGGCCGGGATCGACCTGGCGCTGTGGGACCTGCGGTGCGGTGATCGCGGCCTGGTCGACGTGCTGGGGCGGCGGCGCGACGAGGTCCCGGTCTACGGCAGCGGCGTCAACCTGCACTACCCCCTGGAGGAGCTGGTCGAGCAGGCCAGGCGCTGGGTGGCGGCCGGGTACAAGGGTGTCAAGATCAAGGTCGGCCGGCCTGACCTGGCCGAGGACGTGGCCCGGGTGGCCGCGGTGCGCGAGGTCATCGGGCCCGACCGGCTGCTGATGATCGACGCCAACCAGCGCTGGGACCTGCACCGGGCCCGGCGGGCGATCGCCGCGCTGCGCGAGTTCGGCCTGCACTGGATCGAGGAGCCGCTGCCCGCCGACGACGTGGCCGCGCACGTGGAGCTGCGCCGCTCCATCGACGTGCCGGTCGCGGTGGGCGAGAACGTCTACACGACCTACGGCTTCCGCGACCTGCTGGCGGCGGGCGCGTGCGACGTCGTGCAGCCGAACGTGGTGCGGGTCGGCGGCATCACGCCGTTCCTGCGGATCGTGGAACTGGCCAGGACCTATGACGTGCCGGTGTACCCGCATCTGCTGAGCGAGATGTCCGGGCAGCTCGCGCTGACCCTACCGCTGCCCGTCATGGCGGAGGACGTGGAGGACGCCTCGTTCGCCGCGCTGGGACTGCTCGCGGAGCCGTACCCGGTGCTCGTGTCCGATGGCGTGCTGCGGGCCGGCGAGCACGCCGGACTGGGGCTGAGGTGGTCGCGATGACGACGAAGGTGATTCTGGCCGGGGCGCACGGGCACGGGCGCCACCATCTGGGCAACCTGCGCAGGCTCACCCATCAGGGCGTGGTCGAGCTGGCCGGCATCTGCGACGTGCGGCCGGTGGAGGTCGAGTTCGGCTCGCCGCTGCAGTCCGCCGACCTGCCCGCGCTGATCAAGAAGACCGGCGCGGAGATCACGGTCATCTGCACGCCGATCCACACGCACGCCGACCTCGCGGTGGCCGCCCTGCGCGCGGGCTCCCACGTGCTGCTGGAGAAGCCGCCGGCGGCCAGCCCGTCCGCGCACGACCGGATCGCCGCGGCGGTGGCCGAGACCGGGCTGGCCTGCCAGGTCGGCTTCCAGTCGCTCGGCTCGGCGGCGGTCCCCGCGCTACGCGAGCTGATCGCCGACGGCACCATCGGGCGGGTACGCGGCATCGGCGGCGCGGGCGCCTGGGAGCGGCCTTCGGCGTACTTCACCCGTTCCGCCTGGTCGGGCAAGCGCCGCCTGGACGGGGTCGACGTGGTGGACGGCGCGCTGACGAACCCGTTCGCGCACGCCGTGGCCACCGCCCTGGCGCTGGCCGACGGCCCGATCGCGGAGATCGGGACCGAGCTGTTCCACGCCTATCCGATCGAGTCGGACGACACGTCCTGCCTGCGGGTCCGGATGGCCGACGGCCTGGTCATCACGATCGCGGTGTCGTTGTGCGCGACGAAGCGGCACGAGCCGTACCTGGTCGTGCACGGCGACGCGGGCCGGGCCACCCTCTTCTACACACTGGACCAGGTCAAGGTCGAGCACGCGGACGGCTCGGTCACGACGACCGTGTACGAACGCACCGACCTGCTGGAGAACCTCGTCGACCACGTGCGCACGGGCGCCGGCCTGCTGGTGCCGCTCGCCGGCACCGAGGGGTTCACTCAGGTGCTGGACGCGGTGCGGCTGGCTCCCGAACCGCTGCCGATCCCCAAGCGGTACCAGACCGTCGTGCGCGACGAAGCGGGCGAGGTCACGCAGCGGTTCCTGCCGGGCATCGCCGACCTGACCGCCCGCAGCGCCGAGGAGCTGGCGCTCTACTCGGAGCTGGACGTCCCATGGACGCGGGTCGAGCTGCGGGTCGCGGACCAGGAGGTGGCGTCGTACGAGCGGCAGCCGGACCTGCCGGCGACCGACGCGCCGCGCCCGTACCTGCATTCCGTACGGACGCTCGGCGGCGTCGAGGTCACCCAGGTGCGCCCCGAGGACCACGTGCACCATCTCGGCGTCGGCGTGGCGATCGCGGACCTGGGCGGCGTGAACTTCTGGGGCGGCCGCACGTACGTCAAGGACCAGGGACCCACCTGGCTGGACGATCACGGCATGCAGCAGCACCGGGCGTTCACGCGGCTCGACGACGACGGCTTCGCCGAGCAACTGGAGTGGATCGGCCCCGACGGGCGGCTCATGGCGCGGGAGGAGCGGACGGTCACGGCGCGGCCGTTCGGTCCGGCGTGGGCGCTGGACTTCGCGTTCACGCTCACCAACCTCACCGGGGCGCCCGTGGAGATCAACAGCTCGGCCACCAAGGGCCGGGCCGGGGCCGGCTACGGCGGCTTCTTCTGGCGCGGGCCGGGAACCTCCACCGGCAGGACCACGCTCCCGGACGACGAGGAGCTCGTGCACGGCAGCCGGAACCGGTGGGTCGCCATGTCGGGCGCCGATCCTGACGGGCGGGACTGGACGCTGGTGTTCGTCCAGGAGGCCGACGACCCGTGGTTCGTACGGGTGGCGGACTATCCGGGCGTGGGGCAGGCGCTGGCGTGGGACCGGCCGCTGGTCGTCGAGGACACGCTGACCAGGCGGGTCGTCACGATCGTCGCGGACGGGCGGCTCGACCGCTCGGCGGCCGCCGAGCTGGCCGGCGAGGTGACGTTCTAAGCATCCGGGACGCGCTGGGCACGCCACCGGCGGCCCAGCGCACATCCTGGGCCTTCACCCCGCTCCGCGGGCCGTGACACGGTGTCACGTATGGCCATCGATTTCACGCTCGCTCCCGAGCACGAGGAGATCCGCAGGCGAGTCCGCGCCTTCATCCAGGGCGTCGTCGTCCCCGCCATGGAGGAGGAGAAGGAGCGCGACGACCACCTCCGTACGATCTTCCAGCTCCGCTCCCAGGCGAAGGCCGAGGGCCTGTGGCTGCCCCACATGCCGAAGGAGTGGGGCGGCATGGGGCTGGGCCACGTGGAGCTGGCCATGGTGCAGGCGGAGGCGGCCAAGACCCGCCTCGGCCCGTGGGTGCTCAACTGCATGGCCCCCGACGAGGGCAACATGCACACGCTCCTGCACTGGGGGACGGACGAGCAGAAGGAGAAATACCTCCGGCCCCTCCTGGACGGTCGCCAGATGTCCTGCTTCGCGATGACCGAGCCCGAAGTCGCCGGGTCGGACCCCACCCTGATCCGGACCACCGCCGTGCGCGACGGCGACGAGTGGCTGATCAACGGCCACAAATGGTTCATCTCCAATGCCCGCCGCGCCAACTTCGCCATCCTCATCGCCCGCACGGAGCCCGACGTTCCGGAGGGCTCGCGGGGCGCCACCACCGCCTTCCTCGTGGACCTGCCCAGCGCGGGCTGGAACGACGTACGCGAGATCGCGACGATGCACGGCTCGACCGGCCACAGCGAGATCCTCATCGAGGACCTGCGCGTGCCCGACGACCAGATCCTCGGCGGGCGGGGCAACGGCCACCGCCTGGGCCAGCACCGCCTCGGCCCGGCCCGGCTGGCCCACTGCATGCGATGGATCTCGCAGGCGGAGACGGCGCTGGACATGATGGTCGACCGCGCGCTCAACCGCTACAGCCACGGCTCGCTGCTGGCCGACAAGCAGGGGATCCAGTGGCTGATCGCCGACTCTGCCATGGAGCTCTACCAGTGCAAGCTGATGGTCCTGCACGCGGCCTCGAAGATCGACAAGGGTGAGGACTTCCGCACCGAGGTGTCGATGGCCAAGCACTTCGTGGCCGGCAGCCTGAACCGGATCGTGGACCGGGCGATCCAGGTGCACGGGGCCCTGGGCTATTCGACGGACACGCCGCTGGCGAGCATGTTCCAGCACGCCCGCTGGGCCCGCTTCGCGGACGGGGCCGACGAGATCCACCAGATGCGCATCGCCGAACGCACGATCGAGGCCTACCGCGCCACCGGCTCCACCAACGCCGCCACCGGCGGCCTGCCTCTGTGACCTGAGTTCCAGCCCATTGCCCACCCATTGGGTTAATGCTAGCGTGCCACGTGTAAGAAGATTCTTACGCATGGAAGGCATATCAACACCATGAAAGCCATTCGATACTCCTCCTACGGCTCGCCCGACGTGCTCGAAGTCCAGGACCTCGCCAGGCCGGCCATCGGCGATAACGACGTGCTGGTCCGCGTACGGGCGGTCTCCGTCAACCCGCTGGACTGGCACTACATACGTGGCATGCCGTACGCCATGCGCGCGGTGTCCGGGCTGTCCCGGCCCAAGGTCAACGGGCTGGGCACCGACCTGGCCGGACAGGTCGAGGCGGTGGGCGGGAACGTCACCGAGTTCGCGGCAGGGGACGAGGTGTTCGGGTACTACGGCCCGTTCGAGGGGGGCGAGGGGACGCTGGCCGAGTACGTCCGTGTCCCCCACGACGGGCCGATGCTGAGGAAACCGGACAACCTGACGTTCGAGGAGGCGGCCTCCGTACCGGTGGCGGGGATGACCGCCTTACAAGGGCTTCGTCGCGCGGGGCGGATCCGGCCCGGGCAGAAGGTTCTCATCAACGGCGCGGCCGGCGGCGTGGGGACGTTCGCGGTGCAGCTCGCCAAGGCGCTGGGCGCCGAGGTGACGGGCGTGTGCAGCACCGGGAACGTGGAGATGGTCCGCTCGATCGGCGCCGACCACGTCCTCGACTACACCAAGGAGGACTTCGCCCGCGAGGACCGCCGCTACGACCTCATCCTCGACAACGTGGGCAACCGTTCGCTGGCCGCCTGCAGGCGCGCCCTCACGCCCCGCGGGACTCTCGTCGAGAACTTCGGTTCGGGTGATCGCTGGGTCGGCCCCATGTGGCGGAACGCCGGGGCGCGGATGCTGTCCCTGTTCGTACGCCAGCGGCTGGTCAACTTCCTGGCGCGGGCGGACAGGGCCGACCTCGCCGTCCTGCGCGACCTCCTCCAGGAAGGCAAGATCAAACCTGTCATCGACCGCACGTACCGGTTGGAGGAGAGCCCCGAGGCGATCCGCTACCTCGAAGAGGGGCACGCCAGGGGCAAGGTCGTCGTCGCCGTGTGACCCCCGCCCCGGCGGAGATACCGCTGCAGCACCGGATGCCACCGGTTGGCCGGGCAGTCGCGGAGAGCGGCGACCGCTACGCAGTATTTGCTCACGGTCACCGGCCGCACCCCCATCCTCCGCAGCACCCGATCGACCACGGCCTTGCCCTCCGCCGACTTCGACTCCAGCAGGACCAGGTCCCGGCGAGCGGGCACCTCGCGCCGCCCGTCGCGGCAGATCAGCCCGGTGTCGCAGGTGAGCCGGGCCGCCCCCGTCCGGTCGACGAGCGTGACCCGCCGGTAGTCGGTGGACAGCACCGGCCCCAGCGGCTCCGGCACCGGCAATCGCAGCTCGCCGAGCAGCGTGTCGCTCACGAAGTCCATCGCCTCCCTGGTCAGCGCCTGCGCGGGCGCGTCGTCATACGGGATGCGATGCTTGTCCGTGCTCCCCCGCGCCCCGTTGAGCTTGAGCTCCAGCCACCGGCCGCCCCCATCCAGATAGGTACGGGTACGCAGCTTGAACCGGCGCCGCCGCTCCTGCCGGTGCTGCCGGAAGGTGAGCAGGTCAGGCGTGTCGAAGTACGTCGAGGTGTAGCGGAACTGGCTCCGCCCCCCGATCCGCAGCACGGCGAACCGGTCGCCCAGCTCGGCGGCGAGGCGGACCATGGTCGAGGCCGTCACGATGTACTTGGAGTCCATCCGGCTCATCAGCTCAGGAACATTCTCCAGCCCGATCGGCGGCATCCCCGCCGCGATCCCGGCGAGCACCACGTCGGCGTCCGTCATCACCGCACCCCCGTCCGGGCCGCGTTCGGGACGACGTACCGCACATCCACCACGGTCACGTCGCGCACGTAGTCGACCTGCGTGACCACGCACTGCAGCACCCGCGCCCGCAGCCGGCTCTCCAGATCGGCCCGCAGCAGGTCCTGGTCCGCGTACACGACGTCCAGCGTCACCACCTGATGCCGGGTGCGGCCGAGCAGCCCGGAATGGTCGGCGATGTACATCACCAGCAGCAACACCGCGTCGAGCGCGAACGCGGTCAGTGGCATGGCCCCCGCGAGCCCGTTGACCAGCCCGAGCGCGATCGCGACGAAGTAATAGGCGATCTCCTGCTGGGTGATCTCGCTGGACCGCAGCCGGATGATGGACAGCACCCCGAACAACCCGAATCCGACCGCGATGTCCACCCGCTGCACCAGCAGGAGCGACACCACGGCGAAGATCCCCACGTTCAGCGCGACGTAGGCGAACAGCAGGTCGCGCCGGTGGTGCCGCCGATAGTAGAGGCCATAGGCCAGCAGTACGATCGCCACAAGGTCCATCGCCAGTCCGGTGACCACGATCCACTCCCTTCAGTTGTCCTGTCGATGAACAGCCTGAAGGCGCGCGGTGAAGCACCCGTGAGGCGATGATTAGGCCGCTCTCATGCGGTATCCGGTCCCCCGGACCGTCTCGATCCGATCCGCGCCGATCTTGCGCCGCAGGTAGCGGACGTAGACGTCCACGACGTTCGATCCGGGGTCGAAGTCGAACCCCCACACGTGGCTGAGCAGCTGCTCACGGGTCAGCACCTGGTCGGGATGGCGGCAGAAGATCTCCGCCAGCGCGAACTCCCTGGTGGACAGGTCCACCGCCCGATCCCCCACATAAGCCCGCCTGGTACGCAGATCCAGCGACAGATCCAACACCCGCAGCACGGTCACCTCGGGCGTCCGGTCGGCCCGCAGCCGCAACCGGACCCGGGCCAGGAGCTCCTCGAACGCGAACGGCTTGGGGATGTAGTCGTCCGCCCCGCCCTCCAGCCCCGCCACGGTGTCGCTCACGCTGTCCCGCGCGGTCAGGATGATCACCGGCATGGTCACCTTGGACTCGCGCAGCCGCCGCAGCACCGTGAAGCCGTCGCTCAACGGCAGCCCGATGTCCAGGATGAGCAGGTCGAACCCGCCCGCGCAGGCGAGGTCGTGCGCCGCGACCCCATCGCTCACCACGGCGGTCACGAAGCCGTTGGCCCGCAGCCCTTTCTCCACGAAGGAGGCGATCCTGGCCTCGTCCTCAGCGATCAGAATGCGGTTCACAGAACCTCCATGATTCCCCGCACCGGAAGGGTCATGACGAAACAGGCCCCGCCACCCGGAGCCTCGGTCACCCACACCCGGCCTCCATGGGCCTCGGCGATGGATCTGACGATGGCCAGCCCCAGGCCGGCCCCGTCATGGGCGCCGGTACGGCCCGCGCCGCGCATGAAGCGCCCGAAGATCCGTTCGCGGTCGGCCGGCGCCACCCCGGGACCGCTGTCGCGTACCCACAGCTCGACGTGCCCGTCGCGGACCGCGGAGCCCACAGCGATCAGGTCGCCGTCCTTCGTGTGGCGTACGGCGTTGGCCACGAGCTGCATGAGCGCCTGCGTGAGCCGCTGCCGGTCGGCCGCCAGGCGGGCCTCGGCCACCTCGTCCACCCGCCAGCGTCGTTCGCCGAGGGCCCGGCTCTTGGCCACGACGCTGACCGTGAGATCGGCCAGCTCGACGTCGTCCAGCGCGAGGAACCCCGGCTGCTCGGCCTTGGCGAGGGTGAGCAGGTCGTCGACGATGCGGTTCATCCGGCCGAGCTCGTCGGTGACCAGGGCCAGTGTCTCGGCGCGGTCGGCCGGGTCGTCGCTCATGAGCTCCAGGTGGCCGCGGATCACGGTGATCGGCGTACGCAGTTCGTGCCCGGCGTCGTCCAGGAAGTTGCGCTGCGCGACGAAGGCCCGCTCCAGCCGGTCGAGCATGTGATTGAACGTCCCCGCGAGCGCGGCCACGTCGTCGTCGCCGGGCACGTCGAGCCTGCGGGTCAGGTCGGAGGAGTCGCTGATCTGCTCGGCGGTCCGGCTGACCAGCCGGACCGGCGCGAGCACCCGCCCGGCCACGAACCACCCGGCCGCCCCGGCCAGCGCCGTCGCCGCGAGCGCGGACAGCCCGAGCACCCGCACCGCGTCCACGATCTCGTCGCGGTGGAACTCGTAGAAGATCGCCACGACCAAGTGGCCCCGCCGCGGGTCCTGGTGCACCGTGACCGGGATGACCGCGTACTGGACGGTGCCCTTGCCGCTCTCGATCTCGCCGTTGTCCGGGCTGGTGGCTCTGGCCAGCCGCGCGACGAAGTCGTCGTCGGTGTCGAGGCGGACCGGCGGCTCGATCGCGGTTCTCTTGTGGGCCACGCCATCGACGATGGTGAAGAAGGTCTCCCATCGGTCGGGCGCGTTGATCTGCAGGTAGCCGGTGAGCAGCTCCTCGACGTCGGTGACCCGGCTTCTGGTCCGCGGATCGATCGCGGTGTCCGCGTACAGCCGCAGCTTCCTCGCCTCGTTGCTGAGCTCGAGATTCACCCGGTCGACGAGCCGGGTGTTCAGGCTGGTCCAGGTCACGAAGATCGAGACTGACAAGGCGAGGCCGACGACGGCGAGCATCCAGCCCACGATCCGGGCGCGGGCGCTCACCCGCATGCGGCATCCTGATCAGTCATCGTCGCCGTCCCCATCATCATCGTCGTCGTCATTTCCATCGCCCCCAGGCCGGGGGGATGGCGGCTTGACCGGCTCGGCCTTCGTCTTGCGCGGCGTGGGCCGGGCGGTGTTCTCGGGCGCGGGCTCTCCCGCGCTCTGCCCAACTTCGTCGTTCACCGACGGAGCCGGCTCCGGGGAGCCCTGCACAGGCGAGCCGGACTTCTCCTGGACGGGTGACGGCGAGACCACGACGGGCCCGCCCAGATCGGGCCCCCGATCGGCCGCCCGCACCAGCCCCATCGACATGACCCCGGCCGCCGCCACACCCACGACAAGCAGCACCACCATCACCCCACGCTTCATGCCCTTGACCCTGACGCCTTCCGAGGAGACCACGCTGAGGCCGAGATGAGAAATCTCTCATCTGCTCTGGTGGAGGCGCAGTAGAATCATGTTCTGATACCGGCCGGTCGGTTCAGGAGGAGTGTCATATGCGGGTACGGGACAAGGTCGTCGTCGTCACGGGCGCGGCCGGTGGAATCGGCAGGGCGATGGCGCTCAGGTTCGCCGCGGAGGGCGCGGCCGGGGTGGTCGTCGCCGACCTGGACGAGGCGGGGGCGGCCGCGGTGGCCAAGGAGATCGGCGACCGCGCCCGGGCGGTACGGGTGGACGTGACGTCGGAGCAGGACGTGGCCGCGCTCGTGGAGACGCCCTTCGGCCCGGTCGACCTGTTCTGCTCCAACGCCGGCATCATCACCGGCCACGGCCTCGACGCCACCGACCAGGAGTGGAGCAGCCTGTACGCGGTCAACGTCCTGGCCCACGTGTACGCCGCCCGCGCCGCCGTGCCGGCCATGATCGCCCGCGGCGGCGGCTACTTCCTGAACACCTGCTCGGCCGCCGGCCTGGTGAGCTGCCCCGGCGACGCGCCGTACGCGGTGACGAAGGCGGCGGCGATCGCGTTCGCCGAGTGGCTGGCCATCCACTACGCCTCGAAGGGGATCAAGGTCAGCGTGCTGTGCCCGCAGGGCGTGCGGACGGCGATGTTCGAGCGCGGTCTGGAACATGACCACCTGACCGCCCGCGCGGTGGGCGCCTCCGGCCCCGTCCTCGACCCCGCCGACGTGGCGGCCACGGTCGTCGAGGGCCTGGAAGCCGAGCGCTTCCACATCTTCCCGCACCCCGAGGTGGCGGAGTTCGTCCGCCGCAAGGCCGAGGAACCCGACCGATGGCTGGCCGGAATGTCGCGCTTCGTCGACTCCCTGACGGAGGGGCGATGAAGGCGGCATCGGCGGCGGCCCGCCGGGCCTGGCGCCGTCTGGAGCCGTTACACGGCATGATCTACTTCGTCCCCGAGGCCTCGAGACGCTACGCCGAGCTAGGACTTACCGGCATGTCCGGATATTTCACCTCGCGCAGCGCCGCCTTCGGCCGCGCCTCCGCCGACCTGGTCATTGCCACGTTCTACAACTTCTCCCCCGCTCTCGTACGCCAGTCCCTTCCCACCGCCTGGGACGTGGTCACCCCGGAGCAGATCCTGCAGGCCCGCCTGGAGGCCGTCACCGAAGCGCTGATCAGGGCGGGGATCCACGACCTCCCCCATTTCGACGAGACGCTGGCCCTGGCCCGCCGTGCCGCCGAGGCGGCCTGTGACCACCCCCAGGGCCGTCCCCTCTTCGCCGCCCACGCCGCACTCGCCTGGCCCGACGACCCGCTCCCGCGGCTGTGGCATGCTCAAACCCTGCTTCGCGAGTTCAGAGGCGACGGCCACGTGGCGACGCTGCTCGCGGAAGGCATCGGCGGCCTCGAGGCCCTGGTGCTGCACGCGGCCGGCGGCGAGGTCCCCACGGCCTTCCTCAAGATCAGCCGCGCCTGGCCCGAGGAGGAATGGGCCGCCGCGGAGGCCCGCCTCCGCGACCGCGGCCTCCTGCACGGCGACTCCCTCGCCCTTACGCCGGAGGGCACGGCACTGCGCCGGCACATCGAGGACCGCACGGACACCCTGGCCATGCCGGCGTACGGGGCGCTGGGCGAGGACGGGTGCGCCCGCCTGGCCGAACTGGCCCGCCCCTTCGGCCGCCGGGTCGTCGACGCCGGCCTCCTGAGCCTCGCCTGACTCGGCCGTCAGACGCGCGGACGGACTATGGGAAGGTCCGTGCGTGCTGTCGGCCGTCAGACGCGCGGACGGACGGTGAGAGGTCCGTGCGCGTTATTCCAGTTGTTCCGGCCGCGGCCCTGCTGACACGATCTCCAGCATGCCGACCTTCTCCGCGTATGACGGGACCGAGCTGGCCTACCACGAATTCGGCCGGGGAGAGCCGCTGATCTGCCTGCCGGGTGGGCCGATGCGCGCCTCCGCCTACCTCGGCGAGCTCGGCGGCCTGTCCGCGCACCGGCGGCTGATCATGCTGGACCTGCGCGGCACCGGCCAGTCGGCGATACCCGAGGATGCCGCCACCTACCGCTGCGACCGCCAGGTGGACGACGTCGAAGCCCTGCGCGTCCACCTGGGGCTCGACCGGATGGACGTGCTCTCGCACTCCGGCGGCACGAACCTCGCGGTGCTGTACGCGACCCGCTGCCCCGAACGCGTCAGCAAGCTCGTCCTGGTCGCTCCGAGCACCTATGCCGTCGGCATCCATGTCACCGGGGAAGCCCGGCTCGAGATCGCGCGCCTGCGTAGTGGCGAGCCGTGGTACCCGAAGGCGTCCGCGGCCCTCGACGCCATCGTGTCGGGCAAGGGCGCCGACCCGGAGGCCATCGCGCCGTTCTTCCACGGCCGATGGGACGCGGCGGCGCGGGCTTATGAGGCCGGCGATGGCCCGCAGAAGAACCGGGAAGCCGCGGCCGCGTACGCCGCCGACGGCGCCTTCGACCCCGATGCCACCCGTGCCGCGCTGGCGGCGTTCGAAGCGCCGGTGCTGGTCCTCGCCGGGGAGGTGGACCTGAACAGCGTTCCCAGTGCGGTGGCCGAGGTCGCCGGGCTCTTCCCGAACGCCGACCTCGTCGTTCAGCAGGGAGCGAGCCACAATCCATGGCTCGACGACGCCGACCGGTTCGTCACGACCATCGCCGCCTGGCTGGACGGGGTCTCCGCGGCGGGGCTCCCGGAGCGTTAGGCCGGCTCTATTACGGTAAGTAACCGATCGTGTCCGCCGCCGGCAGGCGGTGTCCCGGAAGGAGCACGATCGTGATCGATGACTACGTGGGCCACTGGTGGGTGCTCACGCTGCGTGGCGTGGCCGCCGTGATCTTCGGGATCATGGCCCTACTGTGGCCGGCCATCACGCTGCTGGTGCTGGCCATCGTGTTCGGCGCGTACGCGATCGTCGACGGCGCGCTCGCCGCCGTCGCCGCCACCCGCGCAGCCAAGGCGCAGCGGGCGCCGCTGATCCTGCTGGCGGTCGCCGGCCTGCTGTTCGGGATCATGGCCGTGGTCTGGCCCGGGCTGACGGTGTTGACGATCACGTTGCTGGTCGGGATCTGGGCGCTGGTGACCGGCGTCTCGGAGATCATCGCGGCGGTCAGGATGCGCAAGGAGATCCAGGGCGAGTGGCTGCACATCCTTTCGGGAGCGCTGTCGGTGCTGTTCGGCGTGCTCGTGCTGGTCTGGCCGGCGACCGGGGCGCTGACGGTCGCGCTGATCATCGGCATCTACGCCATCCTGGCCGGGATCACGCTGATCGCCCTCAGCCTGCGCGTGCGCCGGATGCGGGAGACCTCCCCCTGAACGGACCGACTGACGTTAGGCCTACGCCGGCAAGGGCAGACCGCTGGGCATGCCGGAAACGAGACCACCTCAGAGCCAGCCGTACCCCGGCCACTCGGGTGAGATGGCGCCCGAGCCGCGCGACGAGATGCGCGACTACGAGGGCAGCAGCCTGCTGAAGGACAAGAAGGCGCTGATCACCGGGGGCGACTCGGGGATCGGCAGGGCGGTCGCGGTGGCCTTCGCCAAAGAGGGCGCGGATGTCGCGATCGCGTACCTGACCGAGCACGAGGACGCCGCCCACACCGGCAAGCTCGTCGAGGCGACCGGGCGGCGCTGCGTGCTGCTGCCCGGCGACCTGAGCGACCGCGCCCACTGCGGCGCGGTGGTCGAGCAGGCGGTGTCCGAGCTGGGCGGGCTCGACGTCCTCGTCAACAACGTGGCCTACCAGGCGCCGGTCGACGGGCTGGAGGAACTGTCGGACGAGCAGTGGGAGCACACGTTCGCGGTCAACATCCACAGCTACTACCGCGTCACCAAGGCGGCGCTCCCCCACCTGCGGGAGGGCGCCGCCATCATCAACACCTCCTCGATCAACGGCCTGCGCGGCAACAAGTCCCTCATCGACTACGCCGCCACCAAGGGCGCGATCAACGCCTTCACCTACTCCATGGCGCAGAACCTGGTGGAGCGGGGCATCAGGGTCAACGCCGTGGCGCCGGGGCCGGTGTGGACACCGCTGATCCCGGCCACGATGCCGGAGGAGAAGGTGGCGAAGTTCGGAGGTCACGTGCCGATGGGGCGACCCGCCGATCCGGACGAGATCGCCCCGTCGTACGTGTTCTTCGCCGCGGAGCGGCTGTCGTCGTACTACACGGGCGAGGTGCTGGCCCCGATCGGCGGCGAGACGTTGCCGGGCTAGTCGACGTAGATGGTGCCGCCGAGCTGCCGGAACTCGGCGGCCTTCTGCGCCATGCCGGCTTCGCGGATGTCGTGGCTGATCCGCATGGAGCAGAACTTCGGGCCGCACATCGAGCAGAAGTGCGCGGTCTTGGCGGGTGCGGCGGGGAGGGTCTCGTCGTGGAAGGCGCGCGCCGTGTCGGGGTCGAGCGCCAGGTCGAACTGGTCCTCCCAGCGGAACTCGAAGCGCGCGTCCGACAGCGCGTCGTCCCACGCCTGCGCCTGCGGATGCCCCTTGGCCAGGTCCGCCGCGTGGGCGGCGATCTTGTACGTGATCACGCCCGTCTTGACGTCGTCCTTGTTCGGCAGGCCGAGGTGCTCTTTGGGGGTGACGTAGCAGAGCATGGCGGTGCCGTACCAGCCGATCATGGCGGCCCCGATGCCCGAGGTGATGTGGTCGTAGCCGGGCGCGATGTCGGTCACCAACGGCCCCAGGGTGTAGAAGGGGGCGTCGTCGCACAGCTCGCGCTGCAGGTCGACGTTCTCCTTGATCTTGTGCATGGGCACGTGCCCCGGCCCCTCGATCATCACCTGGACGTCATGGGCCCGGGCGATGGCGGTCAGCTCCCCAAGCGTGCGCAGCTCGGCGAACTGGGCCTCGTCGTTGGCGTCCGCGATCGAGCCGGGCCGCAGCCCGTCGCCGAGCGAGAACGACACGTCGTAGCGGGCCAGGATCTCGCACATCTCGTCGAAGTGCTCGTACAGGAAGCTCTCGCGATGGTGCGCCAGGCACCAGGCGGCCATGATCGAGCCGCCGCGCGAGACGATCCCGGTCTTGCGGCGGGCGGTCAGCGGCACGTACGCCAGCCGCACCCCCGCGTGCACGGTCACGTAGTCGACGCCCTGCTCGCACTGCTCGATCAGGGTGTCGCGGTAAACCTCCCACGACAGCGCCTCCGGCCGCCCCTTGGCCTTCTCCAACGCCTGGTAAATAGGTACGGTCCCGACCGGGACGGGCGAGTTGCGGATGATCCACTCGCGGGTCTCATGGATGTCGGGGCCGGTGGACAGGTCCATGATGGTGTCCGCGCCCCACCGGGTGGCCCAGGTCATCTTCTCGACCTCCTCCTCGATGGAGGACGTCACGGCGGAGTTGCCGATGTTGGCGTTGATCTTCACGAGGAAGTTGCGGCCGATGATCATCGGTTCGGACTCGGGGTGGTTGACGTTGGCGGGGATGATGGCCCGGCCGGCCGCGACCTCCTGGCGGACGAACCCGGGGGTCAGCCCCTCGCGTGCCGCCACGAACTCCATCTCCTTCGTGACCAGGCCTTTCTTGGCGCAGGCGACCTGGGTGACAGGCTCGCCGGCCGCGCGGCGCTCGCGTACCCACTGCTCGCGCAGGCGCGGCAGCCCTCGCCTGACGTCGGTCTCGACGGCGGGATCGGTGTACGGGCCCGACGTGTCGTACAGCGTCACCGCCGAACCGTCCGACAGACGCACCTGCCGCATGGGCACACGGAGGTCACCGAGGTAGATCTTGGAAAAACCGAGCTCCGGCGCACCACTCATCGCGCAAACTCCCTTCGCCGGCATTATCCGGTGCAGGTTCTGGCGGTCGGCGGCTGTCAGCCGTCCTCTCAGCCCGGTCCACACCGGGCTCCCGCGTTGGACGGCGATGATCGTACCCACGCCTGGACGCGCGCCAAACATGGCAAGATCAGGCGATGGACGATCCCACGTCGCGGACCACCGCCAGCTATGACCGCATCGCACCGGTTTACGCTGAGCGCAACGACCAGCCGGACGCCGAATTCCTGGCGTTTCGCCAGCGGTTCGCGGACGCGCTTCCCGACGGGGCCAAGGTGGCCGACCTGGGGTGCGGCCCGGGACGCGACGGGGCGTGGTTCCGTGCGCGAGAGCTGGAGGTCGTCGGGGTCGACCGGTCGATCGAGATGGCCAGGCTCGCCACCGCCCGCGGGGTGCCCGCCGTGCTGGGCGACCTGCGCCGCCCGCCGCTCGCCCCCGGCTCGCTGACGGGCTTGTGGTCGGTGGCGGCGCTCCTGCACGTGCCCACCGCCGAGACCGAGCCGACCCTGCGCGCCTGGTCGGCGGCGCTGCGACCGGGAGGCGTGCTCGGGATGTCGACCTCGGCGGGCGATGGTGAGGGATGGGAGCCGAGGTCGTACGGCTTCGAGCAGTCCCGCTGGTTCACTCACCGCGACCCGGACGCGCTGCTGGCGACGCTGGAATCGGCCGGTCTCCAGGTCCTCGAACACGACCTGAGGACCACCGGTCGCACTTGGCTGAACGTGCTGGCGGCGCGCCGCCAGGTTTGTCGATCGCTGTCAGCGGTACGGACTTCATCAGGGGGAACATGAACAAGATCGCCGCTGTCGCAGGACTCGTGGTGGTGACCGCGTTCGGGGGGACCACCGCTCGAGATGGCTTCGACCAGCACGAGGTGAGTGAGGAGCAGTACCGAACCCTGATCGCCCAATGCCGCTACGCCGACACGAGTAAGGCGCGAGCGGAATGCCGCGCGGAGGTCAAGGCGACCTACCGCATCGGCGAGGCGGACACGTCGCTCGACTGCCGGACATACTCCGGCGTCTCTGTGTGCGGCACGCTGAAGCTCAGCAGGGCCGAGCGCAAGTGCGCCGAGGACTCCGCGAAGCAAGGGCTGCCGTTCCGGCGCGCCGAGGTGGAGTGCTACGTGTTCACGTGAAAGTGAGAGGCCCAAGTCGTGATCATCGTTGGGGTGGACGGCTCGCGTACCGGGCTGGAGGCGGCCGCATGGGCCGCCGACGAGGCCGCGTTGCGCAGGGCGCCGCTGACCGTGGCACATGCCGTGCCGAAGTGGGTGCATGACGAGTCCGGCAGCGCCCGGTACGCCGACGTCGCCCGGTGGATGCGCGAAGGCGCCACCACGGTGCTCGCCGCGGCCGAGGACCGCGCCCGCCGGGAGCACCCGGACGTCAGCGTGACCACCGAGTTGCTGCCCGGTGATCCCCGTACCGCGCTGATCAACGCCGCCGAGGGGGCCGAGCTGCTGGTGGTCGGCAGTCGCGGGATCGGCGGCGTACGCGGGCTGCTGGTCGGGTCCGTCGCACACGGGGTTGCCGCGCACGCCCGTACGGACGTCGTGCTGGTCCACGAGCTGCCCAGGTCGCCGCGCGGGGAGGTGGTGGTCGGGGCCGACGGCTCGCCGACCGGCGGGCGGGCGCTCGAGTGGGCCTTCGCCGAGGCCGAACTGCGCGGTACGCGGCTGCGGGCCGTACACGCGTGGGCCTGGCCCCAGCCGACCGGGTTCGAGCCCGCCGACGAGGACAGCGAGCAGGACGCGCTGCGGTCCCTGCAGGAGCTGCTGGCCGGGCACCAGCTCCGGCATCCGGGGGTGGAGGTCGTGGCGGAGGTCGTCCATGGCCATCCCGTGGAGGTGCTCAAGGAGGCGGCGAGGGGTGCGGACCTGCTGGCGGTCGGGTCGCGGGGGCACGGGCAGCTGGCCGGGATGATCATGGGGTCGATCAGCCAGGCCCTCCTCCACCACTCACCCTGCCCGCTCGCCGTGGTGCGGCACTGAAAGTTACATGCGTCTGCGCAGGTCGCGTACGCCGCCGCGGCCCGATGCTTTCCCGCCTGTCGCCCGCGATCCTACGATCTGCGCCAGGCGACGACGGGAGAGCGGACGATGCGGAAGATCAGCGCCGTGCTGGCGGCGATGCTGGCCCTGGCGGCCGTGGTGATGTTCCTGACGGCCACGCCGGCCAGCGCCGCCGCCACGAGGATCATGCCCCTGGGCGACTCGATCACCGGATCCCCCGGCTGCTGGCGGGCCCTGCTCTGGAACAAGCTGCAGAACAGCGGCTACACCAACATCGACTTCGTCGGCACCCTCCCGCCGCAGGGCTGCTCGGTCGCGCACGACGGCGACAACGAGGGACACGGCGGCTTCTTAGCCACGAACGTGGCCAGCCAGAACCAGTTGCCCGGCTGGCTCGCCGCGACCAGGCCCGACATCGTCATCATGCACTTCGGCACGAACGACGTGTGGAGCAACATCGCGCCGGCGACGATCCTGAGCGCGTTCACGACGCTGGTGAACCAGATGCGGGCCAGCAACCCCAACATGAAGATCCTCGTCGCCAAGATCATCCCGATGAACCCGTCCTCCTGCCCCGACTGCGCCCAGCGCGCCGTGAACTTCAACAACGCCATCCCCTCCTGGGCCGCCGCCACCTCCACCCAGCAGTCGCCGATCACGGTGGTGGACCAGTGGACGGGGTTCAGCACGAGCGCGGACACCTACGACGGGGTGCACCCGAACGCCTCGGGCGATCAGAAGATCTCCGACAAGTGGTACCCGGCTCTGGTGGACGCCCTGGCCGGCGTCACGCCGTCCCCGACCGTCACGCCTACGGTGATCGGCGGATGTGTGGCCACGTACAAGAACGCCGGGCAGTGGCAGGGCGGCTTCCAGGGCGAGGTCACGGTCAAGAACACCGGCACGACGACGATGAGCGGGTGGACGGTGCGGTGGACGTTCGCGGACGGGCAACAGATCAGCCAGCTCTGGAACGGCACGCTGAGTGCGAACGGGGCTGAGGTGACCGTACGCAACGTGGGCTGGAACGGCTCCCTGGCGCCGGGGGCGTCGGCCACGTTCGGCTTCCTGGCCTCCTGGAACGGCGCCAACACGGCACCGACGCCGACGTGCTCCTAGGATTTTCCGGAGTTGGCCACTATGGGCGCGCCCTCACTGGCCTGCACCAGCACGAACCCCTGCCCCCTGAACGCCAGCTGCATGGCCTCCCCGCTCCCCCGCCCGATCAACGCCCCGACCTTCATCGTCCGATTGACGCCGACCTGGAGCCCCGTGCTCCAGCAGACCGCCGACTGGCCGTCGGCGAACGTCGGCATGCGGGCCACGTCCAGCAGCACCGGCGTGCCGTGCGTGGTCACCGCCACCCAGCCCGTCCCGGTGACCGTGGTGTTGAACAGCCCGCCCGCCGCCACTCCGGCGCCCTGGACCCGCTGGATGTCCCAGGTGAGCTGGGGCTGGAAGGCCAGCAGGTTGCGCCCGTTGACGGTGAGCCCTTCGTTCTCCAGGTAGAACAGGTGAATGTCGTCGGCGTTGTCGGCGAGGAAGAGCAGCCCTTCGCCGCGGACCCGCATCAGCGAGGCGCCCTCCCCCGTCATCGCCTTCTTGAGCAGCTTGCCGAGGCCCCCGGAGCCCTCGTAGTCGAAGTCCATGCGGCCTTGGAAGGCCACCATCGAGCCCTGCTTGGCGAGCACCTCGTGGGGCAGTTGCACCCGGAGCATCTTGTGGTTCTCCAGCGCGAACCCGGGGGGTAGCGGCTGGGCGTCGAGGTTGCCGAAAATCGAGCTGCGCACGTTTCAACCCTTCGAAAAGAGAGCGTTGCCGCCAGCGTACGGCTACAGCTGCCCGTACGCTTCCTTGATCGAACGCATGACACCCTTGGCGTCGCCGGCCTCGGCGACGGCGCGGGCTTCATCGAGCAACCTGATCGCGTCGTCGCGCCGCCCGCCGCCCGCGGCGATGTAGGCCAGGCCCACCAGGTTGGCCGCCACGCCGGGCAGGAAGCCGATCTCGCGGCGGAGCCGTACGGACTCCTCCAGCCGCTCGCGCGCCGCCTCCAGCCGCCCGGCGACGTGGTCGGCGATGCCCAGGTGGCGCAGGACGTACGAGAGGGTCAGCCTGTCCCCGGCCTGGGTCGCGAGTTCTTGGGCCCGCTCGAGAACCGGCACCGCAGTCTCCTGATCATGCCGGACGACCTGGTGGAAGATCCCCACCCAGAACAGCGCTTCTCCCTGACCCCGCACATCCCCGAGCAGCCCGTAGAGCTCGACCGCCCGCTCGAACAGCGCCAGCTCCCGCCCGTCCTCCCCTTGCCCGTCGAGGAACCGCGCGTGCGCGATCCGGCCTCTGGCCAGCGCGAGATCGGCCTCTACCCCGTCCAGCTCCCGATCGGCGATGTCCAGCGCGCCCGCATCACCGCCGAAAACCGCCTGCTCGTAGTGGCGCCCGGCCCGCGCGATCCGCTCATCCCCCGCCATCCCCGCACCTCCACCCGCACCTGACGTTCGACCGCTCGCCGCACAGCCCTAGTGGTCGCCGCTCTCCGCATCGGCCGCCAGGTCCCGCACGACCTGGATGAGCTCCGCCGGATCGAACGGCTTGGTCAGATAGGCGTCGACCCCGATCCCCAGCCCCCGCCTCCTGTCGTCGTCCTGCGCCCGCGCGGTGATCAGCACGACCTTGATGTGGCTGGTCGCCTCCTCCGTACGCAACCTCTGCGCCGTCGCCCAACCATCCATGAACGGCATCATCACATCCAGCGTGATGACATCGGGCATGACGTCGAGCACGCGGTCGAGACAATCCTGCCCATCGGTGGCGGTCGCGACCTCGAACCCCTCCAGGTTGAGGTTCACCGCGATGAGCTGACGGATGACCTCGTCATCGTCCACGACCAGTACTTTGCCAAGAACATCACCCACGGGCGCAAAGTTAACCTGTGGTGGGGGCGTCACGGGTGGCTTTCACGGGATGTGTTCGTGGAGCGTTATCCGGTACGGAGTGGTGTCCCGATGCTGGTAGCCTTGTCATTCGTTGGGCCCCCTTAGCTCAGGGGATAGAGCACCGGCCTCCGGAGCCGGGTGCGTAGGTTCGAATCCTACAGGGGGCACGCACGATCTACATCGCAAGATGGGCAAGGACCTGCGGAAACGCAGGTCCTTCTGCGTTCCGGGATGTGCCACCCGATGGCGCCGATGGCAAGCATGTGCCCATGATCACGTACCAGACACGTACCGATCATGGCAGGCCAGGAGCCACCACCACACACGACGCACCTGTCTAGGCCATCCAGGGGACAGCCGCTGGCCGGCTCTGCTACGCGATCTAAACCAACCAGCACGTGTCGTGAAGCTCGCCAGCCGTTTCCGGCGTCGTCCTTGTAGGCCATCAGGTGGTCCTCGGTCACCTGCAGCAGACCGGGCGGGTTGGCCTCGCGCTGACGGTCGGCCGGCCAGGCCAGGAAGCCGGACAACGCGGCCAGGTAGGTGCGCCGGGTCTCGGCCGGCTCTTGCGCCTGCGGCCAGCCCGCCGCCGCCCGCCAGGTCGCCAAATCCAGCGCGTCCACGCGCAGGACGTCCGTCTCGGGCACCTCACCGTCGTCGCCGCGGCGGCGCTTGGGCCGCAATCCGGCGATGTCGCCGACGCTGCGCACCAGCGGCGCGGGCGGCGGCGCCAGGTCGCGCTCGGGCCCCGGGACGGCGGGCAGGCCCTGCCCAGAGCCGACGTCGTGGCTACCACGCTCCTCACCGCGGGATGCGCGCGTGCCCGGCGCGTACAGTGCGCTCGGCTCGATCGTGTCGGCCGGGGGCGCACTCCAGATCGCGGCTCACTTCGCGGGTTCCGCGGAGAGGATGGCGGTGAATGCGGCGAGCAGTTCCGCGGCAGGGTTCGCGGCCGGTCCGGTGCTTCGCCAGGCCACGAACCCGTCCGGTCGCACCAGCACGGCACCGCCTGCTCCGATGCCGTGCCGGACGGTCGCGGGTGTGCCGTCCGCAGCCAGGTCGATGCCGAATCGCCGGGTGGTCACCGGCAGCGGCATCTTGCCTGCCGCCGTCACCCAGTCCTGGCCGTCAGGGCCGGCCAGGAGGACGAAGCGCCCGCCGTACAGGTCGATCGTGGACCGCTCGAGGGAGCCGAGGAGTGGGAGATGAGGAGCCCTGGTGCCGGGATCTCCGCACAGGCCGGCGACCTCCACCGGCGCGGTCGCATCGTTCACGCTGCCGACCACCGCTGTCGACCGGTACCGGTGTCCCATCATCACGGTCGAGCGGTCCACCAACTTCTCATCGGCCATGGAGAGTTGTGCGAGGCCGTACTCGCCTGGCCCGGGAGCGAAGCGGGACCGGTATCGCGCGACCGCCTGCCGCAGGGCGAACGTCGCGACTGGGCGGCGCTCATCCTCGTACGTGTCGAGCAATCCCTCCCCGGCGTGACCGTGCACGACAGCGGCCAGCTTCCAGGCCAGGTTGTGCGCGTCCTCCACGCCCACGACACCGCCGAATCCCCCGGTCGGCGGCATCAGATGCGCCGCGTCGCCGATCAGGAACACCTGCCCCTTCCGGTAGGAGGCCGCCACGGCCGCGCCGACCTCGAACCGCAAGACGGTCTTGGCGGTGCCGGGTATCTGCGGCCGGAGCACCACCTGCACCGTCGGCAGGCCGGCCGCGGCACGCACCAGTTCGACGCATTCGTCCTCATCCGGCTCGGCACCATCCGGATCGTCCGTGGTGCCGAAAACCCAGTGCTGACCGCTCCGGTCCAGCGCCATCAGGTACGTCCTCGGCCGGGGTCGTTCGAGGAAGGCCATGTGCACGGTACGGCCGTCCAGCGCGGGCCGGAGGTCCGCGTCGACCATCAGCGTCAGCAGACGGAAGAAGTCAACAGGCCCTTCCATCGGTATGCCGAGCCCGCACCGGAGCGGGCTGCGCGCGCCGTCGGCCGCGACGACGTACCGGGCGAGGAGCCGATGCTCGATGCCGTCGAGATCGCGCAGCCGCGCCTCCACCCCACCGTCATGCTGGGAAAGGCCGAGGAACTCGGTGCCGAACCGGATCCGCGCGCCAAGCTCACGCGCGCGGATCCGCAGCAGGGATTCCACCCGGTTCTGGTCGATGGGCGTGCCCGTGCAAGGGCTGAAGGCGGCGGTTCGCGCTGCGTCGTCCTGCTGATCCACGGGGAGGTGCCGAGCACTGGCCAGCGTTTCCGCGCGGATGGCCACGTACTCGGCAGAACTGGCGAAATCCACCCGACTCTCATGGATGCGGGATTGCAGTCCGACCTGCCGGTAGATCTCCATGAGACGTGGGACCAGACTGCGCTGCCTGGGATGGCTCAGCAGGTCGGGGTGGCGCTCCACGAGGGTGCACCGCACGCCGTGATGAGCCAGGAACAGCGCGCAGGACAACCCGGTCAGGCCGCCCCCGACGACCAGCACCTCAGTGTCGTGGGACCGAGCCATCAGGCGACCCCCGCTCGACCGGTCCGGCGAACCATCCCGGCCGCCTCCGAATCGTGAACGGTCATCTCCTGTACTCCCTTGCTCAGCCCTGGATGCCAGGCCGTGGCCTGACCTCGCAAGGTCAGGCCACGGTGAGAATCGATCAGTACCAGTACCGCATGGCGCACCTCCTTGACTCGCCTCCGTGTCCATCGAGGTCCGATGGACCGTTTCGAGGCCGGAACAGCGCCGGCGACGTGGCAGGCGACCGGGGACCGTCCACGGAGGCCTCGAGCTCAGAGCGGTCAGCTGTCGTGCCGGGCGATCAGCGTTCCCTTGTCGTCGAGCGGGGTCACCTCGTCGGTCACGGCCGAGCCGCCCACGGCGGTCAGGCCGACCGCGCGCAGGTCGGCGAGCACGTCGGCGGGCCTATGGAGGTGGTAGTCGCATTCGACGATCTCAGTGGACACCAGCGTGTCGCGGTGGTAAGTGCGGTAGACGCGCCGCACTCCGGCCAGATCGGGGCCAAGCGGCCAGACGGCCGACGACAGGGTGTAACGGCACTCCCCCTGGTGCGCGCCACGCACCTCGCGCTCGGGATGGTCGGGGACGACCTCGTCGTGCACCATGTCCATGGCCAGCACACCACCCGGCGCAAGATACTCGGCCAGGCCGGCGAAGAGCGGCCGTCGTGCCTCCGGCGGCACGTCTTCGAACACGGCGGCCAGGTAGACGTAGTCGAAGCGCCGGTCGAAACGGAAGTCCGGTGCGGCGCCGCCAAGCACCGTCACCCGATGCCCCATGTCCGGCTCCCCTGCCAGCTTGGTCAGGAGCACCGCGCGCATCGCGGGGGAGGGCTCCAGGCAGTGCACGCTCGCCACGCGCTCGGCCACTGCCAGGGTCATCCGGCCGGTACCTGGGCCGATCTCCAACGCGTGCCCGCCGGGCGGAGCCAGGCCGGCGAAGAAGGACACCAGTGCCGCTGAGCCCGGCCCTATGTGCAGGTGGTCCCAGTACGCTGCCGCCACCCCGTACGGGTCAGCGACGGATGAAACGGTAAGCGCCACTTCCCTGTCCTCTCCTGTCCAGGCCGCCGGTCACACGCTGCTTTCTCACCGTGGCGGGAGGGCCCCGGCCTGCTCGGCCCGGCGCAGATACTCATCAGTGGTGTTCGCCATGGGAAAGGGCGCGTCCGGCACGTCGACCCCAAGTGCCGCGCAGAGCGGCTCCCATCCGCGCGATGGGTCGAATTCGATCAGCCGGCCAGATGGCACGGCATCGCGGACCGCGTCCAGATGGGCACGGTATACGCCGATGGCGTGGTCACGATCCTCAAATCGCCCGGCGAACGTTCCCTGCCAGACGATCTTCTCGATGACCTGGTCCCGCACGCCGAGGCTCGTCTCCCGCCCGGCGTCCGCGGGCCTGGTGCGATACAACGTGCGGGTCATGCTGGCATACCACGAAGCCGGATCCCGCACGATCAGCAGGACTTTCGCCTCAGGCCAGGTGGCAGCGAGCTCTCGCCAGTAAAAAGCCGCCGGCCAGGCAATTGTCGAGGTGAAACCGTCGAGCAGCCGTTTCCAGTCAGGTCCTCCGCCTTCGACCACCCGCAGCCATTCCTGCGCATGCGAAGGGCTGCTGAAAAGCTCTCTCATGTAATGGCAGGGACCGAATCCCAGGGTCTCCAAAGCCAACCGAACCGAAGAAGTCCCGGTACGCCCGAACGAGGCTCCCACGACCTTGAGCACATAAACCTCCTTCAGCGAAGGGTGACCTCGAAACGCTCAATACTGCGCGCTGTCAGGTTCGGGAAATACGTTGGCGCGCCGAGCGCCCTGATACCGGGATACAGCTCGGCGAGTACGCGAAGCACTACCCGGGTGAATATCGCTGTAAAGGGTGAGCCGAGGCAGGACTTCGGGCCCCGGCCGAAGCCGAGATGCGGATTGGGATGCCGGTCCAGCCGTACCACGTCCGGGTCGGGAAACCGCGCGGGGTCCCGGTTCGCCGCGCCCAAGAGCAGCGTGACCGCCTGCCCCGCGCGCACCGTGACGCCGCCCACCCCGGTGTCGTGCACGCACGCACGGGCGACCACCTGTATTGGGGAGGCGTAGCGGACCATCTCGTCCACGGCGCGTGCGGTGTCGGCCTCACGGAACCGCTCCAACTCGGCGACCCGCTCGTGGAGCAGGGCCACCGCCACCAGCCCGAGCAGTTTGCTGCCGGAGCTGTAGCCGCTGAACAGCAGTCCCCGCACCGTGTTGGCGATGATGGCCGGGTCCACGCCGCTGCCGGCCGCCCGTTTCACGATGATGCCGACGACGCCGGAGGGCGGCGGATGGGCGAGCCAGTCCTCAACCAGCACGGCCAGTTCCTCCTGCGCCGCCAGCACGGGTTGCGCCCGCTCGGGCCACAGCCCGGCGTCCATGCCTGCGACGATGGCACGGGCGGCCTGGCTGGCCCAGACCGGATCCGGCATCGGCACGCCGAGATACGCCGAGGTCGTCGACAGCGCCAGCGGTTCCGCGAACTCCGTGAGCAACTCGAACGACGGACGGCGTGCCAGCGCGGCCAGCAGGTCCGCCGTGTGTTGCGCGATCATCTGCTCCACGGCCATGTGGTCCTGCGCGCGCAGCGCCTCCATGAACAGCCGTCGGACCACGGTGTGCTCCGGCGGGTCCAGGGTCAGCATGTTGATCGCCCGCGGGGGCATCGTCTCACCGACCCGGCGCCAGTCGGCGGCGAAGTTCGCGCTGTCCTTCAGTACGGCGACGCAATCGTCATACTGGCTGAAAATCCATGAGTTAAGGCGGTCGTAGAAAAACGCGGGCCGTTCCCGACGGAGGTTTCCGTAGGCGGGATAGGGGTCGAGAAGGAGTTCGGGAGAGGCGAGGGCGAGAATGGGGTCGTGGTCAACGATCTCCGGCAAGGGGCTCCTCTAACCGGCTGTCAAGCCTAATCAGACTCAAGCTCTCTAGAGAGATAGTCCCTCAGTTTGGGACAGAACACAACCCTCGCTCGGACAACCGCACTGGCTCGCTGTAAAGGCGTCAACTGGAGATGGCAGAACGAATCCTCTATGTAAGTAAGCCGGTGCGCACTGTCAAGACGGCCGGCGCGACCCTTGCGAATGCAGCCGTCTTTCACCCGCAAGGTGCCGGCTCCCGTGCGGCCTGGAACCTCTGCACCTCGGCCGCCGGCCGGGACGTGTCTCCGCATGCCCGGGTCGGCGTTGCCGCCGCCCAGGAGGGCGCCGGCTCGCGGTGACCGTCTCGTACGGGCGGGACCCGGTGTTCAAGGAAGCGGTGCTCGACGCCGGCACCGGCAAGCCGGTAGGCGCCGGGTTCGGGCCCACAGACGCGCTCGCGATCAGCCGTCCTGACCCGCCGCCGGCGTCGAGTGCCTCTGCCGCTAACGCCGCGCTAGCGGCGCGCTAGTGGGGGACGGAAACATCGACGATTGTGGATCTGCTGCTTGTCGGGTGCCACGTGCTCATCGGGGTTGTTTTCGCGGTCGCCGCGTTCAGCAAGCTTCGCAGCCGTGCCGCCCTGCGGTCGTTCGCGTCGTCGCCGGCGATGCTGCCTGAGCGTTTCCGTATGCCCGTGGCGGGTGTGGTGGCCTCAGGGGAAGCAGCGGCGGCCGTGCTGATGGCGGTCCCACAGGCGGGGTTGCCGCTGAGCGGGCTGTCACTGTGCGCGTTCGGCGCGGCGATCACCGTCTCGATACGGCGAGGGCACCCGGTGTCCTGCCGGTGCTTCGGTCCCACCGCGTCCCGGCTGGGCCCGGTCCACCTGCTGCGGAACGGCCTGCTGCTGGCCGTGGTGGGACTTGGCCTGGCCGGGCTTGCCGCAGGCGGGGCTCCGCTGCCGGCCGCCGGGCCGGCGATCGCGGTGCCCGCGGGCCTGATCGGTGCGGTTTTCATGATCGCCTTCGACGATGTCGTTGATCTTTTCGCTGAGACTTCTGGAGGGCTGTGATGGTCTACCTGACCGCGGCGGTCGTGCTGGTCGGACTGCTGGGCCTGGCCAACCTGTTGCTGCTCGTCGGTGTGGTGCGTCGGCTGCGCAAACTTTCGGCCCAGCTCCCCGAGATGGTCAACGGGCCGGAGCCCGGCGAGAAGATCCCATCGTTCACGGCCTTGACCTCCGAGGGTGATCCGATCTCCGCGGAATCCTTGATGGGCGCCCCCGCACTGATCGGTTTCTTCTCACCCGGTTGCGCGCCGTGCAGGCAACTGTTGCCGGAGTTCGTCGAGCGGGCCGGACGGACCTCAGATCCGGTCATGGCCGTGGTGGTGACCGGTGGTGATGACGATGCCGCGGCGGAGTTCGAGCGGCTGGCTGCGGTGGCCCGGGTGGTGCGGGAGGAGCCGCACGGCCCCCTTCAGAAGGTGTTCCGGGTATCCGGGTTCCCCACAGTGATCACGACGGACGCCACCGGAACCGTCATCGGTAATGACGTCGACCTGCCGGAGACGGTCCACGCATGATCGGCACCGCTCGGGTGGCCGCGGGTATCGCCTTTCGTTCGGCACCCGGCCTGACCGCCACCTACGTCCTGGTGATGCTGGCCGAAGGCTTCGCACCGATCGTGGCCGCCTGGCTGACCAAGCTGGTCGTGGACGGCCTGTCGGCTGGAAGCCCCGATGTCGGGCTGATCACGCTGGGCGTGGGGCTGGCCGGAACCGGCGTGGTGATGGCTGCCTCACCCCAGTTCAGCCAGTATCTGGGCAATCAGATCGGCCGGGAGTTCACCGCGCGGACCACCGCTCAGCTGTTCAGCGCGACCTTGCGTTTCGCAGGTCTGCGCCGGTTCGAGGATCCGCACTTCCACGACCGACTCCGCCTGGCGCAAACCAGCCTGGGCAGCGGTCAGAGCATCGTCACCGGCGCGTTCAGCATCCTGCAGTCGGCGATCACGCTGCTGGGGATGGTCGGATCGCTTCTGGTGATCAGCCCGATTCTGACGTCGATCGTGCTGGTGACCGGGATCCCCGCGCTGGTGGCCCAGCTCCGCCTGTCGCGCCGCCGGGCCTCGATGATGTGGGAGATAGGCCCGGCGGAGCGGCGCCAGATCTTCTACGGGAACCTCCTGGGAACTGTCGAGGCGGCCAAGGAGATCCGGCTCTTCAACAGCGGCCGGTTCCTGCGCGGCCGCATGATGTCCGAGCTTCGGACCTCCAACGAGGCCCACCGTCGGATGGACCTCCGGGAGCTTTCCATCGAGACCACGCTGACGATGCTGGGCGCGGCGGTCGCCGGCGGCGGGCTGGTCTGGGCCGTGAACGCGGCGATGTCCGGCGCGCTGAGCGTGGGAGACGTCTCCCTCCTCGTGGCCGCCGTCGCCGCGGTCCAGGGCGCGCTCAGCGGTCTGGTCTCCAGTATCGGGATGCTCCACCAGGACCTGATCATGCTCGATCACTATGTGGCGGTGACCCAGGCGGGTCCTGACCTCCCGATCCCGGCCGATCCCAGACCGCTGCCCCGGTTGAGCCAGGGCATCAGGTTCACCGACGTCTGGTTCCGCTACAGCGACGACCACCCCTGGATCCTGCGCGGTCTGGACCTGTTCATCCCCGCGGGCAAGGCCGTCGCGATCGTCGGCCTCAACGGTGCGGGTAAGAGCACCCTGGTCAAGCTGCTGTGCAGGTTCTACGACCCCGAGCACGGCTCCATCACCTGGGACGGCGTCGACCTCCGCCTGGTGCGTCCCGAGGATCTCCGGCAACGTCTCACCGGCGTCTTCCAGGATCACATGTCCTACGACATGTCTGCCGCCGACAATATCTCCATCGGTTTCGTCGCCGCTCGTGAGGACGAGGCACGCATTCGGGGGGCGGCCCAGCGAGCGGGAATCGATGACAAGCTGTCGTCCCTTCCGCGCGGCTACGACACCCTTCTCAGCCGGATGTTCTTCAGTGAAGAAGACCGGGACGACCCCGAGACCGGCGTGCAGCTTTCCGGCGGTCAGTGGCAGCGAACGGCCCTGGCCCGGGCGATGTTCCGCGGTTACCGGGACCTCATGATCCTCGACGAGCCTTCCGCCAGCCTGGACCCGGAGGCCGAGGCCGACATGCACGCCAGGATTCGGCGCCAGCGCGACGGCGCCACCAGCGTGCTCATCTCGCACCGGCTCAACACCGTTCGCGACGCGGATCACATCATCGTCCTGGAGCACGGAACGATCGTGGAATCCGGGACTCACCACGAACTCATGGCGGCTGGCGGCCGGTACGCGGGGCTGTTCCGCCTGCAAGCTCAGGGGTATGCCGAGGCGGCGGTCGCATGAAGATCTGGTTTCCCGCCGCCGTCCTGCTGCTCGTCGCCGCCCTGGTCGTACGGCTGCGCCGGATGTATTCGATCATCCGCGTGGACGGCGACAGCATGAACCCCACCCTGGTCGACGGGGACAGGGTCTTGGCCCGCCGGGTCTCGCAGTCGGCCCTGCGCCGAGGTCAGGTCGCCGTCGTCGTCAACCCGCTGCCGGTGGGCGAGCGGTTTCTCATCAAGCGCATCGCCGCGCTGCCCGGCGATCCGGTCCCCCCGATGCCGCGGACCGTCCTGTCCGAAGAGCGGGTGCCCAGCGGGCAACTGATCCTTCTCGGCGACAACGCGGACGTCAGCTTCGACTCCCGCGATCTCGGCTATTTCCCGGTGTCCGAAATCCATGCCGTCACCATCAGAAAGCTGATGGGGATCTAGTGAAAGAAAACAAATGAAATTCATCGAATCACTGTCGGATCGCGTGCTGAGCCGGATCCTGCGGGAGGAGGCTGCTAGCGCCTTCATCAAGAAGGGGCCGTGTATCTTCGGCGTTCGAGTCGTCATGACATGCACGATGGATGGCCAGGGGACCTCATGCTGGAACAAGCGACTGGTGCCGTGCGGCAAGAAGTCCGGGAGGGGGCGATGAACGCCGTCCTCGGAAAGATCGCGGACCGCGCCCTGGGGTAAACGCCGCCGCCGCGGGAACCGTTTCCTGCACGCCGAGCAGTACCGGCGCCGGGCACTGGAGCTCGTGCCGGTACAACGCCAACTGTCACAGCCGGCTCTGGAAGGTCTACCTGGTGTGCTGCTGCCCGCCCGGGGGATCCGGATGCAACCTTCGGACCGGGGGCAAGCGGTGCTGCTAGGTCGTGTCTCCCCGGCCGAGTAAGCGACGATCACGCGTGAAGCCCGTGGTGGAAGTGGTGATGATGGAGATCAACTTCATCCGGGCTGCACGCTGCCGCCGGGTCACGCGCTGACGCCGACCCTTCGCGGGATGCCGGCGGCCGACGACGCCGTGGAGGATGTCCTGATGCAGTCGACGCACGTCATCGGCCGGTTCCACGCCGAGCTCCTCGCTGAGGATGGCGTGCATCCTGCGGCAGGCGTTGAGCGCCTCGGCACGGCGCCCCGACCGGCCAGAGCTCGCATCAGCATGGCCCACGAGCCCTCGCGAAAGGGATGGTGGAGAACGCGTTGCTCCACACCGTCGACGTGGCCTACTGATCAGCGTGGGCGGCTGAGGGCGGCCTCGGCCAGATCCGTCCATTTCTCGGCCGAGGAGTGGGGCACGACCACCCAGTCCTTTATCTCCCTGCCCTGCCCCGAGGGGTCGAACAGGGACGCCCCGGCCAGCTGGAGCGCGGCCGTGTGTTCGGGGGTGTCCCTGACCAGCCGGAACACCATCGCGCCGTCGCGCTGCAGGCTCGCGAACACCTTCCCCGCCTGATCTTTGAGCGCCGGACTCCCCATCATCCTGGACATCCGTACACCCAGGTCGGCCAGCTCGGCGCCGACCTGCTTGAAATCCTCTTCCGCGCTCATCGTCAGTCGATCCCAAATTCCATGGCGGTGGTCGGGGCCCTTCCCGCGTGACGCGATCGCCTCGGCCCCGCCTTCCGGCAGCACGGCGATCAGGCTAGTGGTCCTCGCGGCACCGATCAAGGCCGGATGCGGGGTGCCGACCATGCCGAGTCCCGCCGCCGGTCCTCGACTATGCGCGGTAGATCACCATCATTGCCGTGGCCGACGGCTCGGGTGATGTATCACCGCATAGCGGATTGTGGCGAATGAGGCATGGCGTGTCTGTGTCGCTTCGCAGCTGAGATGGCGAGCTGACGGGTTGGGGTGGCGAAGGGTTGGCGAGTTCTCGGCCAGGTGGGCCGCCCGGTGGCGTTCAGCTGTCCGCCAGGGCCGCGCCCAGCGGCGTGTGCTCGTAGCGGACGGCCCGGCCGGCGCGGGTGCGGGTGACCAGGCCGGCATCGCGCAGCACCGCCAGATGGCTGCCGACGGTGCCTAGGCTTAGGCCGAGCTGGGCGACCAGCTGCGTCGTCGTTGCAGGCACGTCCAGCGCACGCAGCACGTCCGCGCGACGCGGGCCGACCAGCCGGCTCAGGGCCTCACCGCCCGGTGCACGCGCCACAGGGCCGAGCAGGTCCGCGATGCCCCGGGCGGGATAGACCAGGGCGTAGGGCCAGGGCGGCTCGACGTAGCTGATCAGAGTGCCGAACACCGTCGGCATCAGCAGCAGGCCCTTGCCGGCCAGCCGGTGCCGGTCCCACTCGGTACGCGAGCCCGTGCGCACCTCGATGGTCCCGGCCTGCCCCTCGGAGCGCCAGCTCACCCGCGGGTCGAGATCGGACAGCGCTGCCGCCCAGCCGTACATCGCCAGGTATCCGGCGCGGCGGACCAGGTCACGCTCCAGCACCGCCCGCAGCCGCGGCCAGTCCGGCTCGACCAGCGCCTGCCAGCTCGCCTCGAGCGCATCGGCGAGCCGGGTGACCACGTCCGGTGCGTCGAGGATGCGCTGCACGTAGCGTGGCGGCGTCCGCAGTCCCGCCAGGTTGCGGGCCAGTTCCAGGCGTGCACGGCGCAGCGGCGTGGCGCGCACGGCGGCCAGCTCAGCGGCGAAGTCGCCACCGGAGCCTGACGGCGGCGGATGGATGAAGTCGGCATTGTAGCCGCCGCGGCGGAACAGCGCCGTCAGCGCCCTGACTGTGGGCACCTGCCGGCGCAGCTGCTCGTACCGGGGCGCGATGCGCTCGGCCCACGGCCGGAGCGGGCCGGCGGCTTGCACGCCGGCTGCGACGCGCAGCGCCTGCATCGCCTCGCCCAGCGGCGAGATCGCGTAGCGGGTACGCGCCACGTCGACGGGCCCCACCTCGATGGCCAGCATGTTTTGCCTCCACACGAAAGCATAGTCACCGTGGCCGGGCTGCCGTGATGCTGTCGGCCATGACCACCACGTCCGGCGCGCCACGCCCGGCCACCTACCGCGAGGTGTTCGCTGTGGGCCAGTTCCGCGTGCTGTTCGGCAGCTACACGCTCTTCCTGATCGGCGAGACGGTGCGGATGCTCGCACTGTCCGTGACCGTCTACGCGGCAACCGGGTCGCCGCTGATGTCGGCGCTGGCGTATGCGGCAGGCTTCCTGCCCTATGCCCTTGGCGGCACGCTGCTGCTGGCTTTCGCCGACCGCTGGCGCCCGCGCACCGTCATGATCGGCTACGAGGTGCTGCGCGCCGCGGTCAGCGCCGTGCTCGCCGCCGGTCTACTGCCGGTACCGGCCATGCTGGCGCTCGTGTTCGTCACGGGTTTACCCAGCGCCGTCGCCTCCGCTTCGCGCACCGCCCTTCTGCCCGACCTGCTAGACGGCGACCGCTACGTGCTCGGCCGTGCCGTGTTCTCCATGGCGGCAGGCGGCACGCAGGTGCTCGGCTTCGCCGCCGGCGGCATGCTGATCGCCGCTGTCGGCGCGCCAGGCGCGCTCTGGATCACCGCCGCGACCTGCCTGGCCTCGGCAGGCCTGCTGCAACTGCGCCTCGCCGACCACCCACGCCGCCGCACCGGCGGTTCGGCCGGCATCAGCGAGACCTGGCAGGTGAACCGGGCGCTCCTGCGCCGGCCTGCGGTCCGGGCGCTGCTGCTGGCGCAATGGCTGGCACCGGCGCTGATGGTCGGCGCCGAGGGCGTGCTGGTCCCGTACGCCGCGCAGGTCGGCGCGCCTGACGCGGCCGGTCTGCTGTTCGCAGCGGTCGCCGCCGGGATGTTCGCCGGCAACCTGATCGTCGGCCGCCTGGTGCGCCCTGCGGGCCGGGAGCGGCTGGCCGGCCCCCTCGCGCTTGCGCTCGGATTGCCGCTGCTGGGGTTCGCGCTGCGCCCCGCACCGGGATACGCCGCCATCCTAATGACAGTGTCCGGTTTCGGCGTCGCCTACCAGCTCGCACTGGCCCGCAGGTTTCTCGACGCGGTGCCCGAGACGCAGCGCGGTCAGGCGTTCGGCCTGCTGCTGACCGGAACGATGACGCTGCAGGGCCTGGCCGCCGCAGCCGGAGGCGCGCTGGGCGAAGTCGCGGCCCCGGGGCTGGTCGTCACACTGGCCGGCGCGGCCTCGGCCATCGCCGCCCTGATGTCCTGGCGAACGCTGTCGCCCACACGGCGACCCTGACCGCGGCCGATGGCCGTCTCGGTGGTCCTTGCCGCTCTGCTGCGCCGCGCGGAGGAAGGCCCCGGCAACAGCCGGGCACTCGCCCGCACCCGCCCGAAGGTCGGCCACAGGACGTGTCAGCGACTACACGGTCCGCGCACGCCTGCCCGAACCGCGTGAAAAAGCTGACACAAATGCCCAGAACCTAGCGGCCAAGGATCGCTAGGGGAGGCCGAGGGCGCTTTCCCAGAACCAGTTCCAGCGGATCTCATCGCGGAAGCGGTTCTCGCCCGCTCCGTACAGCACGCCGATCGCGCCGTTTCCCGGTGTCGAACCCCGACCACGGCTGCTCGGACGAGCGCAAGGACGCCATGGCGGCCTACACGCACGCCCTGCAGTGGTACCTCACCAAGGACTCCCGCTACGCCGACAAGGCGATCCAGATCATGGACGCCTGGTCAGCCGTGATCGCCAAACACACCGGGAGCAACGCGCCGCTGCAGACCGGCTGGGCGGGCGCCAACTTCTCCCGCGCCGCCGAACTCATCAAGCACACCCACTCCGGCTGGGCCCAGGCCGGCCGGTTCGCCGGCAAGCTCCGTTCGGTGTACCTGCCGACCGTGATCGCCGGCGCGCCCAACAACAACGGCAACTGGGAACTGATCATGACCGATGCCGCCATCGGCATCGCCGTGCACCTGGACGACCGTGCCTCATTCGACCGAGCTGTCGCGACCTGGCGCGGCAGGCTGCCCGCCTACGTCTACCTCAAGACGGACGGCTCGCTGCCCAAGGCGCCGCCGAACAGCAAGTACGACACCAAAGCCGAGATCATCGACTACTGGAAGGGGCAGACCACGTTCGTGGACGGGCTGACCCAGGAGACCTGCCGTGACTTCTGGCACACCGGATGGGGTCTTGCGGCCATCTCCCACGTCGCGGAGACGGCCGGCCACCAGGGTGTGGACCTGTACGCCAAGGCCAAGCACCGGCTGCGATTCGCGATGAACCTCCACGCTCGCCTGCAACTGGGCGGGACGGTGCCGTCGTGGCTGTGCGGCGGAAAGGTCACCAAGGACCTCGGGGAGCACTTCGAGGTCGGCTTCAACGCGCTGCACCACCGTCTCGGGTACGACGACATGCCCTATGCCAAGCAGTGGGTCGAGAAGAGCCGCCCCGCCGGGGTGTCGCACTTCCTGGGCTGGGAGACGCTCACCCACGCGCAGAACCCGCACTTCGGCGGGCCAAAGGGCGTCACGTCGGTTTATGGGGTGATGCCGGACGGGCGGCTGACCTATACCACCATCGACGCCGCCACCGGGAAGCGCACCCACGGCGCGGTCGTCTCCACAGCCACCCTCGGCTTCACACCCAAGGCCATGGCCACACTCAACTACAACACCATCCTGGTCACCGACACCAACGGCAAGCTGTACCGCGTCGACGTGCGGACCAACCGTGACAGCCTCACCTTCAACCCGCCCGTCCTGCTGGGCAGCGGCTTCACCCACGACCTGCTCGCCTACGACGGCACCAGCCACCTGTTCGGCATTGCGAACGGAACCCTCCACCGCTACACCATCACCGCCGCCCAGCCTGACCTTGCCGACATCACCGACAACACCGCCATCGGCAGCGGCTTCACCCTTAAAACCCTCACGGCCACCGGACCCGACTGGATCCTCGGCACCACGGCCGAAGGGCAGCTCATCTCCTACAACATCAGCGGTCCCGGCTCCGTGAAGCGCTACCAGCTACGCGACTCCACCTGGCAGGCAATGGACCACCTGCTGTCGCCCGGCGGGGGTGTCTACTACGGCCACAGCCGCGACAACTCCATGCACCGCTACCTCGACATCAACCCCTACGACGGCCGCGCCGGCGACCTGACCGGCCAGGGCACCGTCGACGCCAGCGGCTGGGCACAGGTCCTCCTGTCCGCCCAGCCCGCCACAGTCTCGTGAGCGAATGACAGATGGAGCGTCAGGGTGTCCAGTCAATAGCTCTGCCAAGATGCTTGCGGTAACGGACTGTAACCGGATCCTCGAAGCAGGACCGTCTTGCGGAGCAGGCGGGTTGTCGGGCGCTGTCATGATCTGGGCGTCTCCCCGGCGGAGCAGGGTGCCTACACCCTCTCCGCCGGTTGCCGAGCATCCGCCGAGTCATTCTTTCACCGACCCGGCGGTGAGGCCGGCGACGATTCGCCGTTGCAGGAGGAGCACGAGCGCGATCACCGGGACCATGACGATCAGGGATGCCGCCATCTCATCGCCCCAGGGGATCGTGTACGCGCTGGACTGCGCGCCGATGTTGGAGATCAGGACCGGCACGGTCCAGTTGCTGCTGTCCGACTCGAAGGAGAGCGCGAACAGGTACTCGTTCCATGCCGCGATGATGGCGAGGATCGACGTGGCCGCCAGGCCGGGAGCGGCCAACGGCATCATGATGCGCCAGAAGGTCTGCATCGGGGATGCGCCGTCGATGTAGGCGGCTTCTTCGAGTTCGTGGGGCAGTTGCTGGAAAAAACTGGCCAAGGTCCACACGGTGAAGGGCAGGATGAAGATCAGATAGGTGATGATCAGCGCGGGCAGTGTGTTGTACAGGTTCGTGGCCGTCAGCATCTTGTACAGCGAGCCGAGGATGGCGATGTTGGGGAACATCGACATCGCCAAGATGACGTAGCGCATCATGCTGCGACCGCGGAAGCGGAACCGGCCCAGAGCGTAGGCCGCGAACGCGCCCAGGAAAACGGAGATCACCGTGACGGACACGCCGACGATCACCGAGTTGATGATGCTCTGCATGAAGCGCGGGTCGCTGAGGGCGTTGTTGAAATGCTGAATCGTGAATTCCTGCGGCACGTAGGCCGCAGGGGTCGCGTAGATCTCCCGATCTGGTGAAAGAGCTGTCTTCGCGGCCCAGTAGACGGGGAAGAGCAGGAAGACCGCGATCGCGAGGACGAGCACGTACAACAGCACGCGCCGTACCCAAGCGGCAGGTGTTCGCCCATGCCAGAGCCGGACCTGGCGCCTCGTCTGCTTCCTCATGGTCGGGGGCTGTGGGATCAGGGTGTTGGTCACTTGTTGTTCATCCTCGCGTTCAGGCCCACGTACATCGTGATGAAGACGGCGATGAGCAGCATGGCGGCGACGCTGATCGCCGAGCCGTAGCCTGCCTTGCCGAAGTCGACGATGTTCTGCTCGATGTAGATCGACATCGTGGTGGTGTCTGCTCGTGCGCCGAAGAGCACATAGAACACGTCGAACACGCGCAGTGCGTCCAGACTGCGGAAGACCAGTGCGACCAGCAGTGCGGGCCGAAGCTGCGGCAGTGTGATGGAGAAGAACCGCCGCACCGGTCCCGCTCCATCCACCTGCGCGGCCTCCTGAGTGTCGCGCGAAATGGATTGCAGCCCGGCCAGCAGCAGGAGCGCCATGAACGGCGTCGTCTTCCATACGTCGATCGCCGAGACCGACAGCAGCGCAGCCGTACGGGTGCCGAAGAAGTCGAACGGCTCACTGGCCAGGTGCAACTTGTCGACGAGCAAATCGTTGAAGACGCCGTAGCTCTGGTTGAACATCAACTTCCAGATGCTCGCCGAGATCACATTGATGATCGCGAACGGAACCAGCAACAGTGCCCGCATGATTCCACGACCGATGAAGACGCTGTGCAACGTCAGCGCGAGAATCATTCCCAGCACGGCCTCGATCGCGACCGTGATCACCGAGAACTCGATCGTGATCCAGACCGAGGACCAGAAGGCCGCGTCCTCCAGCAGGGTCGTGTAGTTACCCAGGCCGATCCAGCTGGAGGTGCCGCCGAAGGTGTCATTGGTGAAGCTGCGGTAGATCGTGGTGATGGCCGGGTACAACGCCACCACAGCCGCCACGGCCAGGCTGGGAGCCAGCAGGATCCAGGCGAGCCGAGCCTGTTGCGCGGCGAGGCCGGCGCTCGAGCGACGAGCGTGGCCGGAGCGTGGCGGAGCCGTCATCCGATCAGTTCCCGAAGATCGCCGGCCATCTTCTTCACTCCCGACTCCACGTTCGAACCGCGAAGCATCGCGTTCACCGCCTGGAAAATGATCGTTGATGCCTCGTTGTACTGGGCGCCGATCTGGGTCGGACGCGCGAACGGGACGACCTTCTGCTTCAGAGCCGGCAGCGCGGCCTGCACCTCCGCCATGGCGGCGACGGCCGGCTGGGCGGGGACATCGGCGGAATTGATGGCTCGATAGGCCTGCGCCTCGGGGCTGGTCAGGTATCGCAGCCACTCCACGGCGGCCTCCGCGTTCTGGCTGTTCTTGTTGATGGCGACCGCCCATCCGCCCGCGGCCGCGGCGGTCGTGGCGCCGGCCCCGGTGCCCGCGGGCAACGGCGCGACCGCGAACTTCCCGGCGACGTTCGACCCCTTCTGCAGGTCTTCGGCGTACTCCCAGTTGCGCATGAAGGCCGCGTTGCCGGCACCGAACGCGCTGTGCGTCTCGTCCTCGGTGAATGTGGTGACGCCGGTCGGAGAGATCTTGCCGACCCAGCTCTGGGCCAGCTTCAGCGCGGCGATCGCGCTCGGGTTGTCGACGGACACGGAGGTTCCGTCGATGAACGTGCCACCGTTGTAGGAGGCCACCCATTCCAGAGCGTTGCAGGTCAAGCCTTCGTAGGCGTTGCCCTGGAAGACGTAGCCGGCGAATGCCTTGTTGGCCTTCTGCTCACCGGCCTGGATCTTGGTCGCCATGGAGGTGAGCTCGGTCCAGGTTTCCGGCGGCTTGGAGAATCCGTACTTCTCCAGCAGATCGGTCCGGTAGTAGAGGCGCCCGAACCCGCCGTACCACGGGTAGGCCACGAGGCGAGAGTCGATCGTGTTGACCGCGATGAGGTTGGGGTAGCTCAGCTTGATCTCGGCCTCGGTGAGATGGCCTTTGAGATCAAGGAGATACTGGGCCAGCGCGGGCGGATAGATGAGGTCCACGAGCAGGACGTCGGGACTGCTCTGATTGGCGGCGAGCAGGCGCTGGTCCGCGGCGTACGCGTCGGACGTGCTCTTCGGAAGCGGAACAGTTTTGATCTTGATGCCGGTCTCGGCCTCGAACTGTTTCGCCAGCTGCTCAGTGGTGGACATCTCCGTACCGAAGCCGGGGATGTCGGTCGCGACCGTCGTACCGGCGTATTTCTTGGCGGTGGCTACGTTGTGCACGGCCGGAGCGGACGGCAGCCCTGCTGCCGACGCGGTGCTGCTGCTTGTGCCGCTGCCGCCGCCGATGCCGTTGCCCTTGCCACAGGCCCCCAGGAGCGCAGCCCCTCCAAGACCCATCGCACCGAAGCGTAGGAAGTGCCGGCGGTCGATGCCGGACGGGATCGCGCCATGACGCACCGTGTCGTTCATCTGGGTCCTCCAGTGGAAGGTCAGCGTCGATGTAGCGAGACGATAGGCCGACATCGATATAGATGGCTAGTGTTCCGATACCCAGAATTAACACGATCTTCAATGAGTGCCGCACCCCGCCAAGGAGGCATGACGGACCTCCTTGCCCGGGAGTGACCAGGTAGGTCAGCCAGCTGTGGACCATACAGCAACGCGGACCACGTGCACGGCGCCGGTCGGCTGGCCGATCGGTGACCTTGACCGGCACACAGGCGTCTGCTTACATAACGACCTGTATAGATGGCTGCTCGCGGAGGTCGAATACATGCCGGAAGGGACGAACGCTTCGGGGATCTGGCGGGTCGCGGTGCTCGGCTTCGATCACATGCATGCCGGCGATCAGCTGCGCCTCGCCGCCGAACACCCCAGCGTGGAGCTGGTAGGCGCGTGGGATGACCGGCCAAGCCGTGGCAGAAGCGTGCTCGCACACCTGGGCCTGCCCGAGGTCCTGCTCTACACCGACGTCGACGAGATGCTTCAGCGCGCGTCGCCGCAGATCGTCATCGTGTGCTCGACGACCGCCGACCATGTGCGCTGGGTCGAGTACCTGGCTTCCCATCCGGTGCACGTGGTCGTCGAGAAGCCCTTCGCATCCTCGCTGGCCGATGCCGATCGCATGATCGCCGCCATGCGCGACACCGGACGCACGCTGACGGTCAACTGGCCGCTGGCGTGGTATCCGCCCCATCGCACGACCAAGCGGCTGGTCGGCGAGGGAGTCATCGGGGAGGTCGCCGAAATCCACTACTACGACGGCAACCGTGGGCCGCTCAAACACGCACACGACAAGCGCGAGGTCGCGACGAGCGAAGACGTCGCCACCAAGAACGCGTCATGGTGGTATCAGCGAGCCGCGGGCGGCGGTTCACTACTGGACTACCTCGGTTACGGCGTCACGCTGGGCACCTGGTTCCGCGACGGGGAGCTGCCGAGCGAGGTGACGGCGGTGACCTACATCCCGCCCGGACTGGAGGTGGACGAGCAGTCGGTCGTCACCGCGGCCTACCCCGGCGGCCTGTCCACGTTCCAGACCCGGTGGGGTACTTTCACCGATCCGTGGACCATCCAGTCCGCGCCGCGTTGTGGATTCACTGTCATCGGATCTGAGGGAGTCATCACGAGCTGGGATTACGCCGAGACCATCACCCTGCACACCGCCGCCCGGCCGGAAGGCGCCCCGGTCGCCGTGGACGTGCTGCCGGCGGCCGAACGGGATCACCTCGGACTGCTCATCGATTCGCTGGAGCGCGACGTACCGGTCGCCGGACCGAGTTCCTGGGGCATCTCCCGGGCGGGACAGCAGATCGCCGATGCGGCCATCTTGAGCGCACGCCTGCGCAGAACGGTCTCGCTCGCGGACGTCGCCGCTGCTCAGCCGCTTACGGTCGGGACCGGCCGATGACTGCCGGCGACAGAACGGTGCGGTATCTACCGCAGGAGCCGCGGCACTACCGGCCGGGCATCGGGTTGATCGGCTGCGGAGGTATCAGCGCTCTGCACCTCGCCGCCTACCGCGAGGCCGGCTACGACGTGCTCGTGCTGTGCGATCTGCTCGCCGAGCGTGCGTACGAGCGGCAGGCGGAGTTCTTCCCGGGCGCTCGGGTCATCACCGATTACCACGAGATGCTCGCCATGCCAGAACTCGAGGTGGTCGACATCGCCACCCACGTCGATGTGCGCCCGCCGATCGTCGAGGCCGCGCTGCGCGCCGGCAAGCATGTCCTCAGCCAGAAGCCGTTCGTGCGCTCGCTGGCCGAAGGGCGGCGGCTGTGCGCCATCGCCGATGAAGTCGGCCGCACGCTCGCGGTCAATCAGAATGGGCGCTGGGCGCCTCATTTCTCCTATCTTCGCCATGCCGTTGCGGCCGGTCAGATCGGCACACTGACCTCTGCCGACTTCGCCGTCTACTGGCCGCATGATCGGATCGTGGAGAGCGATCCACGCTTCTCCAAGATGGAGGACTTGATCCTCTACGACTTCGGTATCCACTGGTTCGACCTCATCGCCAACCTTTTCGGGGAGCATGGTGAGGCCCGGAGCGTCATGGCGAACTGCGGCACGCGCCATGGACAGGTCATCCCGGTCCCGACACAGGCCCAGGCCCTCATCGATTTCGACGACGCGCAGGTCAGCCTCGTATTCCGCGGCTCCAGCAGGTGGGCTGAGTCCGGCGGCTACCGGGTCGAGGGAACAACTGGTGTGCTCACCCACACAGGGCAATCGCTCGGCGGCCCGGACGTCGTTCTCACTGACGCACGCGGCACTCACCCGGTGACCGTTGAAGGCGACTGGTTCGCCAACGGGATGCGCGGAACGATGGGCGAGATGCTCCGCGCGATCGAGGACGGGCGGCGGCCTGGCATAGAGGGCCGGGCTTCATTGCCGGGACTGGCGCTGTGTTACGCCGCGATCGAGTCATCGCGTACCGGGTTGCGGGTCGATCCCCGTGACGTCGACGCGCTTCCGCGATGAAGCCGGCCTGCCCCGCGCTGATGTGCCGACGCCGCGGCCGCCCTGGCGCCGGTGCGTCAGCCGCGCTCGAGGACGACATCGAACAGGTAACGCTCGCCGACGTAGGAGGTCTCGGTGTATTCCATCGGTGCTCCCTGCTGATCGAAAATCGTGCGACGTTCGACCAGCAGCCCGGCCCCCACCTTGACCGCCAGCAGTTCGGCCTCAAGCGGGGACGCGGTCGCCGCCGTCAGCGAACCGCGAGCCAGCGTCGGCTCACGTCCCAGCTCCCGCACGAGTTCATGCATCGACGACGTCGCCAGGTCCGCCTGCAAGATCGGCGCACTACCAGGAGGCAGGATGGCACGCTCCAAGGCCAAGGGGATCCCGTCGGCCAGACGCACGCGCGTCACGGCGACGACACGATCAGCCGCGGCGAGATGCAACGCGCGCAGCTCATCTGCCGAGCCGGCTCTGAGCCCAGCGTTGAGCACCCGCGAACTGGGCACTCGTCCACGGGACCGCATGTCCTCGGTGAACGACCGTAGTCGGTTCATCCCGCGATGGATGTGATGATCGGCGATGAAGCTACCGCTGCCCGGCACGCGATAGATGGCTCCCGCATTGACCAGACGCAGCACGGCCTGACGCGCGGTCATCCGGCTGACGTTGAAGCGCTCACAAAGCTCGCTGTCGCTGGGCAGCTGATCACCAGGTTGACCAGCGGCGATGAGCTTGCGGAGATGCTCCTCGATCACCACGTAACGCGGTGTGCGAGCGGCAGCCACAGCCGGCTCCTTTCTCGTCGCAGCAACTACGAGGCTAGGTTACTCCATGTCTAGAGGGCTAGATAACCAAGATCGGACGCTGGCGGGCGCGCCCGAGGTGGCGTGCTGGCTGGGTGTCGATGTCGGCGGCACGAACATCAAATGGACGATCCTGAACGGTCGTGAGGTGGTCGCATCCGGCTCGATGCCTACGGCGCGCGATGGTGAGCATTCGGTCGTCGATCAGGTCGCCGCGCTGATCAACGAACAGGCAGGCGATGTCAGGGGGGTCGGGATCACCGTTCCCGGCCATGTCGATGCCGCTACCGGCCGGACCGGCATCGTGCCCAATCTGCCGGGACAGTGGCGTGACTTTCCGTTGGGCGCAGTCCTGACCAGGGCCACCGGACACCACGTCGCTGTGCTCAACGACGCCCGGGCATTCGCTCTCGCCGAGTTGCGCCTCGGCGCCGCGACCGATCTCGCTGACGCGGTCTTCGTGGCCATCGGAACCGGGGTGGGCGGCGCCGTCGTGCTCGGCGGAAGGCTGCTCGGCGGCGTCGCGGGCCGCGTCGGCGAAGTCGGGCACGTCAGCGTGGTACCCGACGGGCCACTGTGCGGCTGCGGCGGCCGCGGCTGCGTCGACGCCGTCGGCGGCGGCGCCGCATTGGTGACAGCCGCTCGCGCCGCCGTCAGGGCCGGTGCCGCCCCCCTCATCGAACGTCGCAGCGGCGGCGATTTGGCGCGGCTCACTCCCGTCGCCATTTTCGCCGCGGTCGCCGACGGTGACCGCGGGGCGGCGGCGGTCGTCAGCCACGCGAGCGCCGCGCTGGCAGCCGGCGTGGCCAACGCGTGCGCTCTGCTCGGGATATCCAACGTCGTCCTCGGCGGCGGGCTCGCGCACGGCTATCCCGGCCTCGTCGATGTCGTCAGACGGCGGTTGGAGACTGTGGCGCCGCTCATCGGGCCGTCACTCATCCGGCTCGCCCACTTCACCGACCATTCCGCCGCAATAGGTGCCGCTCTCGGCGCCCAGGACGATCAACCAACCCTCTTGGAGTACACGTGAGATGGACTGATCAGGCTCGCCGCATTCTGGACGCACTGGACAGCACCCAGCAGGACCCGATCGAGCAGGCCAGCCAGATCGCCGCCCGTTCGATCGGTGGCGGCGGGCTGGTCCACGCCTTCGGTACCGGACACTCCCGTATCCCGATTGAAGAGCTCTTCCCCCGCTACGGGTCCTACCCGGGCTTCAGTCCGCTGGCCGAGCTGTCGATGACCTTTCACACTCAGGTCGTCGGTGCCAACGGCCAACGCCAGGCGATGTTCATCGAGCGTATGGAAGGTCTCGCCGACGTCATCCTCGCCAACTTCCAGCTACGACCCCAAGACAGCATGATCATTTTTAGCGCGACCGGGCTCAACGCCGTGCCGATCGAAATGGCCATCGGCGCCCGCAAAGCCGGCCTGCCGGTCATCGCGGTCACCTCCTTGGCCGCGACCAACGCCGCAGAGGCGCGGCATTCGTCAGGAACCAAGCTCTGCGACCACGCCGACGTCGTGATCGACCTTTGTACCCCTGTCGGCGACGCTCTTTGCGAGATCCCGGGGCTGGATACTCCGATAGGCCCGGGAAGCACTCTGGCCGCCGTCGCCATTGTCAACAACATCAAGGTCCGCACCGCCGAACTGCTGGTGGCCGCAGGGCGCATGCCGGCCGTGCTGACCAGCGGCCAGCTCGTCGGCTCCGAACGGTCGACGGCGATGTTCGAGGACGCGTACCTCGATCACGCGGCCCGCGCCGCCGCCGTCCTGCGCAAGAAGGCACTTTGATGTCCGGGCGCGTCCTCGTCGCCGGCGCCCGTGGCGGCATCGGCGCCTCGGTGATGGAAGCGCTGGCAGCTGAAGGATGTGCCGCCTACGGTGTCGACCGCGACGACGTCGACGTGACCAGGCCCGGCGGAGCAGAGTCGGCCGTCAGGCAAGCCAGCGAGCGCCTCGGCGGCCTGGATGGAATAGTGCACGCCATCGGCATGAGCGGGCGCGGCCTGGGAGACGGTCCGATAACCGACTGCACCGATCAAGCCTGGACCGAGGTGCACCGGGTCAACCACGAGTCGGTCTTCCGGCTGCTGCGAGCGGGGATTCCGGAGCTGGCCCGAGGCGGCGGGGGGTCCATCGTCGTCGTGGGCTCGGCGCTTGCCACGACCCTCGCGGACGACTTCCTCACAGTCGCCTACGCGAGCGCGAAAGGAGCCCTGGTGCCCCTCGTCCGCTCGGCGGCCTACGAGGCGGCCCGCTCCGGTGTGCGCATCAACATCGTCGCGCCAGGGCTGGTGAACACACCCATGGCGCAGCGCGCTCTGGGAGACCCGGATATCACCCGCTCGATGGCGGCGCTCCAGCCCCTGAGCCGCCGGGCGCTGGAACCCGCCGAAGTCGCCGCCGCGATCCTCTGGCTGCTGTCGGACGCGGCCCGCACCATGACCGGCGCCGTCCTACCCGCCGACGGCGGCTGGACCCTACGCTGACGCGACGAACGGAGCAGTGGAGTGTCTCTCGTCCAGACGGTCTGCGGGCCGGTCGAGGCGGACAGCTTGGGCGTCGTCGACGCCCACGAGCACGTGTTCCTGTCCAGCCCGGCCTTGCCCGGGGAACACTTCGACGACCCGGACAAGATGTGTGCCGAGCTGAGCCTCGTCGCCGGCAGCGGCATCGACACCGTAGTCGACTTGACCACAGTGGGGCTCGGGCGCCGGCCCACTCACCTGGCCGAGATCTCGCGACGCTCCGGCGTCCAGGTCGTGCTGGCCACCGGCTATCACCGCGACGCCCACTACACCGCCGATCACTGGGTACACCGCGAAAGCGCGGACGTCCTGCTGGATGTTCTGCTCACCGACCTGCGTACCGGCATCGACGACCGGGACTGGCGCGGGCCGGCACCGCTGCCGACAACGGTGCGCGCCGGACTGATCAAGATCGGCGCCTCCTATCAGCGGATCACCTCCGGTGAACGCCGCCGGATCGAAGCCGGCATCGAAGCGGCGCGGTTGGCCGGGGTCAGCGTGGCCGTGCACTGCGAGATCGGAACGCTCGCCCACGACATGCTCGACATGGCCGAAGCCGGCGGGCTGAGCCCCGACCGGGTCGCACTTGCGCACATGGACCGCAACGCCGACCCGGACCTGCATGGCGAGCTCGCCCAACGCGGCGCGTACCTGCTCTACGACACGGTCGGCAGGATCAAATACCGGCCGGACTCCGACCTCATGGCGCTCATCGAGCGGCTCCTCGACGGCGGGCACCCCGAACGACTGATGCTGGGAACCGATGTCGGCCGCAGCACGATGCTGCGTGCTTACGGAGGCGGGCCGGGGATGGACGTACTCGGCCGCGACTTCTTGCCCCGGCTGCGCCGCCGCATCGGCGATCAACCGGTCGACCAGATCACTCGCACCAACCCTGCCCGATTCCTCGCCATTAAGGATATTTCTTGATGCCCCCGAGTTCATTTCGCCTCGCCACCGCGATCACGCCGGTGCTCGGTCAGGTCCCGCAGGTAGCCACCGTCGACGTGCTCGTGGCCGGCGGCGGATCAGCGGGCTGTGTCGCCGCGATCGCCGCCGCTCGCTCAGGCGCTCGAGTGCTCCTGGTCGAGCGCCACGGATGCCTCGGAGGCATCGGAACCAGCGTCCTGGACACGTTCTATGGCTTCTACACCCCAGGCCCGAACGCGAAGGTCGTCGGAGGAATCGCCCAAGAGGTCGTCGATGCGCTTACGACGCGTGACGCCGCCTTCATCCGGCCGAACACATACGGCGCAGGAGGAGGCGTCACGTATTCCCCCGAAGTGCTGACCATGGTGTGGGACGAACTCGTCGCCGGCAGCGGCGCTGACGTCCTGTTCCACACCATGGCGATCGACGTCATCGTCGACGCCGAAGGAGGCGACGTCACCGATGTACTGCTCGCCACCAGAAACGGCCTGCTCAGGGCCTCTGCGAGCGTGGTCGTCGACTGCACCGGCGATGCGGATATCTGCGCCCACGCCGGCGCCGGCTACGACGGAGCGGAGACCGGGGAACCCGTTCAAGCGCTGACCACGACGTTCCGGGTCGCCAACGTCGACACCGACCGCGCCCGGTCGTTCCCGAAACAAGAACTGTTCGAGCTGATGGCTCAGGCTGCGAGCCATGGTGACTACAAGCTGCCTCGGCAGGAGGGCAGCATCCACCGGACCCCGGGCGACGGCGTTTCACTCGCCAACATGACACGGGTGGTGGGCGTCGACCCGACCGATGTCCGCCAGCTGACCCGCGCCGAAATGGACGGACGGCGGCAGGTCGGGGAATACGTTCGGTTCCTGCGGGACCTCGTACCCGGTTACGAGAAGGCCGGCCTGGTCGGACTGTCCTCGCACATCGGCGTACGCGAAGCTCGCCGTGTCCACGGCGACTACCGGCTGACCGCCGACGACGTACTGAGCGCACAGCGCTTCGATGACGCCATCGCTCAATGCGGCGCGCCGATCGAAGACCACACCAGCGGCACCGACACCCTCTGGCGCTACATCCCGGACAACGGCGTGTACGACATTCCCCTACGCTGCCTCCTCCCTGTCGGCCTGAACAACGTCATCGTCGCCGGACGCTGCCTGTCAGCCACTCACGAGGCCCACGCCAGCGCACGCTCCATCGCCCAATGCATGGCCATGGGACAAGCTGCGGGGACGCTCGCGGCGCTGAGCAGCGCCAGTCGCAAGCCTCTGCGTCAGATCGACGTCGCAGAGCTACAACGCCACCTCTGCCGCGATGGAGCAATGCTCAGCCCGAAAACATCGATCTGACACGCGCGAGCGCATCCACAGCACCTGATCCGCCCGCTCCCCCGTCGGATGCGCCGTCGCAGGAAATCTCGACGCCATCGCATCCGGCGGCGGGGGGCGGTTCCCAGGTCTTCCTCTCGACGACGCCCTGGCTGAGTTCATCCGCGCAGGGCCGCCGCTGGAGGCCAGCTCATCTCCTACCGCATCAACGGCGCCGACTCCTGGCAACGCCACCAACTCCGCGACACCACCTGGCAGGTCTTCGACCACCTCCTCTCCCCCGGCGGCGGCGTCTACTACGGCCACCACCGCGACAGCTCCATGCACCGCTACCACGACCAAAATCCCTACGACGGCCGAGACGACGACCTCAAGGGCCAAGGCAGGTCGCTCAGCGGGTCGGCGACGTGCTCCAAGGGGCGTGCGAGCACGTCGATCGGGGATGACGGCACGCGAACGCGGCCCCTGTTCTTGATCGACTGGCGTGGACGCCAAGGATCATCAGGGGTCGCGATCGTCATCTGCGCCCGGGGTGCTCAACCGCCCCGGGGTGTCTCATCGAGCCCGTGTGTGTCCCACGAGCCGAGAGCGCTTCGGCCCTACTCCAGGTGCAGCCCTGTCGCCCGCGAACCCGTCCTGGACGCAGCCCTTGGTCACTCGCACGACGTTGACCACCGGTAGTGGGGCAGATCGCGATTATTCAGCGCGATCCTAGCGGTCGTAAATCACCAGCGAAATCGATCCTTCACTGGTCTCGATCGGGAAGGTGTAGAGGCTGAAGCCCGGATAGTCCGAGCCTGGAGCGCTCTCGAAGGTGAACCCGAGCATTTGTATCGCCTTGGGGAACGAGTGGAGCTCGCTGTTGTCCACGGTGGCCTGCACTATCCATCGTCCCGGATCAGTGTCCCCCGCGATGTACGAGTACGTGATGCTGAACAGGATCACCGAATTGTCGTTCGAGTCGATGGCTTCTCCGTTGCCGATGCAGAATTGGAGCTCGACGCTGGTTGTGCCTTGAATGAAGCCGTCGCCTCTGGTCAGTACGACCGTGTCGGTCTCTCCGGTGAAGAGGGGGTTGGGCACGTTGGAGATGTCCGCCTTGGTCGGGCGGCAGTTGTACAGCGTGAGAGCCTTCGTCGAGTTGTTCGTGACGGTGATCTCCAGAGACTCCCCTGCCGACTGGTGCGTCAGCACCGTGTTGGCGATGTTCGCACCGAGTTGCGCTGCCGCGATCATGTTCGACTGAATCGTGGCGGCCACCCCGACCGCGGCCATGCCGACCGCCGGCGCGATACCCGGCAGGGCCTCCGGCCCACTGCTGCTGTTTTGGTCGAGGTATTGATAGAAGCCGACGATGTCTCTGTTGGCCTGCAATGCGGCGTCGTTCATGTCGTCGAGGAATGTCACGGTGCCGTGGGTGGTGGTCGTGCCCGTAACGTCGGTGGTCAGGGTCATTTTGTCTCCTCTGGCAGGGTGCCGACGGGTTGAAAGAGCGGGAATTTCCATCTGACAATAACCACACCGCCCGCCTTGGCCCTGTCGTGACGAAGCATTGTCCCGGCCACTTTTGACTCGAGAAAGAATGGGCGATGGGGTCCGAAGGTAACCTCCGGGCCAGCGGCTCATACCCGCCTCCCCACGGATGCCTGGAACGATCCACAGGCGCGGCTCGCTCCAGGGTGCGACGCCTACGACGGCAAGGGCAACCGCTCCGGCAAGGGCCGAGCTGCCGGTGACGCCGATCGACGACACCACCCGCCCATCACCTCCGTCGTGCGCATCGCCGAACTTGGGTCGGGCCGGATCGGCATCGCCTGGGACACCCCCACGACCAGTCCGCCGCCATCTGGCGCCCGTTGCCGATGCCGCCGCGGTCCGCGAGCTCACCCGGCCTGGCCCGCCGCACCCTGGCCCTGGCCCACCTCTGAGCTCCGGTACGGCACGCGCACCTGCCCATACCTGGGATATACCCGGCACGATCACAATGCCGGTTGGAGGTGCACGATGTTCCAACTGTTAGGACGCTTGGCGGTGGTCGACGGCGGGGGCCGCGCGATCAACGTCCGGGCCGCGAAGCAGCAGGCGATCCTCGCCGTTCTCATGCTGCGCCCGGGCGGAGTGGTCAGCGTGGATCGGCTGATGACGGAGCTCTGGCCGGACGAGCCGCCGGCCACGGCCAGAGCGAGTCTGCAAACGTATGTTTACCGCCTGCGACGCGCTCTGGCACCGCTTGCCGCCCACGGTGTCAGCCTGACCACCCTCGAGAACGGCTACACCCTGGTCGTCCCGGATCGAGCGGTGGACATCAGGGCGTTCGAGCAGCGCTTCACCCGGGGATCGGAGGCTCTGATCGCGGGCAGTCCGGCGGTGGCGGCCGGGCTGCTGCGGGAGGCGCTGAACATGTGGCACGGCCCGCTGGCGCCGGAGATCGACGTCGAAACCGTCCGCCGCGAGCGCCGGCGCCTGGACGCGGTGCACTTGACCGCATCCGAGCTCTGGGTGGAGGCCGAGCTGCGGCTCGGCCTCCACAACTGGGTCATCCCGGAACTGGAGCGCCTCGTCGAGGCCCACCCTTTCCGTGAATCCCTATGGGAGATGCTGCTGCGGGCTCTGGCCGGGCGCGGCCGCCGCGCCGAAGCGCTCGCCGCCTACCGGCGCATGCGAGACATCCTCAGTACGGAACTCGGCATCGAGCCGGCCGACTCCCTGCGCCGGCAGCACCAGGAGATACTTCGAGGCGCGCCGCTCTAGCAACAGGTGTTGCAGACGATCACGTATTTTCCACAACTTCCGTCACAGCAGTGCGCCCGAAGTTTCGTTCCGCCGATGCATTTGTAGATGTAGTAGCAGTCGACGGCGGCAGCGCTGTGCTGCGGGACGACCATCGCCAGGATCCGGTCGCCGAGCTTTCCTATCGCGTTTCTCATGGTCCTCGATCTCGCGTTCTACGGGAGTTCCCCCTGGCCGGCGCCAGCCAGGGGGCGATCCCTTTACTTACCTACGCGCACTGCTTTCTCGTGTAGACCGAGCAGTCGCTCCTCCAGCACTTGAAGTAGGCGCAACAAATGCTGCCGGTGCAGGTCGTGTGGTCGAGAATGCAACGTGCGGTGCAGGCGGCCTGCGCATCGCCGGCCGGTACGACGAAGGCAACGATCCGGTCCGCCAAGGCAGTGATGGATTTCACCTGTCCCACCTTCTCTCCGCCGATTTTATTCGCACATGGTGATCGTGCGATAAGTGCAGTTGGCGTAATAGCACTTCATCTTGTAGCACCCGGTGTTCGGGTCGTAGCTGATCTGCACGCACCTCGGGGTGCACGCCGCGTCAGCCTTGACCGTGGGAATCAACCGGTCGATGAGCTTGTCCAGCATTCTGTGTTCACCTCCTTTTTTGTCTCGGGTCGACTGGGCGCGGTTTCACGGGAGGCTGTCTCGTGATATCCGCGGGCTTGTAGGCGGAAGAGGCGGGCGTAGGTGCCGTCCACCGCCATGAGGTCGTCGTGGCTTCCCCGCTCGGCGACGCCTCCGTCCTTCAGGACGACGATCAGGTCGGCGTCCCGCACCGTGTTCAGCCGGTGGGAGATGAGCAGGCTGGTCTGGCCCGCGCGGTGGTGGCGCATCCGGGCGTGCACGTCGGCCTCGGCTTCGGGATCGAGACCGGAACTCGGTTCGTCGAGGATCATCAGGTCCCGTCCGTCACGGAGGAAGGCTCTGGCCAGGGCGGTTCGCTGCCACTGGCCGCCGGAGAGCACGACGCCGGTCGAGGAGTCCTCGCGGTCCTCCTCGCTGCTGAACATCCGGGTGAGCAGCGTGTCGTAGCCGCGGGGAAGGGCCGCCAGCAGCTCGTCCACCCCGGCCCTTCGCGCGGCGGCGCGGATCCGGTTCAGGTCGTCACGGGCACCGACGTCTCCCATGCCGATGTTGTCGCGGGCGGAGAAGTCGTAGGCCATGTGGTCCTGGAAGACGCCGCTGATCCGCTCCCGCAGCGCCTCCGGCCGGACGTCGCGCAGGTCGGCTCCGTCCCAGAGGATCGCTCCCCGGCTCGGGTCATAGAACCGGCAGAGCAGTTTGACGAGCGTGCTCTTGCCCGCGCCGTTGAGCCCGACCAGCGCCACGGCCGCGCCGTACGGGATGAACAGGTCGACGCCGCGCAGGATCCAGGGATGGTCGTCGCTGTAGCGGAACCACACGTCGCGCAGTTCGATCCCCCGGCGCAGCGGCGGCAGCGGCGCGGGGTCGGCCGGCGCGACGAGGTCGGGCTCGGCCCTGACCACCGCCACGTAGTGGCCGAAGAGCCGCAGGTTGTGATCGGTGATCGCGATGCCGTTGACCAGGGTGTCGAGCCCGCCCTGGACGGCGACGACGGCGACGGTGAACATCGACACGTCCCCGACGGTGAGCGTGCCGGTCCGGGCCGCGGCTATGGCCCAGACGAGCCCGCCTCCGGCCACCACGGCGGACAGCAGGGCGAGCGCCCCCTCCGCCGACAGCTCCTTGCGGTCCATCCGCCGCTTGCCCGCGTGAGCCGTTGACAGCTCGGCCATGAGGCGGCCGCGCAGGAATCCGCCCAGGTTGAAGAGCCTGATCTCCTTGGCCGCCTCGATCGTGCTGAGCAGGGTGCTGTAGAAGAGCTGCCGCCGCTCCGCCGGGCCGATCTCCCACATCAAGGTCGTGCGCTGGCGGGACAGCTTCAGCTGCGCGATGAGTGCCGGTACGGCGGCGCACAGCACGATCAGCGTCATGGCAGGACTGATCACCAGCAGGGAACCGACGAAGCCGATCACGGTGACGGCGGAGCGGGCCAGGCCGAATGCCTCGGTGACGATGCCGTCTGCCCTGGACGTCCCCTCCTGGGCCAGGCGCAGCCGGTCGAGGAAGCGCGGATCCTCGAAGGGCCGGAGCCCCGGAAATCGTGCCGTGGCCGCGAAGAGCCGGTCCGTCGTGGTGGCCGCCATGGCGCGGCCGATCTCGCTGCCGAGGTATCGCGAGCAGTGCGGCAGGATCGCGGCGGCGACGCCGGTACCGGCCAGCCCCGCGGCGAGGCCCAGCAGCTCGGCCAGGGAGGCCGCCCCGGTGAGGCCGTCGATGACCAGCTTGGTCAGCCAGGCCACCGCGACCGGCGCCGTGGCCGTGCCCAGTAGGGTGACCGCGTACCCGATCATGGGAACGGCGGCGCCACTCCAGCCGGTTGCCGCCGCCTCACGCGCGGAGGCGGTCAGGCGCACTCCGTCAACGGTCATGCTGTGGCTCCAGCTTTCTGACGGTGACGGCATGAAGGTCGTCGGCGTGGAAGAAGCCGTGCTCGCGGGAGTCGAAGCTGGCCTCGGTGTTGTCACCGATCAGGACGAACCTGCCGGCCGGGACGACGTCGTCGGCGACGACCTCCCGTACCCGCTCCGGGACCGGATCGCCGGGCAGGGCGGCAACGCGTTTGATCAGGAACTTGCTGCCGGTCGGGCGAGGGCTCAGGACGACGGCGATCTGCCCGTTGCGCAGCGCCGCCAGGTGCGTGCGCCGGGACAGGAGCCGGTCTCCATGGGTCAGCGCCGGGGCCATGCTGTTGCCGCTGACGTGGATCACCAGGTACGTCGCGCGCAGCCGTACGGCCAGCACGGCCAGACCCGCGAGCCCGCACGCCGCCGCGAAGAACGCCCGCCTCACGGCGCCTTGACCTCGACGGGCATGGTGTGGCCGCTGCTGACGACCGTGTCCCCGGCGTCGATCGTGATGACCGTCGGGTACGCGTTGACCTTGAACGCCGTCTGGAGGGGTCCCTGGGGCACCTCCGTGACGACACGTGCCACCTCCGCGAGCCGTTCGATGTCGGCTGCGGAGTCCTCGCCGGGGTCGGCGACGACCACGGCGAGCACGGCGTCCGACGTGCCACGTGCCCGCTCCACGAAGAGAGGAAGCAGGTCCTTGCAGGGCTGGCAGCCCCGGGAGAAGAAGCCGACCAGCGCGGGTCCGCCCAGGAGCTCGTCGGAGATCGGCTCGCCGCTCGTGGTCATGGCGGCGAACTGTGGGACCCTCGCGCCGGGCGAGAGGCCTTCCGCCGGCATCGACGACGGCAAGCTCTGGCTGCGCAGCCGGCGGATCACGCCGACGGTCAGCAGCATGTTCACCATGCACAGCAGACCGACCAGCACGACCGCAGCGACCAGGTACTGCATCACACTCTCCCCGTTCTGTCCATGAACAACTCGGCGATGTCGTCGAAGACGATGAACACGACCGCCCCCGCCAGCCCGGCCGGTATCGCCACCGCCAGCGCCGCCGCGGCCGGCGGCCCGCTCGTGAAGGTCAGCGCCATCCCGCCCAGCGCCACCACCAGCAACAGCAGGACGTTTCGCACCAGGTGCACCCAGCCGAGCGAGACCACGGACGGGCCGAAGCAGCGGCAGGACACTCGCATGCCCCGCCGGACGGTGACAGCGATCACCAGACTGAAAGCGCCGAGCATGATCCCGCTGAGGACCAGCCCGATCTCCGGGATCGCCATGAGCGCAGCCGTCGCCGCCTCACTCGTCGCGACCACACAAGCCACCGGAAGGCGAAGCCGTTCCGGCACCATCACCAGGGTGGACGCGAACGAGCGCAGGTCCGCGCGGCTGCGCAGCTTGGTGAACGCGGCGACGGCGAACACGGCCCCGATCAGGATTTGGCACGCGACGAGCAGGAGATCCACGATCCAGATATTTCCTGATCCCGCTAGCCCGGCCCTCGCGCGCCGCTAGCCCGGCCCTCGCGCGCCGCTAGCCCGGCCGCCGCGGCGGCCTGACCACGGCCGGCCCTCGATCGCCGGGCAGCTCGCCGAGGCCTGCGCGCCGCCGGCGCCCGGCGAGGAGCCTCCAGTCTCACGGAGTCCCGTCCGTGACAGGCCGCCGGAGCTCGGCTTGACCTCGTGAACGACTACCGACGGCGACCGCCGTTACCGACTATGGCCGGCACCCTCACGATGGCTCAGGCGAGCCGCCCGATGACGGCACGGCTGACCCGCTGAAGTTCCTCGTCGTTGTCGATACTCGCAAGCCGGCCGCCGCGCTGGGGAAGGGCCAGCTGCGAGCGGAGCCGCGGCAGGGCCGGTTCTGCCGCGAGGCCCATCCGGTCCAGGCACGCCACCACATGATTGGCCGTGGCAGGATTCTGCGCCCAGGCTGGGAGCAGTGTGTCCAGAACGGCCGGCGCCTCAGCCTCGCCGCCGATCTCCCACAGCGCGGCCGCGCAGTGGACACGGACCCATTCATAGCTGTGAGTCAGCAGCTCCCGCAGACGCGGCAGTGCGGCCACGGCGGGAGGGCCGATCTCGCCGAGCACGTCCGCAGCTTGCATCAGCCAAAAGAAAGGGCGGCCTTCGAGCAGTTCACGCGACAGTGGCATTACCTCCTCTCGGTCGCCGCTGACGGCCCACAGCGCGGCGACGGCAGCGGGCCGCACGTGAGCGTCGGAAGCCGCGGTCAGCGGTCGGATCGCCTCGAGGGCTGGCGCCGCTGCGGGCCCGAATGCCGCCAACGCTTCCAGGGCCGAGCACGTGGTCGGCCACTGCTGGTGACGTACAGCCGCAACAAGGGTGTCGGTGATCAAGGGCAGCGCCGCCTGATCGCCGAGCGCGGCCAGGGCGGACAGCAACGGGCCTGCGCTCATCTCGAGCCACTGCTGGGCATGGTCGACGCGGCGCAAGTGGTCACACAGCCGAGGCACAAGCTGGTCCGCGGCCTCCGGCAGGGCTCCGGTGACCTGCACCGCGCGCCAGTCGTCGACTCCGCTGTCCAGTGCCGCCAGCACACTGGGCACGGCTCGCACATCGCCGAGGCGGGCGAGCGCCCGGACCGCCTCCTGGTGGGCCCTGCGCAGCTGCGGCTGCGGTGCGGCCCACACGTCTGGTCCGTGCGCTGTGCGCTGCGCGGCGACGTGCGCGGCCAGGGCCTCCCGGGCCGGCTCGGCGATCGGGTGACAGGCCTCGAGGACGGCTGCCGCCTCGGCGGCGACTTCGTGGTCGGTCGCACCGAGGCGTCCGGCGACAAGCATGATGAGCGAGGTGTGGTCACCGCGCCAGGACTTCATGAGCTCCGCGCTCATCCGTATCGCGTCCAGGAGGGAGCCGGGATCAGGGCTGCGCAGCTGCTCCGCGAGCAACGCCGTGCGCTGGGGTACCCGTGCTGCCAGTGCCCGATGGAACGTGCGCAGCAGATCCGTGGTCGGTGTGTGAACGCGCCCTTGCCGGTCGAGGTCCTCGAAGGCGGCAACGATCTGCGGTGGCACGCCGTTCGCAGGAGCCGCCTGGCGAGGTGAGTCCCACCATGCCCCGTCCGGCGCCGTGCCGTGCGCCATCTCCTGCAGCAGGCCGATCGCGGCCGGGACGACGTCCTTGCTGATCTGCTCCGGAGCACAGCGGGCCCGCTGGACCACGGCCGCGAGCCTGGTCTCGGGGTCTGCGGCTGAATCGGCGGCCAGCCCGGCGAACCACGCCATCGCGTCGTCCGGCAACGTCGGCAGGCGAAGGGCCAGGGTCGCCATCGCCTCCACGATCAGCAACCGCTCGACGATCCCGGGCTCGGCCGGCAGCCGGTCCCGCAGCACCGCCGCGGCCCGGTCCGCGTCGTCGAGGAACAGCCCCAGCCCCGGAATCGCGGCCCGGCGAACGCGGGGATCGGCATCCGATGCCAATCCGACGAACACCTCCGCGCGCTTACGCACCGCCGCCGCGGCCTCGGCGTAGTCCACTGAGCCGACGTACTCGCAGCGTTGGACGGCTTCACTCCCGATGCTGACCAGCAGCTCGACGATCGCGGCACGGTCAAGTGCGGCGGCGTCGCCCACCAGCTCGAACAGGAACGGCAGACTCGCCGTCGTACATGCATACACATCGCCCTGATGGTGGACCGCATCGTAGAACCTGCTCAGGGCCTTGTGCCGGTCCTCCGCGTCCGTGGAACACAGGGCCGACAACAGCGCCGGAACCTCATCGGCCGAGCCGTACGCATGCTGCATCGACGACCAGTCGACGTCGTGGAGTCCGTTGAACATGCGTGGCACTATGCCCGATCACACCGACACTGACATCGTGTGCGCAGCGGTCCAACGCGGTTAAGGTCTTGACGACCGCCCCCAATGGGTTCAAGATCACCCATCACGGGACCCAGCCCAAACGCGTCAGCAACCGCTGACGAGGCCTTCGTCCGCCAGGCGTCCATCACCCTGTCACGATAAGCGTCCCGCCCAAGGCTGCAGCATTGGCCCCGTGAGACCGCGCTGTTCGCAGGTTGCCGCCCGGCGGATCTTCAGCACGTGACAGCACCGCGGCCGCGGATGGGACGCCTGTGTCAACCGCCGCTTGCCGCCGACCGCCTGGTGTTCAGCTGGTCGAATCCGACCGCGACGAGGATGAGCACGCCGATGGCGATCTGGAGGTAGAAGGCGTTGATCGCCAGGAGGTTGCCGCCGTTGTTGAGTACGCCCATGATCAGCGCTCCGGTGGCGGCGCCGATCGCGCTGCCCTTCGCGCCGAAGAGGCTGGCGCCGCCGATGACGCAGGCGGCGATCGCGCTGAGCTCGAAGCCGGTGCCGGCGGTGGGGATGCCTGCTCCCAGGCGGGAGGCGAGCAGCACCCCGCCGAGACCGGCGAGCAGGCCCGAGATCATGTAGACCGAGATCGTCACCATGCGGACGGGGACGCCCGCGAGGCGGGCAGACTCCGGGTTCGAGCCGACGGCGTAGATGTAGCGGCCGAAGACGGTCCGGGTGAGCACGAACCACATCGCGGCGGTGACCACGGCGGCGATGATGAGGAGGTTGGGGATTCCCAGGATCGTGCCGTTCGCGATGACCTGGAATGCGTCCGGTACGCCTTGAATGGTCTGGGCGTCGGTGCTGACCAGGACCATTCCGCGGGCGATGCCGAGCATGCCCAGGGTCGCGATGAACGGCGGCAGCAGGGCCCGGGTCACCAACAGGCCGTTGACGACCCCGAGCCCGGTGCCGATCCCCACTCCGAGCAGAATCGACGGCAGGATCGGCATGCCTGCGACCAGGAACTGCGCGGTGGAGGCGCCTGACAGGCCGAGGATCGACCCCACCGACAGGTCGATCCCGGCTGTCAGGATGACCAGGAGCTGGCCGACCGCGATGATCGCGAAGATGGCCACCTGACGGGCGAGGTTGGACAGGTTGTTGCCGGTGAGGAACTCGTCGCTGGCGAGCGTGAGGGCGCCGATCGCCACGAGCAGCACGACGAGCCCGCCGCTCTCCCGTCCAGCGATGTCCCCCAGCGTGATGACCCGTCGCCTCGGCTCGGGCACCTGCCTGGGCTTCGGCACCGTCTCCGGTGCCGCCGCCTCGCCTGTTTCGCCGCCGGGCGGCCTGTGAGTGATCGTCGTGGTCTCGATGGGCTCGCGCCAGATCAGCTTAGGCATCTCGGCTTCCCCCTCCTGGGTCGTCCGGCGTCGGTGGAATCGCGCGCCGAGGAGCCGAGACCTCGCCCGGGAGCGATGGGGCGTCGTCCGGACGCTCGTCTTCGGCGGCCGGGAGCTCGGCGCCCCCGCTACCGCTCGCCAGGCGGAGCACGTCCTCCTCTGTGGCGGATCCGGGAAGCTCTCCCGCGACCGCCCCGTCGCGCAGCACGAGGATGCGATCGGCGAGCCCCAGCAGCTCCGGGAGGTACGACGAGACCACGATGATCCCCAGCCCGCTCGCCGCCAGGTCACCGATGACGGTGTAGAGCTCGCCCTTGGCCCCGACGTCGATGCCCTTCGTGGGCTCGTCGAACATCAGTACCTTCGGCTTGGTGAGCAGCCACCGGGCGAGCAGCACCTTCTGCTGGTTGCCGCCGGACAGCGTCGACACCGGCTGGTCGTAGGAACCGGCACGCAGCCGCAGGCTGTCGAGCAGCCGGTCCGCCTCCTCGGCCTGTTCGCGGCCGGGCAGGAGACCACGGCGAGAGCCGCTGCGCAGGCTCGCGATGGTGACGTTCTCCCGGATCGACAGCTCAGGCAACAGTCCCAGCACCTTGCGGTCCTCGGTGAGGAGCCCTACCCCGGCGTTCATCATCGTGCGCGGTCCGGACGGTTTCACCGGCTTGCCCCCGACCTCCAGCTGACCGGCCACGATGGGAGCGGCGCCGAAGATGGACAGCAGCAAACCGCTCCGTCCCGCCCCCAGCAGCCCTCCGATGCCGAGGATCTCCCCCGCCCCGACGTGGAGGTCGATGCTCGGCGAGCGGTCGAACCGGCGCAGCCCCCGGACACGCAGCGCGGGCGTTCCTGCGTGCCGGTGGGTCTCCGGATAGAGAGAGCTGACCTCCCGGCCGACCATCGCGGTGATCAGTCGGTCCTCGTCGTAGTCGCTGATCGGCCCGGCCTCGGACAGACCCCCGTCCCGCAGGACGGTCACCCAGTCGCCGATCTCGAACATCTCCTCAAGCCGGTGGGTCACGTAGAGCATCGCTATACCGCGCTCGCGCAGCCGCAGGATGTGCTGGAGAAGCCGCTCCGACTCCGCCTCGGTGAGCGCCGTGGTCGGCTCGTCGAAGACGATCACCTTGACGGAGTCCGCAGTCAGCACCTTGGCGATCTCCACGAGCTGGCGCGTGGCCGCCGGGAGCCGTTCCACTATCGCCTGCGGGCTGAGATCCGTCAGGCCGACCTCGTCAAGGGCCTTCCTGGCGCGGGCCTGCAGCCGGCTCTTGGCGATGATCCCGGTGCGCGCCGGGAGGCGGCCCATGAACAGGTTCTCCGCGACCGACAGGTGGGGCAGCAGGCTGAGCTCCTGGTAGACGGCCTGGACGCCGGCCGCGCGCACCGATGCCGGGGTCGGCGCGGGGACCGGCCGGCCGTCGATCTCGTAGCTGCCGCTGTCCCGGCGCAACGCACCCGTCAGCACGCGGATCAGGGTCGACTTCCCCGCGCCGTTCTCCCCGGCGAGGCAGTTCACCTGGCCGGGGAGCAGGTGGAGCGAGACGTCGCTGAGCGCCTGGACGGGGCCGAAGGCCTTGGAGACGCCATGCAGTTCGACGACGGGCTGGACCATCATTCCGCCTTCATCGTCGGCGGGTTCAGAAGCTGCTTCACATCGGGCTCTGTCATGTTCTTCTTGTCGACCACGACCGCCCCGGGATCGATGTCACGTGGTGGGATGCGCTTGACCGTGGCCATCCCGGCCGCCAGAACACCCTGGTAGCCGAAGAAGTAGGGGTTCTGCACCACCAGCGCGTCGATGGTGCCGGCGGCCAGCGCGGCGTTCTCCTGCGCGTCGGAGTCGAACGCCACGACGGGGACGGTCGCGGTGGCGTGGTTGTCCTGGATCGCCCGAGCCGCGCCGACACCTGAGGTGTTGTTGTCCGCGAACACCCCCGCCAGGTTCGGGTTGGCGGTCAGCGCATCGTTGACCTGCGACGCCGCGGTGTTGATGTCGTTGTTGTTGTAGCGCTGCAGCGCCACCTTGACCTGTGGACAGTTGTTCGCGATGCCCTGCTTGAAGCCGGCGTCCCGATCGACGAGTGACTGGATGCCGGCCACGGAAGACTCGATCATGACACTGCCGCTCGTCTTGTTCTGCGCCTTGAGCAGCTCGCACATGCGCTTGCCTGCCTGCATCCCGGCCTTGACGTTGTCGGTGCCGATGAACCCCTCCGAGGCGGTGGTCACGCGGCTGTCCACGGTGATGACCTTGAGACCCGCCTTGCGCGCCCGGTCGATCGCCGAGTTCAGGGCGCTGGAGGAGTTGGGTGCGATGACCAGCCCGTCAACGCCCCGGGAGATGGAGTTCTCCACCAGTTGCACCTGCTGGTCGATGTTCGTCTCGGACGTCGGGCCGAAGGTGCTCACGTCGAGGCCGAAATCCTCGCCCGACTGCTTCGCCCCAGCGATCATCGTCTGCCAGAACGAGGAGTCGCTCGCCTTGATGATCACATCGATCTTCTTGCCGCTCGCCGCCCCGCCCGAGCCGCCGCCCGCAGCCTGTCCGGATGAACTCGTCGCCCGGCCTCCCACCACTCCGAGCACCAGCGCCACCAGAGCGATGGCCGCGACCAGTGAGAGCGAAAAGACGATACGAGAGCGCGCCATGACGGCCTCCTGAAAGGTGTCTCAGACGGCAGTCACGCTCCGGTCGTGTCTCTTGAACCTGATGATGGACAAGCGCCAACGGCGGTGAGGTGCGCCCCCGGAGACCTCTTCATTCAACAAGGACTCAAAACAATTGGTCTCTTCTAGCAAAGCCCGGGAAGTTACTGGTTGGAAACTAACAAAGAGAAAAGAACTCATTACTCGCGACTGCCACCCGGCCCACCCTGATAGAGGGTGTCCCCGGTGAAGACGGCACCGAGGTCGGGTACGTGGAAGCAGCAGGCGCCGGGAGCGTGGCCCGGTGTGTGCAGCACCCGCACTCCCATGCCCGCCACCTCGATGATCTACTCGTCGGCCAGTTCGCCGTCGGGCTCGCGTCCGGGGTGGGTGAGTCGCCACAGGGGCAGGTCGGCGGGATGGAGGAGGATCGGCGCGCCGGTCAGGTCGGCCAGTTCGGGGGCGTACCGGATGTGGTCGTCGTGGGCATGGGTGGCCAGCACGGCGAGCACCCGCCTGTCCCCGACCAGTTTCATGATGGCCTCGGTGTCGTGCGGGGCGTCGAACACCACGCATTCGATGTCGTCGCCGAGCACCCAGACGTTGTTGTCGACGTCGAACGTCTCACCGTCCAAGGTGAAGGTGCCGGAGGTGACGGTGTGGCCGATCATTCAGAGAGTCACCACCGAGCGGAGCACCTCGCCGTGGCGCATCTTGGCGAATGCCTCCTCGACCTGGTCCAGCGCGATGGTCTCGGTGACGAACTTGTCCAGCGGCAGGCGGTGCCGCAGGAACAGGTCGATCATCATGGGGAAGTCGCGGCTGGGCAGGCAGTCGCCGTACCAGGACGATTTCAGCGAACCGCCGCGGCCGAACACGTCCAGCAGCGGCAGCTCGATCCGCGTCTCGGGCGTCGGCACCCCCACCAGGACGACGGTCCCGGCCAGGTCGCGGGCGTAGAACGCCTGCTCGTACGTCTCCGCGCGGCCGACCGCCTCGATGACCACGTCCGCACCGTGGCTGCCGGTCAGGTCGCGGATCGCCTCGACGGGATCTACCGTGCGGGAGTTGACGATATGGGTGGCGCCGAAGTTTCGCGCCCAGGCGAGCTTCTGATCGTCCACGTCCACTGCGATGATCTTTGCGGCTCCGGCCAGCGACGCTCCCAGGATCGCGGCGTCGCCGACGCCGCCGCAGCCGATCACGGCCACGCTGTCGCCTCGGGTCACCCCGCCGGTGTTGATGGCCGCGCCGATCCCGGCCATCACGCCGCAGCCCAGCAGGCCCGCCACCTGGGCGGGCGCCTTTGCCGACACTTTGGTGCACTGCCCGGCCGCCACCAGCGTCTTCTCCGCGAACGCCCCGATGCCCAGCGCGGGCGACAGCTCGGTGCCGTCCTTGAGTGTCATCTTCTGCTTGGCATTGTGGGTGTTGAAGCAGTACCAGGGTCGGCCGCGTAGGCAGGCGCGGCACTGGCCGCACACCGCGCGCCAGTTCAGGATCACGAAGTCACCGGGAAGCACGTCAGTGACGCCCTCGCCGACCGCCTCGACGACGCCCGCCGCCTCGTGGCCGAGCAGGAACGGGAATTCGTCGTTGATCCCGCCTTCCCGGTAGTGCAGGTCGGTGTGGCAGACCCCGCACGCCTGAACGTTCACCACCGCTTCGCCCGGTCCCGGGTCGGGCACCAGGATGGTTTCGATGGACACCGGCTCGCCCTTGGCGCGGGCGACGACGGCTTGGACTTCGTACGTCATGGGATCGATCTCTTTCTCATGGCTGAACACCGCGGATGGGAAGCGACTCCCAGGCGCGGGGTGTTGTGGTGATGGCGATCAGATCTCGACGAGGTAGCTGGTGAAGCCGCCGTCGCCACTGGCGACACCGGAGATCGCCTCGTTGATCTCGTCCAGTGGCCAGCTCTTGGGCTGCAGCACCGAGATGTCGATCACCCCGTGACGGATCATCTCGGCCAGTTCCATTCCTTCGGCGGTGGTGAACCAGACCGAGCCGATCAGCTCCATCTGTTCATCCATCCACCACTTCACGTCGACGCCGAGCTCACCGGCCGTCCCCCCGATGTTGACGATGCGGCCACCACGCCTCACGCCGTACATCGCGTCCTTGAAGGAGTCGAGTGAGGCGACGGCACCGAGCGTATCGATCATGTAGTCCGCGCCCTGGCCGGCGGTCGACGACTTCACCCAGGCCGCGGTGCTGCCTTCGACGTTCGAGAACGTCTCGACCCGGTCGGGGGCGAGTGCCCGCAGTCGCTCCAGCAACCGGGTCCCGCGCGCCACGGCATGGATACGTGAGACGCCGAGCGCCAGGGCCACGAGGGTGACGCCGACCCCGAGGGTTCCCGTCGCACCGTTGATGATCAGCGACTTGCCCGCCAGGGGTCCCAGCTTCTTGACCGCGGCAAAGGACGTTCCGAGGTAACCCATGCGGGTGGCCTGCCGGAACTCGATGTTGCCGGGGAGCTTGACGAGGGCGTTCTGCGGGGCACGCATGTATTCGCAAAAGCCTCCGTGCGGATAACGCCTGAACATCTCGAGGCTGTTGTCGTTGTAGCCGAAGTAGCCGTTCAACGTCCAGAAGTCGCATTTCTGCGGGGTGCCGGACGTGCAGGCATGACAGGCGCCGCACGAGCGACCCGGATTCACGTAGACCCGGTCTCCCGGCTTGACGTTGACGACGAGTTCCCCGACCTCGTGCACGATGCCGACGGGATCCAGCCCGAAGATCGCCGGACGCGGTGGGAGCGGCATCTGGGGGTACCAGGACTCCCAGTTCGCGAGCACGTTGGCCAGGTTGGGGACCATTCCACAGCCCCTCACCGCGACCACGACGTCCGTGCCGGTGGCAGTCGGGCGTTCCACGTCCTCGATCATCATTTTGTCGCCGACCGCATGCAGCCGCGCGGCGCGCATCAGTTGCACCATCATGCCTTTCTTGAAGCGGAATGTCGCCGCAGCGTTCGTCAGTCCTCGGGCGCGATCGTCACGCGCACGCGGTCGAGCTGGGGACCGAAGATCAACTGGCAGGCCAGGCGGGAGTTGACCGCGAAATGGTCGGACGCATCGAGAAGATCCCCTTCGTCCCGCGACGCAGGTGGGAGCTCGGCGCCGTCGGGCAGAGCGTCGACGTAGACGTGGCACGTCGCGCAAGAGAGGCTTCCCCCACAGATCGCCTGCAACTCCTCGATCCCGGCGTTGCGAATGTTCTGCATCAGCGACATGCCCTCGCGGCCTTCCACCGCGTGGGCCACACCATCTCGTGTCGTGACAGTGAAGTGCATGGTTCGTTCCTCCTCCTGGCAAAGAGACTGTGATCGGCGCAGCGGATCAGGCCGCCGCCGCGGCGATCTCCTTCAGTGGCGTCCGCGCATCGGCCAGAAGTGCAGGGTCGATGCGCGCGCCGGTTTCCACGAGCCTGCGCCCCTGTACGTAGTCCCGGGTCGCGTTGATGCAGTCCAGCGCGATGACCGCGCCGTTCTTCAGATAAAAGAGGGAAAAGCTTCGTCCTCTGGGGCCGCTGCGGAGGACTGTCAGGTCGTGCCCGAGGCTCAGGCCGATGGTCTGGAGGCGCAGGTCGTACTGGTGCGACCAGAACCACGGGACAAGACGCAACGGCTTGGGGAGCCCGCTGATCGCCTTGCCTGCCGTGTGAGCCTGTTCCGAGGCGTTCTGCCGTGACTCGATGCGGACGCCGGGCCCGCTCCTCATCACCGCGCAGTCGCCGACGCAGTACACGTCCGCGAGCGTCGTACGGCAGAGGTCGTCGACCAGGACGCCGGTCCCGCCGGACGCCGCCTCCGCTCCCGCACGCAGGAGCGGCTGGATCGCCGGCTCGATGCCGATCCCCACGATGACCTGATCGGCCCGGATCACCGTGTCGTCCGTGAGGCGCACGCCGCTCACCGCCCCGTCGCGGCCCAGGATCTCGGCGACGCCGGCGCCGAGGCGCAGGTCCACGCCGCGGGATCGGTGCTCGGCCTCGAAGAAGCGGGACACCGGTTCCGCGGCGACACGGGCGAGGACCCGGTCCAGCGTTTCGATGATCGTGACCTCCTTGCCGAGTTCGCGGAGCACCGCCGCGGCCTCGAGGCCGACATAGCCGCCGCCGATCACCGCGAAGTGATGGCTCTGCGGCAGGACGGCGATGAGCCGGTCGCAGTCCGCCTTGTTGCGCAGCGTGCGGACGCCGTCCAGGTCGTTCCCGGGGCACGTCACCGCGCGCGGACGGCCTCCCGCGGCCCACACCAGCACGCCGTAGCCGATCGTGGTGTGGTCGTCACACGTGACCGTGCGGGCCTCGGGGTCGACGGCTTCGACCCGCCGGCCGAGGCGCAGCGTCACCACGTGCTCCGTCCAGAACTCCGGGGGACGCAGCAGCAGTTGCTCGAAGTCCTTCTTGCCGGCCAGGTACTCCTTCGAGAGGGCAGGACGCTCATAGGGCGGCACCGGCTCGTCCCCGAGCAGGCCGATACGTCCCTCGAACCCCGCCTGCCGAAGGGCGATCGCGGTCTCGGCGCCCGCGTGCCCGGCGCCGACGACGAGGCAGTCGAAGCGCTCGATGGTGGAGTGTTCCGGTGTCATCGTGGCGCCGCGCCGATCAGGACGAAGCACATCGTCGCGGTCCGGTCTGTCTTGTTCCGCCACGCGTGCCGGGTACCGCACTGGATCGCCACGTCGCCGGTCCGCAGATGCGTCGTGGCCCCGTCGTCCAGCTCCAGCCAGATCTCCCCGTCGAGGACGATGTCGTAGTCGACCGTCTCCATGCGGTGAAACCCCGGCGCGTCAGCCTCGAACCGCTCGGCCAGACCGGGGATGAACTCCCGCTGCTCCGCATCCGCGGCGGCCGGGTCGAACTGCGGGCGCGCCATCGACGAGTCCGGCGGAAAGGTGACGATCATGAGGCGGGTCTCGCCCGGTGCCGGCGGCACCACGAGTCCTGCGGGCGCGCACTCGCCGTCGTCCTGCGGCAACGGCGGAGTCGCCGCGGTCGCGTAGAGGACCGAGGTCATCATGCCGGGGATCGAGGTGTAGTGGTGCGCGTTCGGGACCGGACCGTCGCTGACGACGACGGACTTTCCGTCCCTGGTGCCGGTGACCACACGCCGCGGGACGTCCGGCCGCGTGAACCTACTCATAGATCAGTCCCTTCTCCTGCAACCGGCCCCGCATCTCGTTGACGTCGAGGCTGAGCCGGCCGGATGCGTAGAGCTGACGTTTCTTCTCCTCCGTCGCCGCGCGCCGGCGTGCCGTCTCGAGCACCGCGGCCGCGGTGCCTCGCGGCACCACGCAGACACCGTCGTCGTCCGCGACGATCACGTCCCCCGGAGTGATCGAGGCGCCCGCGCAGACGATGGGGACCTGCACGTCGGCGAGCGTCTCCTTGACGGTCCCCTGGGCGCTGACGGTCTTGCTCCAGACGGGGAAACCCATCGCGCGCAACTGCGCGACGTCGCGCACCCCGGCGTCGATCACGAGCCCGCGGATGCCTCTGGACATCGCCGACGTGGCGAGGAGATCACCGAAGTAGCCGTCGTCGCAGGGGGAGGTCGGGGTCACGACCAGGATGTCGCCCGTTTGCGCCTGCTCGAGCGCGACATGGATCATCCAGTTGTCCCCCGGCGGCACCTCGCAGGTCAGAGCCGTCCCTGCGACGGTCGTCCCGGATTGGCGCGGGCGCAGTCGCGGGCCGAGAAGTCCCGTCCGGCCCTGCGCCTCGTGAACGGTCGCCACGCCGACTGCGGCGAACCCGTCACAGATCGCCGCATCGGTGCGCGCGATCGTCTTCACCACGTGTGCCATGGCTCAACCCACCGGTACGAAGCTCGGGTCGAGGACGCCTGTCGCCTCGGCGCGCTGTTCCGGCGTGAGCAGCCTGGCGCGGATCATGGCATCCACGGTGGCTTCCAGGGCCGTCGGGGGGACCTCGAGATTCTTCGGCCACATGCCCATGTCCCGCGTGTAGGACAGACCCTTCGCGGCCAGGACCGGGTCGCCGGGCGTCGTGAGCCGCTGGTAGATCGGCAGCGTGACGGCGTCGTGGGCCGGATCGTTCACGATGTCGTGGGCGTCGGCCAGTGCGGCCACCAGCTTGGTGACGGTGTCCCGGTTCCGCGACGTCCAGCCGGCATCGGCTATGACCGCCGCGAAGATGATCTCCGGGAGTACGTCGTTCACCTCGCCGATGAGGCGGTACCCCTGCCGTTCGGCCAGGAAGTTCCAGGGTGCCGGCTGAGGAGCGCAGTCGATCTCGCCCTTCTGCAGTGCGTCCCACCGGGCCGTGTGCACACCGGCGAGGCCGAAGTCGTAGTCACCGGGGTACGACAGGCCCTCCGGCTGAAGCATCATCTGCGTGTAGATGGCCGTCCCCTCCGTGAGGGATGACGTGCCGATCCGTTTCCCCCGCAACTCGGCGATGCCGCCGATCCCGGGCCGTGCGACGAGCGACATCGGAAGGCGGAGCGAGTTGGCCGCGATGATGCGCAGATCGCCGCCGGAGACGAAGTCGAAGACCGCACCCTCCGGCGGTGTGATCGCCAGATCGGCTGCGCCGTCCCGCACGGCCGAGGTGGCCTTGTCGACCGAGCCCAGCCGCAGATACTCGATCGCCAGTCCGTACTTCGCGAACAACCCCTGGTCCTCCGCGACGAAGACCGGGAGCCAGTTGAAGCCTTGGGCGCCGCCGGCAAAACGTACTCGTGTCAGGTCAGCAGGCATCGATGGAACCTCCAATGGTCCAGAAGACGAGCGCCTGATCAGCGCCCTTGTGCCGTGAGAAGCGCATCGAGCCTCGGGTAGGCGCGTCGCGCATTGCCCTCGAGGACGGCGTGACGCGTCTCGTCGTCCAGGCCGAGCGCGTCGATGTAGCGCTTGGTGTCGTCGAAGGGGTGCCCCGTCTCCGGGTCCACGGCGCGCACCGCGCCGAGAAGCTCGGACCCGAAGATCAGGTTCTTGGGGTCGATCACCGTGAAGAGGGCATCCATGCCCGCCTGGTGGTAGACACAGGTGTCGAAGAACAGGTTGTGCATCAGGTGCTCGGACAGCGGGGGCTTGCCCAGCATGATCGACAGGCCCCGGTATCGCCCCCAGTGGTACGGAGCCGCACCGCCGCCGTGCGGGATGATCAGCCGTAGTGCGGGATGCCGCTCGAAGAGGTCACCCTCGACCAACTGCATGAAGACTGCGGTATCGGCGGCGATGTAGTGCGCCCCCGTCGTGTGCAGGGCGCGTTCGCAGGAGCCGGAGACATGGATCATGGCCGGTACGTCCAGCCGGGTCAGGGTCTCCCACAGCGGATCCCACCAACGGTCGTAGAGCGGCGGTGCCGACCAGTGCCCGCCCGAGGGGTCCGGGTTGAGATTGCACCCGATGAAGCCGTGGCCCACGCAGCGCTCCAGCTCTGCGAGCACGGGCTCCAGATCCCCGTCGATCGTCTGGGGCAACTGGCACACGGCGGCGAAGTTGCGCGGGAAGAGCTCGCAGATGCGCCGGACCGTGTCGTTCGACAGGCGGGCCCACTCCGTGGCGATGTCCTGCCCCGGGACATGATGGCCCATGCCCGATGCGCGCGGCGACAGGATCGTCAGGTCCGAGCCCCGTTCCTGCTGCACCCGGAGCTGGTTCTGCGCGACGATCCGCCGCAGCTCGTCGTCGTCGGTCCCGGAGTAGGCGGGGCGTTCCTGCGATCGCCCTTCGGCGAAGGCGATCTGCGCCTTGCGGAAGGCGTGGAACTCCGGGGGTTCGGTCGTGAAATGGCCATGGCAGTCGATGGCCAGGTTGCTCATGCCTCCCATGTCGCCGGAATCTCCGTGACGCCGCGGAAACGCCAGCCCTTGGCCCGCACCTCGCGCGTGTCGTCCAGCCGCAGGTTCGGCAGCTGCTGGAAGACCTCCTCGAGCGCGATCTGACCCATGGCCCGCGAGAGGGCGTGACCCGAGCAGAAATGCGGCCGGAAGCCGAAGGACAGGTGCGGCCGCTTCTTGCGGTGCATGTCGAACGCGTCGGGGTTCTCGAAGCGGTTCTCGTCCCGGTTCGCCGAGGCCATGACGATGGCGACCGAGGCTCCGGCCGGGATGGTCGTGCCGGCCACGACGACGTCCTCGGCGGCGACCCGTGGCGTGACCCCGATGGGGGCGATCCAGCGCAGGCCCTCGTCGAACGCGCGGAGCGCGTGCTCCGCCGGGTCGGCGGCGACCACCTTCGCCTGGTCGGGGTTCAGCAGCAGGCCCGCGCAAGCGTTCGCGGCGGCGTGGCCGGGCTCCTGGAGGCCACCCAGGATGATCACCTTCATCGTGGGCAGGATCTCGTCGAGGCTGCGCACCTGCCCCTCGGGCATACCACCGCGCATCACATGGCTCATCAGGGTGTGGTCCGGCGTGGCGAGCGCCCGTTCGTAGAGCACCCCCAGTTGCGCCTCGATCTCGGCCAGAGCTCGGTCGAGCCGATCCCATACGGCCTGGTCGTCACTCACGTTCTGCAGGCCCGCCGCCATCGCGTGGAACCACTCGACCAGGGTTTCGTTCGTGGTGTCCCTGAGGCCTATGACGTTCCCGATGCAGCGGACCGAGATCGGCTCGAAGAGGTCGGCGGTGAGATTCGCCGCGCCCCGGGGCTTCAACCGGGTGAGGTAGTCCCGCACGACCGGGCGCGTCAGTGCTTCCACGTAACCGCGGACCGCCTCCTGGGTCAGGTTGTCGTCGATGCCCGCGCGCAGCAAAAGGTGCTCGTCACCGCTCATGCTCAGCACGTTCGGCATGCCCATGACGCGCGCCTCCGGCCGGTCGGGGCTGCCGGACGGGCCGAACACCCGATCGTTCGAACCCACCGTGCGACAGTCCTCGAAACGCGTGACGAGGAATTCCTTGGTGCCCTCGAAGAAGGCCACCGGCGATTCCTCCCGCAAGCGGGCATACACCGGGTAGGGATCCCGGAACAGGTTCTCGCCCGTCAGCTCCGATACAGACATGTCATCTTCCTCGATTCAGTCTTGACGGGAAGGTCGGATTCAGTCGGCGGTCGCGATCCGTCGCGGGGAGCCGCACGGCGGCCCACTGAGAAACCGGCTGGACTTTGGATACTGCAAGGTATGTAACGTGGCTTGCGGTGTCAATACCCCATGCAGCTCGCGCGGGAGCCCGGCACTGCCAGACGTCAAGGCCCCAGCCGACCTGCATCGACGCCACTTCGTCGAGGCCATGAGCCCGCACCGCCGAGAACTCCGGAGACGTCCCGGCGGCCGCCGCACGGCAACGCGTGTTTCGTCGCGATGAACTTGTTGACATCCGTCACCGGCAACAGATACCGTCCGGAATCCAGATTCTGTGGGGGATTTCACAGAGCCGTGAGCAGAGCCGCCCTGGCGCCACGGAGCACAGCCCCCGTTACCCCGGACTCGCCCCGGACCGTCCCGTCACACGAAGAGGTGAGATTCAGTGAACGACACCGCCCTCGACGTGCTCGCCCCCTCGGACCCGATGGTCCGTGAGGTCGCGTCGATCGAGGACGTCGTCCACGTCGAGGACGCGAAGGCCGACGAGTCGATGGACGGCGAGCACCACCGGTGCTCGCCGTGACCGGCGACCTCGCACGGACAAGGACGGTGCCGACGATGACCGACCCACCACCCAACATCGCGTTGCGCGTCGGCGCCCTGGGAGTCAGCTTCCGGGGGGTCCAAGCACTCCGCGACGTCTCTTTCTCGATCCCCGCGGGCGGTGTCTCCGCGGTGATCGGGCCGAACGGAGCAGGCAAGACCACGCTCCTGAACTGCATCAGCGGGGTCGTCCGCCATGAGGGCACGGTCGAGCTCGAAGGTCATGACCTGAGCCGGCTGCGCGCCGACCGGCGCGCAGCGCTCGGCATCGCACGCACCTTCCAGACACCGCTGCTCGTGCCGGACCTCACCGCCCTCGACAACGTCCTGCTGGGTGCGCACCCGAAGGTGCGCGGGGGGGTGATCGGATCGATGCTGCGGCTACCCGCCGTGAGGTCGGACGAGACCTCGATGCGTGCGCGGGCAGCCGAACTGCTGTCGCACCTCGGTCTCGCGCGAGCGGACGTGCGCCGCGTCGTCAGCCTGGCGCACGGCGACCGGCGACGGGTCGAGGTCGCCAGGGCCCTGCTCGCCGAGCCCCGGCTGCTGCTGCTCGATGAGCCGGCCGCGGGACTCGGTGCGGACGAGGCCTCCGAGCTGCTCGACGACGTCGAGGTGTTCGCGGCGGCTGCCGGGACGACGTGCGTCCTCGTCGAGCACGACGTCGGCCTCGTGATGCGGGTGTCGCGCCACGTGGTCGTCCTCGACGCAGGACGTCTTCTGGTCGCCGGGCCGCCCGCGGAGGTGGCGGCCGATCCGCAGGTCGTCGCCGCCTACCTCGGCGACGAGTGGTCGGAGGTGGAGGCGTGAGCGAGCGAACCATGAGCACAGCAGCACTTTCGCTCACGGTGCCGCCGAAGGAGGCACCGTGAGCACAGGACTGCTCGAGACCCGGCAGCTCGTCGCGCGGTACGGCTCGGTCGAGGTCCTTCACGGGATCGACTTCAGCATCGCTCCGGGCGAGATCGTCGTGCTCCTGGGGCCCAACGGAGCCGGCAAGACGACGCTGCTGCGGGCCATCTCCCGGGTGGTGCCGACGCGTGGCGAGATCACCCTCACCGGGGTGAGCATCGCCGGCTGGAGCGGCGCACGCACCGCCCGCGCCGGCGTCGGACACGTGCCCGAAGGCCGAGGCACCTTCGCCGACCTCACTGTGGAGGAAAATCTGCGACTCGGCAGCCTGGCCCGTCCGAAGGGACGGCGGTCGAGCGCGCGCGAGGACTTCGCCCAGGTCTACGCCACGTTCCCGGTACTGGCGGACATGCGACGGCGTGCCGCCGGGCTCCTGTCGGGCGGACAGCAGCAGATGCTCGCGATCGGACGTGCGCTGATGGCGCGCCCTCAGTTGCTGCTCATCGACGAGCCGTCACTGGGCCTGGCGCCCATGGTGACCCAGCAGCTCTTCGAGGCCCTGGCCAGGATCAGGGGTGAGTGGTCGACATCGCTGCTGATCGCCGAGCAGAACGCACGGCTTTCCTTGCGCGTCGCCGACCGCGCCGTCGTCCTGGCGGGCGGCCGCGTCGCCGCCGCCGGCCCCACGGCGGATTTCCGCGACGGCGACGTGATCAGGCGCGCCTACCTGGGAGAAGCGGCCGGCGGTCCGGAAAGGGACGAGAAATGACCGAACTGCTCCAACAGTTGCTGGACGGACTGAGCTCAGGGCTCGTGTACGGCATGCTCGCACTCGCGCTGAGCGTCGTCTTCCAAGGCACGGGAATGCTCAACTTCTCCCAGGGGGAGATGGCCACCCTGTCGGCATACGTGACATTGGTCCTGACCCAAGCAGGCGTGGGGTTCTGGGCGGCGCTTCCCCTCACCGTGGCTCTGTCCGCGGGCGGTGGGGCGCTCATCGAGAGAGTACTGGTCCGGCGCCTGGAGGGCGCCGGCGAACTCCCCCTGCTCACGCTCAGCGTCGCCCTGCTCCTCGGCCTGAACGCGCTCATGTCGATCATCTGGACGACCGACCCGCGGACCTTCCCCAGCCCGTTCGGAAGCGGGCTGATCGAGTTCGCGGGGCTGCACATGACGGTGCAGCAGGTCGGGTCGCTGATCACGCTGCTCGCCGTCATGGCCGCGACGGCGCTGCTGTTCAACCGGACCAGTGTCGGATTGCGGCTTCGCGCGGTGGCACAGAATCCCGCCTCGGCGACACTCCTGGGCCAGCACCAAGGCCTGTGGCTCATGGTGGGGTGGGCCGTCGCCGCCGCGGTCGGCGCGTTCGCCGCGGTCGTGGCCGCGCCGGTCCTCACACTCTCTCCGGGGATGATGACCTTCCCCCTCCTTCTGGCGCTGGCCGCCGGCACGCTCGGCGGGCTGTCCAGCCGCGTGGGGTCGGTCGTCGGGGGCGTCCTGATCGGCATCGCCGACAACCTGGCCAGCCGGTACGTGCCCGGACTGGACAGGGATCTCGCCATCATCGCTCCCTTCGCCCTCACCGCCCTCGTCGTGATGCTGCGGCCGGCGGGGCTCTTCGGCAGGACCAGGACGGTGAGGGTATGAACACGCGCCTGCGCTGGGCCGTCCCCATCGGCTGGGCCGCCGCACTCGTGACCGGCGTCGTCGTCCCCTTCGTCGTCTCCGACTACGACCTGCTGGACCTCACGCGCATGCTCGCCATCGCGATTGCGGTCGCCGGGCTGAACCTCCTGCTGGGGCATTCCGGCCAGATCAGCGTCGGCCACGGCGCCGTCTTCGGGCTGGGCGGTTACGCCGCCATCATTCTCGTGGCCACGTACGGATGGCCGTGGTGGTGCGCGGTCCTCGTCGGCGGCGCCGTGTGCCTGGTTTTCGGCCTGCTGCTCGGCGTCCTCGGCCTCACCATGGGCGGGGCCAACCTCGGGCTGCTCACGATCGCCGTAGCGGCGATCTTCCCACTGCTCCTCATCCGGCTCAAGCCGATCACGGGCGGGACCTTCGGCATCTTCATGGCGCGCTCCCCGATCGAACCCCCGGCCTGGAGCGGACTGACCGAGGCGCAGTTCGGTTTCCTCGTGTGCCTCGTCGCACTGGCCCTGATCCTCCTCGTGCTGCGCAACCTGGTCACCGGCCGGCTCGGCCGAGCCTTCGCGGCCGTCCGGACGAGCGCACTCCTGGCAGCCGCGAACGGGGTCAACGTCAACCGCACGAAGCTCGTGGCATTCGCCGTCAGCGCGGCGGTCGCCGGGATGGGGGGCGCGTTCTACGCGCTCATCGCGGCGATCGCCGTGCCGGACAGCTATCTCGTGTCTTTCTCGATCGCGCTGCTCGCGGCGAGCGTCGTCGGCGGCAGCAGGACCTGGGCCGGCGCCCTCGTCGGCGCGGCGATCGTGATCTATCTCCCCAAGTTCGCCGAGAGCATCGTCGGTGCCGAGTCCGCGGGCAACTGGTCCCAGCTCGTCTACGCCTGCGGCCTCATCCTGACCCTCATCATCGCGCCGTCCGGCCTCGTCGGTGACCTTTCGCGCCTGGCACATCGCGCCACCGGGCCCCGGGGTGACGCGCCTCCCGTGCGCGCAGCCCGTACGGGCCGTGCCGACGACGCAGCCCTCAACAAGTAGATGTCCGACCCCACGTGGGCCCCGAACGAGAGGTTTCCCATGGTGCGCTACAGAAGTAAGAAGGTCATGGCCGTGGCCATGGCGGCGTTGGCGGTCGTTCTGGCGGGATGCTCCGGGCGCGCTGCGTCCTCTCCGGGCACCGCGGACGGCAGCGGCGACATCGTCATCCGGGCCAGCTACCCGCTCAGCGGTCCTCTGGTGTCCGCGGGCGCCTCGGCCTCCGGGGCCAAGGCGTACTTCGACGCCGTGAACACCGCCGGAGGCATCGGCGGGCGAAAGGTCGACTTCAAGGTGGTCGACGATGCCTTCGACCCTGCCCGGATGGTTTCCAACAACAGGCAGTTCGCCGAGCGCGACAAGGCGACGATCGTCATCAACTTCGGCGGGATCTCCGTCGCCGCGCGGCCGCCGCTCAACGCGGCGCACGTCGCCCAGATCGTGCAGGGCGGCGAGAAGGAGCTGAGCGACGTCCAGAACTTCCCCTACACGCGCGCCTTCGTGCCGGACATCGCCTGGGAGGGCGAACTCCAGGGGCGGTACATCGCCAAGAACATCCCCAAGGCCGTCGTCGGTTTCCTGGGGTTCAACAACGCCTTCGCCGAGAGCCAGCTCGCCGGGCTCGCAGCGGCCGGCATCACCCCTGTGAAAGCCATACGGATCCCGCCGGGCCAGGGGGACCTGTCGTCCCAGGTGACAGAGCTCAAGGCCGCAGGCGTCAACGTGCTGGTCGTGACCCACGGCCCGCCGACCATCGGCGCGCTGCTGTCTCACATGGGCCAGATCAAGTACAAGCCGACGATCTTCATCGGCAGCCCGTACGCCGACTTCGCCAGCACGGTCAAACCCGCCGGCGCGGAGAACGTCGTCGGAGCTCTCTCCTACCAGTGGTTCAAGGATCCCCAGAACCCCGCCCTGAGCGACGACAAGGCGCTGGCCCAGTACCGGGCCGACATGGCCAAGTACGCGCCGTCCGCGGACGCCGGACAGACCTTCACCCTCACCGGCTACGGGCTGGCGGCGGCCATCGTCTCGGCCCTCCGCTCGGCAGAGGAGATCAGCAGCGACGGCTTCCTCTCCGCGTGGGACTCGCTCTCCCAGGAGGAGAACCCCCTGCTGATCGATCAGGCCTCGCTCACCGGCGAAAAGGACGGCCGGCTGGTTCACCAGTACCAGCTGCACGAGTTCGACGGTAAGAGCTGGGTGGCGCGCGACTCCGCCATCGATGTCTCCAAGGCCGGCATCGCCGGCTGAATCGAGCTGCGCGCGCGGCCTTACGCTGTGAGCCCGGGCGGGCGGCAGGAGCGGTTGCCGCAATAACCTTCCTCCGGGGAAGGAGCAGCGGTACACCCGCGCGCAATACAAGAACAACCGAACGGATGTGGAGTATCAATGGCTCGGCTGACGCGAGAGCAGAAGCAGGCACTCACGCGGGAGAAGCTTCTTCTCTCGGCGCTGGATGTCGTCGCGCGCGACGGCTATGACGGCGCCTCGGTCGAACGCATTGCCGAGGAGGCCGGCTTCTCGAAGGGAGCTTTCTATTCCAACTTCTCCTCGAAAGAGGAGATCCTGCTGGAGCTGCTCGAAGGGAATGCCGGCCACGACGTCGAGGAGCTCTCCGAACTGCTCCGCGAGGTCACGGATCCTGACGAGGTGATCGAGGTCGTCGCCCGGTGGTGCGACTCCCGTGCAAGCGAGCAGAAGTGGGGCATCATCGCCATCGAGTTCCTGCGCCGTGCGCAGCGCGACGGCACCCTGAGCGATCGGCACCGTCAACTCTTCGTGAGTCAGTGGGAACAGGCCGGCGCGCTCCTGCAGAGCAAGCTCCTCCCCGGCCACGAGCCGGGCATCAGCGCACTCGACCTCGGCGGGATCGTCCTCGAACTCACCTACGGCGGCATCTCGAGCTTCCTCAAGGCCAACACTTCGGGCCAGATGATCCGGCACGTGCTCAACGCGCTCCGGAACTCGGTCCGCGTGACTCACTAAATCCCCGCTCCTTCACCCCTTCAGGAGTCCAGCCATGGACATTGCTTTTCGGCTTGCCTGCGTCGCCATCGGCCTGCCCTTCATCTGGCTCGGCTACGAGGCCATCGCCGCGCCCGGCGCGCGTGTCGCGATGGCGGCCAAGCTCCGCATCCCCCGCCCGGAGATCGCCGTCCGATTCAATGGCGCCGCGATGGTCGCGGGCGGCATCGGCGTCGCCATCGGCCTGCTCTGGCAGGCCGCGGCAGTCGGCCTGGTGATCTCACTGATCCCGACGACGCTCGCCGGTCATGCGTTCTGGGCCGACACCGATCCTCAGGTACGCAAGGCCAACCGCATCCAGTTCCTCAAGAACCTCGGGCTCATGGGTGGCCTCCTCGCCGTGGCGCTCGCCCCGTACGTCAACGGCTGAGCGATCGGTGAGGGGGATTTCCGCGTGGAAGCCCGGACGGTTGC